>CAZRKG010000098.1:0-7447 GCA_964600635.1 uncultured Geobacter sp. | reverse complement strand
GCCTGCCAATCCCCACCAGGGCAGAGCGAAATACCGCCGGATGTGTGTTAAAGACAGCCTCCACCGCAATGGTAAAAAGTGGCCCTGTGGCGGTTTCCACTCGATGGGATTTGCGACCGTAAAACCAGAGCCTGCCTTGCTCATCACGCCTGCCCAGATCACCCATACGATGGAAAAAGCCACCCTTGGGATCGTTGATTTTGGAGAGGCTGTCCGCCTCTGACCTTTGAAAATAACCTCTGGTAACTTGCGGCCCCTGTACCACCAGTTCACCCACTTCACCATCCGTTACTTTCAGGCTGTCATGCCAGACTTCTATCGGTTCATCACTTATTTTGATGACCTCCACCCTGATGTCTGCCACCGGCTTGCCGATACAGACACCACCACCAAGGTTGGTAATGTTGCTGGTTTCTCCCAGGATTTCACTGCTGGAGATGGAGCAGACCGGCAGTGATTCCGTGGCACCGTAGGGGGTGAAGATGTCCGCTTCTGGTTGTAGCATTTTTCTGAAACGCTCCAGCACACTGGCCGGAACCGGTGCTCCGGCGGAGATAACCCGTTTCAGGCTGGGTAACTGGATATTAAGATCAGCACCATAACGACCCACGCGGTTAATCAGGGCCGGTGAACCGAACATGGTTGTAACCTGGTACTTGTTAATGGCGGCAATGATTTTTTCGGGATTTACGGAGCCAGGGCGGGTAAAGTCCATTTCAGGGATAACAGCTGTCATGCCAAGTGCTGGTGCAAACAGGGCAAACAGGGGGAAGGTGGGCAGATCAACCTCGCCGGGGGTTATGTTGTAAATCTGCTTCAGGGCAGCTACCTGTGCACTGAAATTACCGTGGCTGTAGATGGCACCCTTGGGGGGGCCGGTGCTGCCGCTGGTAAACAGTATGGCGGCAATCTCGTCACTGTTGGTATCAGCCATTTTAAAGGGGCTGTCCGGTGCGTTTCTGATCAGTTCATCAAGCCGAAAACCACCCCAGAACAGTTTAGGGCCAACGGTGATGATTGTTTTAAGGCTATTTTTGCCCCAGCCGAACAAAAGCCTGGCAATCTGTGCCTTTGGTATGCCGATGAACGCCTCTGGTTCCGCCTCTGCCAGACAGGTTTTAAGGTTTCTGATGCCAAGGCCAGGGTCCACCAGCACCGGTACAGCCCCAACCTTAAACAGTGCAAAGGTAAGGGCAAAAAATTCAGGTGAGGGGGTTACCATCAATACAGTGCGGGTGCCATACTTGATGCCACTCTCCACAAGGCTGTGGCAGATCCGGTCGGAAAGCTGGTCAAGCTCACGGAAGGTCAGTTTGCGATTGTCCTTGGGAAATATGATGGCAGTGGTGTCTGGCTGGGCCTGGGCCATTAAAGGCAGGTGAGAGGCGATATTTGCAGATGGGGCAGGGGACATGAAAGTTACCAGGAATTAACGATGACTAAAGCAGCACAAATAAAAGGGGCTAGGAGAATCTCCTAACCCCTTTATTTTATTGGTGGAGCTGAACAGGATCGAACTGTCGACCTCTTGAATGCCATTCAAGCGCTCTCCCAGCTGAGCTACAGCCCCATGTTTAAACCGTACAGAATAGATTTCGTTGTATATCCCAGATGCCACTTCTGGTCAAGTATTTTGTTGGACAGAACAGGATCCCAGCAGATTGATTATCTGTCCCGCAATAACTCTGTCACTGCGAGGAGGCTCAAAGGCCGACGTGGCAGTCTTGAGATTGCTTCGTCGCTCTGCTTCTCGCAATGAACTGTAAATTGTGTCGCTGTTCTTATGTGTTGTGGCGTAGAGGCAGACCCATGTGTTTGCCCTTGTAATATTGTTACATATTTGGGCGAACACACCGGTTCGCCACTACCACAGCATAGGATGACGACTTCCGTTGATGGTTTATGGTTAATAGCTATCAACAATCAACTATCAACCACTTATCGTCACTGAGAGGCCGTAAGGCCGTGGCGATCTTGGCTGTACAGGCCAGGTGGTGGTAGTTTCTAATTTGATACTGCAATTTATATGATGTTTATGGGCGATAATCATATTCATTTGACACGTCTGTTAAGATTCCCCACCAGAGTGTGTATACACCTTTTCAGTTCATTACTTTTAATCCTTCTGTACACTTGCAGCAGGCTGTCCTCTTCATTGGTTATGGTTACCTGATGTCTGTGTTCTGCTTTAAAAAATTCACTGACCGGTACCTGTAGTGCCACGGCAATCTGTTGTAACTTCAGTATGTTAAGGGTTGTATGGCCGCTTTCGTACTTCTGCACCTGCTGAAATGTAACCCCTATCTTCTCAGACAGTTTTTCTTGCGATAAGCCGGCCTTCTGCCTTAACTGCTTGATCTTAAAGCCTATTTCCCTGGAACTGACAATGTTTCCCATGATGTAATCCCTCTTGATTTGAGATTACAACTATAGGTTGTGTTCATCTATATAACCAAATTAGAAGTTACATGTATCGAAAATACAAACTGAATGTACGTTTACATTAAAAATTATAAAATCTATTTATATATTTAGATTTAAATTATCTAAAGTATCGCAATAGATTTCCATAAAAGGTTATGCAATTAAATTTTGCCAACCTGTTAAATTAAGGTTTGTTGCATGGTTTTAATTAAAGCATGTGTCTGTATCAAAGTTAACAGAATGGCGTTGAAATCTTCCGAATCACAGTGATATTAACCGCCGATTAACACAGATAGCGTAAATATAATTGTAGGGGTGCCCCTTGTGGGTACCCGTAATAAGGGAAGACACAAAACCTGCCCCTCACATCACAACACAGAAGAACGGTGACGGAAGTAAGCAGCTACGAAACAATCACGCTTTCGGGATAACAGCGTTTTCTTAAAGCATTGATAAAGACAATCAACAAAAGGAGTAAATAAATTATGCAACTTTTCAGTAATCTGCGGCTTGCTACAAAACTTTTAACCAGTTTTTTTGCAGTAGCAATTGTGGCACTGGTGGTGGGGATCATCGGCTACGTGCAGCTCCACAAGTTGGCTGCTGCGGATACTAAGATGGATCAGTACATTGTCATACCGCTGGCACAGCTTAGCACTGTAAGTACTGATTTCCAGCGTTTGCGGGTTAATACAAGGGATATTATCCATGCTGAGCCACAAAAACGTGATCATTTTGCAGGCCGTGTGAAAGACCTGTTTGCCAGCCTGGATAAGACTTCTGCTGACTATTCCATGCTGTTGTATAGTGATGAAGAGCAGCAGTTATATAATGAGTATAGCCAGGCACTATCACAGTACCGTCTTATTGCAAACAAGATGATAGCCCTGGCACTGGCTGATGATATTGCCGAAGCAAACCTGCTGCTTACAGGAGAAGAAGCAGGTATAGCTTCACGTACATTACAGAATAGTATTGAGAAGCTGGTAAATTCCAAAATAGATCAGGGCGATCGGCTGGCTAAAGATAACACTAAACTGGCAGATAGCTCTGGCTGGTTTATGCTGATACTGGCCCTGCTGGGTACTGTGCTGGCCTTTATAATTGGCATGATTATTACCCGTTCAATTACAAACCCTGTACGGTTGTTGGTCGATGGTGCCGGTAAAATGGCAGAGGGTGACCTTACCGTGCAGATCAGCACAACATCAAAGGATGAGATCGGGCTTTTATCAGAGGCGTTCCAGAATATGGCTTTAAACCTGCGGGACACCATCCGCCAGGTATCGGAAACTGCTGAAACAGTTTCAACAGCAGCCAATCAACTGCACAGTGCAGCGGAGCAGATAGCCGCTGGTACAGAAGAGGTGGTGGCCCAGACCCAGACCGTTGCAACAGCAGGCGAAGAGATGGCCGCCACAGCCAATGATATAGCCAACAACTGTCAATATGCTGCCACAGGTGCTACAGACGCATCAAACAGTGCCAATCATGGTTCCGATGTTGTCAGTAAGACAGTTCATGCTATGGAGACCATTGCCCGGAGGGTGCAGGAAACTGCCAAAACAGTTGCTTCGCTGGGGGAGCGTTCCGACCAGATTGGTGCCATTGTGGGTACCATTGAAGATATTGCCGACCAGACCAACCTGCTGGCACTTAATGCTGCCATAGAAGCGGCCCGTGCCGGTGAGATGGGCCGTGGTTTTGCGGTAGTTGCCGATGAGGTACGTGCCCTGGCAGAGCGTACCACCCGAGCAACCCAGGAGATCAGCGTAATGATCCGAACCATTCAGAGTGAAACCCGTGCTGCTGTTGACAATATGGAGGATGGTGTACGTGAGGTGGATGCAGGCACCAGAGAAGCGGCCCTTTCCGGCGAGGCGTTGCAGCATATTATAGAGCAGGTAAATGGTGTTGCCATGCAGATCAGCCAGGTGGCTACAGCAGCAGAAGAGCAGACAGCAACCACCAGTGAAATAAGCAGCAACATGACGCAGATTACAGAGGTTGTGCAGCAGTCAGCACAGGGAGCACATGAATCAGCCACCGCAGCGGCACAGCTTTCAGGCATGGCGGAGAATCTTCAGACATTGGTGAGAAAGTTCAGACTTTAACCTGATTGCATGAGGAGGAGACCATGAAATGCCTGGTGGTTGATGACGAGTTTTCTTCACGCAAGATCCTCTGTGATTTTCTGTCCAATAATTTTGATGTTGATGTTGCCAGCAATGGCGAAGAGGCTTTGGCGGCTTTTAAGATAGCCTATGATGAAAACAGTCCCTATCGCCTGATATGTATGGATATAATGATGCCCAATATGGATGGTAAAGAAGCGACACGCCAGATCAGGCAGTACGAGACAGAGCTGGGCATACCATCTGCTGAAGAGTGTAATGTGCTGATGATCACAGCACTGGATGATCCCAAAACTGTATTTGATGCACTTTATGCAAGCGGAGCCACAACGTATATTGTAAAACCTGTTGTACGTTCCCAGCTTTTTGATGCACTACGTAAAATGCGGTTGTTGGGGCAGGAGGCTGACTTATAAGATAATAAAATCCGGCATAATGTTTGGGTAATTTTTAAAAGCTATTGCTTCAATCAATCTGTTAAGTATTATACAGTATCTACGCCACAGTGCTTTGTAGGGGTGCTGATTGCTGCACCCTGACTGACTGATGGGCGGAGCAAGCACCGCCCCTACAGTGACGTGTCATAAAACAATGGGTCATCGCAAGAAGTGTAGCAACGAAGCAACCTTCAGACTGCCACGCTCCTTGCAGTCGCTCGCAGTGACGAGGCAGTCATAGGTAGATGCTGTTAATACATAAAATACGGATTTGCCGGAAAAGAGAATCAACATGGGTTACAGGAATTTACAGGAGTGTGTCAGGGATCTTGAGCAACATGGGATGTTACGGCGGATTTCAGTGCCGGTGGACCCCTGCCTTGAAGTTGGGATGATTCAACGCAGGGTCTACGCTGCTGGCGGGCCGGTGCTATTGTTTGAAAATGTAATTGGCAGCCGCTTTCCCATGCTGGGCAATCTGTTTGGCACCCTGGAGCGGACACGTTTTATCTTCCGTGACAGTCTTAAACAGATTGAAACCCTGGTAAAGCTTAAACTGGACCCGATCAGCATAACCAAACAACCTGCCAGGTTGTTATCCGCACCCTTTGGTGCCTTACACCTGCTGCCCCGTTCTGTTGCTCCAGACCGTGCCCAGTCTTTATCACAAAGTTGCAGACTGTCCGATCTGCCCCAACTGATTTCCTGGCCCAGGGATGGCGGTGCGTTTATTACCCTGCCCCAGGTTTATACAGAAGATCCGGCCAGGCCAGGTTTTGGTAAATCCAACCTGGGGATGTATCGGGTGCAGATTTCCGGCAACAGCTATCAGCAGGATAAACAGGCCGGAATGCACTACCAGATCCACCGTGGCATCGGTGTGCATCATCAGGAGGCGATCAGGCGGGGCGAGCGGTTAAAGGTAAATGTCTTTGTGGGCGGTGCACCATCCATGTGTATTGCGGCTGTTATGCCGCTGCCGGAGGGGATGCCGGAGCTTTCCTTTGCTGGTCTCTTAGGCGGACACCGGATTGATATGGCCCGTCTGCCAGGCCAACTGCCTGTTCCGGCAGAGGCGGATTTCTGTATTGTTGGCAGTATTGCACCGGATGCCACCCTGCCAGAAGGCCCCTTTGGTGACCATATTGGCTACTACAGCCTTGCCCATCCCTTCCCGTATATGGATGTGGAGGCGGTTTATCACCGGCCCGATGCCATCTGGCCCTTTACCACCGTTGGCCGTCCGCCCCAGGAAGACACATCCTTTGGTACCTTCATCCATGAGCTGACCGGTGAGCTGATCCCCTCTGTTCTGCCAGGTATCAAAGGTGTTCATGCTGTTGATGCCGCTGGTGTGCATCCCCTGCTGCTGGCAATCGGTTCTGAACGGTACACCCCCTTTGATGCAATTGAAAAACCGCTGGAGCTTCTGACCCAGGCCAACGCTATTCTGGGGCAAGGGCAGCTTTCTCTGGCAAAGTACCTGCTGATTGTGGCGGAGCAGGATAATCCAGAGCTGGATGTTTATGATGTAAAGGCCATGTTCCATCACCTGCTGGAGCGGGTTGACTGGCGGCGTGACCTGCACTTCCAGACCAGCACCACCATTGATACACTGGATTATACCGGTGGTGGACTTAACAGCGGCTCCAAACTTGTGATTGCCGCTGCCGGCCCTGTAAAACGCAGCCTGTTGACCGAGCTGCCTTCAGAGATAAGCCTGCCCGATGGCTGGAGCAGGCCAGCCCTTGCCATGCCAGGGGTGATGGTGGTGCAGGGCAGACCAGCAACTGGTGGGCCGAACCAGTCTGATCCAGCGGTGGATGACCTCTGCCACTTCTGGGAGCAGCGGCCACTGCCAGACGGGATAGCACTGGTTGTACTGGTGGATGATGCTGATTTCTGTAGCCGCAGCCTGGATAATTTCCTCTGGGTCTGCTTTACCCGTTCTAATCCGGCCAGCGATGTCTACGGGGTAGGGCAGGGCAGCAGGCAACGGCATTGGGGTTGCACAGGGCCGCTGGTTATTGACAGCCGCAGCAGGGCTTTCCATGCACCGCCACTGGAGGAAGAACCGGAACTGGTACGCAGGATAGAGCAGATGGCCGCTAACGGTGGCCCGTTGCAAGGGCTGTTCTGACGTTAAATTCGCTGTTTAAGGGTTGTCAGTCTGTGTTAGGATGCAGTTAATTTTTATAAGGAGATACTGTTATGTCAACAACAGCATTGGTTAAAAGTGGTGAGTTTTCCGGTGGCGGTGATGAGCTGATTCAACTGGTCAGCTTTATGCTGAGTAGCGAAGAGTACGGTGTAGAGGTGCTGAAGGTGCGGGAGATCATCCGTATGCCTGAGATAACCAAAATGCCCAACACACCATCCTATGTGGAGGGGATCATAAACCTGCGGGGCAAGGTGATTCCGATCATCTCAATGCGTAAACGCTTTGGTTTG
>CAZRKG010000097.1:0-7448 GCA_964600635.1 uncultured Geobacter sp. | reverse complement strand
CCTCAAACTGCTTGAGAAAAAAACTCCAATCCAGTACACTGGTTAAGTTATTGAATTTACTGTTGTTAAAAAAATTCACAGGGACTAAAACCCCAATAAATCAAGGAGGATGCAATGGCAGAAAAGTATGTCTACTTTTTTGGAGATGGCAAGGCAGAGGGTAAGGCAGAGATGAAAAACCTGCTTGGTGGTAAAGGTGCCAACCTGGCAGAAATGACCAGTATCGGCTTGCCAGTACCGCCAGGATTTACGATCAGCACAGAGGTCTGTACCTACTTTTATGCCCATAATGAGACCTATCCTGCATCCCTGACATCTGAGGTGGAGGCCAGCCTGAAGCAGGTGGAGCAGATTATGGGTCGCACCTTTGGCGATCCTGACAACCCTCTGCTGGTCTCAGTTCGTTCCGGTGCCAGAGCATCCATGCCTGGCATGATGGATACTGTCCTCAACCTGGGGCTTAATGACACCACTGTGCAGGGGATTATTGCCCAGTCCGGTGACGCACGTTTTGCCTATGATGCCTACCGTCGCTTTGTACAGATGTACTCTGATGTTGTAATGGAAATGGATAAGTATACTCTGGAACATCTGCTGGATATGAAAAAGCAGGAAAAGAACGTTCATCTGGATACAGAACTGACTGCTGAGGACTGGAAAGACCTGGTGGGCAAGTTCAAGGCGGCCATAAAGGCAGAGGTTGGCAGGGATTTCCCTGAAGATCCCAAGGAGCAGTTGTGGGGTGCCATAGGTGCGGTGTTTGGTTCATGGATGAATCAGCGTGCCATCACCTACCGCAGATTGAACAACATCCCCGCTGACTGGGGTACTGCTGTTAACGTACAATCCATGGTTTACGGTAACATGGGGGATGACTGTGCCACCGGCGTTGCCTTCACCCGTGACCCTTCCACCGGAGAAAACTACTTCTACGGCGAATACCTGGTAAATGCCCAGGGAGAAGATGTGGTAGCCGGTATCCGTACACCTCAGCCGATCAATATCCACCAGAAAAAACCGAATGATCCCCCTTCAATGGAAGAAGTTCTGCCAGAGTGCTACAAGCAACTGGCTGAAATCCGTAATATCCTTGAGAAGCATTACAAAGATATGCAGGATATTGAGTTTACCATTGAAAAAGATAAGCTGTTTATGTTGCAGACCAGAAACGGCAAGCGGACCGCCCAGGCTGCCATCAAGATTGCGGTTGATATGGTCAAGGAAGGCCAGATTGACGAGCAGACCGCTGTTCAGCGGGTAGAACCTGCCCAGCTTGATCAACTGTTGCATCCGTCTCTTGATCCCAAGGCAGATAAGAAGGTGATTGCCAAGGGGCTGCCTGCCTCACCTGGTGCTGCCTTTGGTGAGGTTGTCTTTACTGCTGATGAGGCGGAAGAGCTGTCCAAAACCGGCAAGAAGGTGATTCTGGTACGGATTGAAACCTCGCCCGAAGATATTCATGGTATGCATGCTGCCCAGGGGATTCTGACTGCCCGTGGCGGTATGACCTCCCACGCTGCTGTTGTGGCCCGTGGTATGGGCAAGTGTTGTGTAGCTGGTTGTGGAGACATTGCTGTTAATTACGCAAATCAGTCTTTTGTTGCCAAGGATGGTCTGGTGGTTAAAAAGGGTGACATCATTACACTTGATGGTTCCAGCGGCCAGGTTATGCTGGGTGAGATTCCCACAGTGCCGCCCCAAATGACCGGTGACTTCAACACCCTGATGACCTGGGTAGATAAATTCCGTAAACTGAAAGTCCGTGCCAATGCAGATAACCCACAAGACGCTAAAGTGGCCCGTGAGTTTGGTGCCGAGGGGATCGGCCTGTGCCGTACAGAGCATATGTTCTTTGATGCAGACCGGATTGCAGCAGTGCGTGAAATGATCCTGTCCCCTGATCTTGAAGGCCGTGAAAAGGCTCTGACAAAGATCCTGCCTATGCAGAAAGGTGACTTCATCGGGCTGTTCCGTGAGATGAAGGGGCTTCCGGTGACTATCCGCCTGCTGGACCCGCCTCTGCACGAGTTCCTGCCCCAACAGGACAAGGATATTGATGAGCTGGCCATTACCATGAAGGTACCTGCCGCAACCCTTAGAGCAAAGGTGGATTTTCTGCATGAGTTTAACCCGATGCTGGGACACCGTGGTTGCCGCCTTGGTATCACCTTCCCTGAAATTTACGACATGCAGGTGCGGGCCATTATGGAAGCAGCCTGCGAGCTGATTAAACATGAGGGCTTCAGCATTGTGCCGGAGATCATGATCCCCCTGATTGCAACAGCGAAGGAGCTGGAGATCCTCAAGGTTAATGCAATCAGGGTCTGTGATGAGGTGATTGCAGAGTACGGTGTCAAGGTTGAATACCTGATCGGTACCATGATTGAGCTGCCCCGTGCTGCTCTGACTGCTGATGAAATAGCCAAGGAAGCCGAGTTCTTTTCCTACGGTACCAACGACCTGACCCAGACTACCTTTGGTCTTTCCCGTGATGATGCCGGAAAGTTCCTGCCATTTTATGTGGATGGGGGCATACTTCCGGAAGACCCGTTTGTGTCACTGGACCAGACCGGTGTTGGTCAACTGGTGAAGATCGGTTGCGAGAAGGGCCGCAGTACACGCCCGGACATCAAGCTTGGTATCTGCGGTGAGCATGGCGGTGATCCTGAATCAGTCATCTTCTGCCATAACATCGGCCTGGATTATGTTTCCTGCTCGCCATTCCGTGTACCGATTGCACGCCTTGCGGCAGCCCATGCAGCTTTAGGTGGCAGCGGCAGTAACACAAAATAAGGCTTGATGTTATAATTACAAAGATGGGGAGGAATCTGCTTGGCTGGTTCCTCCCCTTACTGTTTTCAGGAGTAAATTCCGATTTTTCCAGTATACTTGTAAGATAAGAAACCGATATGTTTGTGTAAAAAGGTTTGTTTTATTGCACTGGTGGCAAAACAATTAAATTCAGTTGTAGGGGCGGTGCTTGCTCCGCCCAGTAAGTTGCTAACACGGGTGCAGCAAGCAGCACCCCTACCATTCATATGTTTAACCACTTGGAGCAATAAGTTGATTTAGGGGAATCTTTTATGACAATTAAACAGAATCTGGCGGAAACAGAAGCCCGCATACAGCGGGCCTGCCTTAAAGCAGGGCGTGACCCTGCTGATATAAAGCTGGTGGCTGTTTCAAAACTGCATCCTGCACAGGCAGTAATTGATGCAGTTGATGCAGGCCAGATTATATTTGGTGAAAACTATGTGCAGGAGCTGCTGGAAAAGGCAGATCAGGTTAAAGTTGCTTTGCAGTGGCATCTGATCGGCCATCTGCAAAGCAATAAAGTTAAATATCTGCCTGGAGTTGTCAGCCTGATCCACACTGTAGACAGGCTTTCCTTGGCAAGGGAGATTGACCGACAGTGGCGTGACAAGGTGGGGCAGCCCTGCAATGTTCTGGTGCAGGTCAACATTTCTGGTGAAGCCAGCAAGTTTGGCACCACGGCTGATGCCGCAAGGCAACTGGTCAGCCAGATTGCCCAGTTGCCCTTTGTAAGGGTTCAGGGATTGATGACCATGCCACCTTTTTTTGATGATCCTGAGGCAGCCAGGCCGTATTTTGCAGGGTTACGGAAGCTGGCCAATGAAATTAGGGACATGCAGCTTGAAAATGTGATCATGGATGAGCTTTCCATGGGGATGTCCGGTGATTTTGAGGTTGCAATTGAAGAAGGTGCCACCCTTGTAAGGGTTGGTACGGCAATTTTTGGAGGGAGGTAGTTGTAAATGAGATTGATAGCCTTTTTTACTGCCCTGTTACTTTTGTCTTCACACGCCCTGGCTGGCACATATAGCTGGACTGATCAGCATGGCACCATGCACTTTACCGATGACATCGGCAGGGTGCCTGCAAAATATCGTGCCAAGGCATTGAAAGAAAGCCAGGGTCGCTACCAGTATCTGGACCAGACAGTTGAGCCATCTCGGCCAGAAACAAAAGCGGATCTGCCCGCCGGTATTGATGAAGCAGCCAAGACCGCTGCCACCATTGCACCTCTGCCAGTTCCAGAGGAAGTTACCGGAAAAACCAGTTTTGGTGGGCGTACTGCCGCAGAATGGCAGCAACAGTTTCGGGCCTTGAACTCTCAAATGAATCAGATTCAGCAGCAGCAGGAACAGTTGCGTCAGGAAGGTGGCGATGGCAAGACCCTTATCAGCCGAGGTAAGGCAAATGAACTGCAAACCAGGGGGCAGGAACTTGGCAAGCGATATGAGGAGGTCAGGCAACAATATAACCAGTTGGTGGAACAGGCCAACAAGGTGGGTTTGCCACCGCAGTTTGCACAGTAGATGATTTCAGCCAAAAACTGATATGAATCCGCAAAACCTGAAATAAATCAGAAACTATGTCAATGGTAGCTGCACAGTAAATTCAGCTCCATTTGATACGTTTGTAACAGATATTGTGCCACCGTGGCTGGTTACTATCCTGTTAACAATGGCCAGCCCAAGGCCGGTACCATGCCGCTTGGTGGTAAAAAACGGTGACAGTATCCGTTCTATGTTCTCTTCAGGGATTCCGCCACCTGAGTCCCTGACCCTGACCACAGCATAGGGGCGGCCTGCCTCAACCAGCTTTGCCAGTTCAAGATTTAATCTGCCCCCATCTGGCATGGCTTCCTGTGCATTCACTATCAGGTTAATGAAAACCTGCTTTAACTGGCTGCTGTCTCCCAGCATCATCCAGGCTTCATCTTCCGGCAGGTTTGACTCAATAATAATGAACTGGCTGTCGAATATGGGTCTGTAGTCATTCAGGCAGCTTTGCAATATCTCCATCAGGTTGCATGTCATATAGCAGATGGTTGGCTTGCGTGAAAATGACAGCACATCGCCAAGTAACCGTTCAAGGCGGTGAGATTCACTGATAATTGTGTTCAGACAGTGGCGTTGTTCAGGATCATCCTGTAGTAGTCTGCTCAATCTGACGGCAAACCCCCCGATTGCCACCAGTGGCGTCTTCAGTTCATGGGTCAGGGATGCAGCCATTTCACCAATTGCGGCAAGGTGGGCTGTATGCACCAGTCTGTGCCGTGCATCCTGTAGCAGTTTGTGGGTCTCTGCCAGGTTTTTGTATAACTGGGCGTTTTCAATGGCAACGCTGGCCTGGTTTGCAAACAGTTGCAGCAAATTAAGCTGTTTTCTGTTGATTTCAGCCTGCTCAGGACTGTTGCCGGCAATGATAATACCGATAAGCTGTTTGTGGGTCACAAGGGGAACAGCGGTAAAGCTGCCGATTTCCAGGCTGTCCATCAGCATACAGGTCTGGCAGGATTGGTTACCGCCATGTTGCATAGTACAGGTACGTTGTTCTTTGATTACTTTAGCCAGGGTCTTGCAACCACTGGGGAGATCAATCGTTATCTTCCTGGTGGCTGCACTCAGTTCTGACATCTGCTGATTCTGGATAGCTTCATCACTAAGATCCCAATGGCCACTTAATTGGCGTGCCGGTTCAACGGCCACCAGTTCCAGCAGATCAGCTTCTTTGCGGCTGACACCTAATGTGCCGTTCAGGCTGTTCGTTTTAGAATCATAAATAAATAATGCAGCACGGGTGAAAAGGTTGTACCGCTTGCTGACCATGACGGTCAGGATCAGGTGTAACAGCTTGTCATATCTGATGGTTGAAAGCAGGGTACTACTGAAGTAGTAGAAAAGGTGCAGCCCTTTTCTGTCAGGCAGGTTTGTAAGACGGATTATTTTGGAGGCGTTGTTGGTCATAGCTGGCATGACAGTCCTTGTTTAAGGGCGGGCCATACAAACAGGCAGGCCACAACTTCTGAGGTTGCAAAACTGTTACTGATTTCTTGATTGATTGTGTTTTAACAGAACCTTAAAACTATTGCAGAGGTTGTATGTTTATGTTGTGCTTACTTACCTCTCCTTTATCTGACCAGTTTGCTATATGTTGCAGTTGTGTGCTTCCGGTGATTTTATTAACGTAAAATCAGATCCGTTTTTCCCGTTCTTCAGCTTCGGTTTTGCAGTCAATGCACTGTGTTGTAACCGGCCTTGCCTTGAGACGTGCTTCACTTATATCTCCACCGCAGTCATCGCAGATTCCGTATATGCCGTTTTCTATCCGATCCAGTGCTTCGCGGATTTTATTGCCAAGTTTACGTTCACGATCCCTGATGCGTAGCTCAAAGGTACGGTCAGATTCCTGGGTGGCACGGTCAGCCGGATCAGGGAAGTGGGAGGCATTATCACCCATTTCATGCACAGTTTTATCTGCCTCAATCTGTAATGTCTTCAGCTCATCCAGCAATAACTGACGAAACTCTTCAAGCTTTTCAGCTTCCATTGGTACCCCCGACAGCAAAAGTAATTCCTGAAAAAATTTATTGATTTTAAGGGAATTACAGTAAAATGTCCAGTAAAAATGGCTTTAAATGCAGTAAATCCTGTTTAATTCAGAAATTGCAATACATCGTTAACACTGTTGACACCAAGCAGTTCAAGCTTGCTTTTCTCAATCCGCTTCAGGTTGCCGGCCGGCAGTATCGCCCGTTTGAAGCCAAGTTTCAGGGCTTCTCCAATTCTCTGCTCTGGCTGAGTCACGGCCCTGACCTCGCCAGCAAGGCCAACTTCACCAAAAACAACACAATCAGGGTCAACCGGGCGGTCCAGATGACTTGAAGCCACTGCCAGCAGCATAGCCAGATCAGCCGCTGGTTCGGTCAGTCTGGCACCCCCCGCAACATTCAGAAAAATATCCTGACCACCCAGGTGCAGACCGGCTTTTTTCTCCAGCACAGCCACCAGAAGGGCCAGGCGGTTGCTGTCCACACCAAGGGTTGTCCTGCGGGGGGTGCCATAAACACTGGGGGTAACCAGGGCCTGAATCTCCACCAGCAATGTACGGCTGCCTTCCAGAGAGGCGGTCACAACAGAGCCTGGTGCATCCAGAGGCCGCTCCGACAAAAATAGCTCAGAAGGGTTGGTTACCTCAGCCAATCCGCCTGATTTCATCTCAAATACGCCGATTTCATTGGTGGAGCCAAAGCGATTTTTAACTGCCCGCAGAATCCGGTAGGGGTGACCACGGTCCCCTTCAAAATACAGTACCGTATCCACCATATGTTCCAGCACTCTGGGTCCTGCCACAGTACCCTCTTTTGTTACATGTCCCACAATGAAAATGGAGATTCCAAGTCCTTTTGCCAGCTGTAAAAGAATAGAAGTTGCTTCACGCACCTGTGATACACTGCCTGGCGCAGCACCAACATTTTCACTGTACATTGTCTGAATAGAATCAATAATCACGACTTCAGGCCTGCCTGCACGAATCACCTCTTCAATATCATCCAGATTTGTCTCACACATCAATCGTAGTGAATCTCCAAATTCACCAATCCGCTGTGCCCTCAGTTTAATCTGTTTCAGCGACTCCTC
>CAZRKG010000096.1:7091-7512 GCA_964600635.1 uncultured Geobacter sp. | reverse complement strand
ATCAAGGATGCAGAGCGGGCCGGTCTGCTGGGCAGCCGTGTACTGGACTCCAGCTTCACCTTCCGGGTGGATATAAGAATAGGGGCCGGAGCCTTTGTATGCGGAGAAGAAACCGCCCTGCTGGCATCAATCACCGGCAAGCGTGGGCAGCCTCGCATACGCCCGCCCTACCCTGCTGAATCCGGTCTCTGGAACCACCCGACCCTGATCAACAATGTTGAGACCTTTGGCAACATCCCAACAATTTTCAGGATCGGTGCAGAGCAGTTCAGTACCATTGGTCATGGCAAAAGCCGAGGCACCAAGGTCTTTGCCCTTTGTGGCGAGGTGGTCAACAGCGGCCTGATAGAGGTGCCGATGGGGATCAGCCTGCGGGAGATTGTCTTCGGGATCGGTGGTGGCCTGGTGAACAACGCCAGTT
>CAZRKG010000096.1:4516-7081 GCA_964600635.1 uncultured Geobacter sp. | reverse complement strand
GGATATTGCGGTGGATTACGAAAACCTGCAAGCCGTTGGTTCCATCATGGGTTCAGGTGGCCTGATCATAATGGGCCAGGAAAGCTGCATGGTGGATGTGGCCCGTTTTTTCATGGAGTTCTGTCTGGATGAAAGCTGCGGCAAATGCCTGCCCTGCCGTACCGGTACCGTGGAAAGCTATCGTCTGCTGTCAAGGATCTGCAATGGCAGTGCCACTGAGCGGGATCTGCTGACACTGGAGCAGCTTTGCCGGATGATGCAGGATACATCCCTCTGCGGACTGGGGGCATCAGCCCCAAATCCGGTACTGTCCACCCTGCGTTGGTTCAGGGAGGAATATGAAGAACATATCCAGAAGCGGCACTGTAGGGCCGGAGCCTGTACTATGGATCAGTTGCCCCTGCACCTGCTGGGGGAAAAATTCCTGGAGCGGATCAATGCCCTGCATTCAGGAGGGAAGGAAAGCTGATGTCAGCCATTACACTAACCATCAACAATGAACTTTTCGGTGCCGTAACAGGCCAGACCATACTGGAAGTTGCCAGAGAGCATGGCATTGAGATCCCCACCCTCTGCCACCTTGACGGGCTGGAGGCCCACGGCGGCTGCCGGCTGTGCCTGGTGGAGCTTCAGGGCAGCAGCCGTCCGCAACCGGCCTGCACCACCCGGGTCAGCGAAGGGATGGTTATAACAACCGACACAGACAGACTGACCGAATACCGCAAGATGCTGGTGGAACTGCTGCTGGCAGAACGGAACCATACCTGCTCCATCTGCGTCCAGAACAGTAACTGCGAGCTTCAATCCCTGGCCGCCAGGCTGGGGGTAGACCATGTCCGTTTTGATTACCTGCATCAGTTCCTGCCGATGGATGCCAGCCGTGAACGGTTTACCCTGGATCATAACCGCTGCATTCTCTGCCTGCGTTGTGTGCGGGTCTGTGATGCGGTGGAGGGGGCACACACCTGGGATGTGCGGGGACGGGGTACTGCCAGCCGGATCATGGCAGACCTGGACCAGCCCTGGGGCAGCAGCAACAGTTGTACTGACTGCGGCAAATGCGTCCAGCTCTGCCCAACCGGTGCTTTGTACAAAAAAGGGGCTACAGTGGGTGAAATGAAAAAGGAACGCAGCTTCCTTAACCGAATCCTGAAGCGGCGGCGGATGGCGACACTGGGGGGGCAATCATGAAAAAGCTACGCCTGGCAACTGCCTGGCTTGGTGGCTGTTCCGGTTGCCACATGTCTCTGTTGGACCTGGGGGAAGAGCTGATTGATCTGGCGGACAGTTTTGAACTGGTCTACGGCCCGCTGGTGGATACCAAGCAGTTTCCGCAAAATGTTGATCTGACCCTGCTGGAGGGGGCTGTTGCCAATATGGAGAACCTGGAACTGCTGCAACAGGCCCGTGCCAACTCCCGCCTGCTGGTCAGTTTTGGCGATTGTGCCATAACCGGCAATGTCACCAGCCTGAGAAACTTCTTTAAAGTGGATAACCTGCTTAGTGAGGTTTACAAGGCCGGCCCTGGCAGCCAGCCCCGCAGCGATGCAGCAGGGGAGCTGCTGCCGGAACTGCTGCCCAAGGTACTGCCACTGCACCAGGTGGTGGATGTTGATGCCTTTATTCCTGGCTGTCCGCCTGACCCTGAGCGGATACAGGCTGTACTGGCCGCTGTACTGGAAGGCAGGCCGATTGAGTTACCAGCAGAGCAGCGGACATTCGGGTAGGAGAGCATAGCAAAATGTCAAAAACCATCACCATATCCCCTGTCACCAGGATTGAGGGCCATGCCAAAATCACCATTATGTTGAATGATGCCGGTGAGGTGGCAGATGCCCGCTTCCATGTCACAGAATTTCGTGGCTTTGAGAAGTTCTGCCTTGGCCGCAGTTATCGTGAAATGCCCGCCATAACCGAGCGGATCTGCGGCATCTGTCCGGTTAGCCATGCCCTGGCCTCTGCCAAGGCCGGTGATATGCTGAAAGGGGTCAGCATTCCGCCAGCAGCAGAGAAATTACGCCGCCTGATCCATTACGCCCAACTGGTGCAAAGCCATGCCTTGAGCTTCTTCCTGCTGTCAGGCCCGGACCTGCTGCTGGGGATGGAATCAGACCCGGCCAGACGTAACCTGATCGGCCTGATTGAGGCCCAGCCGGAACTGACCAGAAAAGGGGTCAGGCTGCGACAGTTTGGACAGGATACCATCAGGCTGCTGGGGGATCGTTCGGTTCATCCGGCCTGGGTTGTCTCAGGCGGTGTACGTGAGCCGCTTGCAAAGGAAAAGCGGGATCAGATCCTGGCTGGCCTGCCAGAGGCTATGGCAACCACCCAGGCAGCCATCAGCCTGGGTAAAGACCTGTTGCACAGGATGGCGGAAGAGGCGGCCTGCTATGGCAACTTCCCCAGCCTGTATATGGGGCTGGTCACAGAGCAGGGCGGACTGGAACATTACGATGGATTGCTGCGTTTCACAGGACAGAATGGTGAAAAACTGGGGGATCATGCTCCTGCCAGCTACGGTAAGCTGATCAGGGAAGAATCTGAAAGCTGGAGCTACCTCAAGTT
>CAZRKG010000096.1:0-4416 GCA_964600635.1 uncultured Geobacter sp. | reverse complement strand
ATGATCCCCAAATTCTGGATGACAATATCCGAAGCCATGCCCGCACCAACAATAAAATCGGTATCGGTGCAGTGGAGGCCCCCCGTGGAACCCTGTTCCATGAGTACCATGTGGATGATCAGGGGCTTTTAAATTATGTCAACCTGATTATAGCCACCGGACAGAACAACCTTGCCATGAACCAGACCGTATTGCAGATTGCCAGCAGGTATCTGGTGGGCGGCAGGCTGGAGGAAGGGCTTTTAAACCGGATTGAGCATGGCATCCGCTGTTATGACCCCTGCCTTTCCTGCTCCACCCATGCTGCTGGTAAAATGCCGTTGCAGGTACAGTTAGTCTCACCGGATGGCACTGTTTTGCAAAGCATCAGCCCTTGACATCAACAAAACCATGCTTATGTTTCTTGCATATAATAAACCCGATAACAAAAGGAGGAACAAACCATGGCAATCGTCAAGTACAATCCGTTACGTGAACTGCGTAGTATGCAGGAGCAGATGGACCGTCTGCTGAATCTTTCCTGGGGTAATCGTGATTTCTCCGGTGAGGATATAAACGAAGGGGTCTGGCAACCTGCGGTGGATATTTACGAAACACCCGAAAGCATTGTGATCAAGGCCGAGCTGCCAGACATTGACCAGAAGGATATTGATGTCAGGATTGAGGATAACCTGCTGACCATCAGGGGTGAGCGTAAACATGAAGATGAGGTGAAAAAAGAGAACTACCATAGGATTGAGCGTTACTTTGGCAGTTTCCAACGTAGCTTTAAGCTGCCAGCCACCATAGATCAGGAAAAGGTGGCAGCGAATTGTGATAAAGGGGTACTGACCGTCACCCTGCCAAAAAAAGAAGAGGTAAAACCAAAGCAGATTAACGTTGAAGTCAGGTAATCAAAACGGTATCATAGCTAACTGTCACCCTCCCCACACAGGGGAGGGTTTTTTATTTTTGAAACACAGGAACATATCAAAATGAAACAGAAAATACGCCGACTTGCCACCGGACTGCTGACAGTTGCAGCCCTTTCCCTCACCATCTCCTGCCCTGGCACCGCCGCCAATAATCTGGAACATCTGTCTGAACCAGCAAACCATCTGCGTAACAACAGAAATCAGGAGGCGTTGCAGGCTGCACTGGTGCAGGAAGCTGACGGCCCACGCAACCTGTTGGCAGGTGAAGCTGCTTTGAGATTAAAGAACTACCAACAGGCCGCAGACCTGCTTGGCGTTGCTGAAAAAAACTTTCCCCTGCTGGCAGACCTGGCCACCAGTATGAAGGCTGAAGCCCTGTACAATCTGCAACGCTTTCCAGAGGCAGCCGAGGCAGCAAACAAGGCAGCAGCAAGTACACCTGTCAACAGCATCAGACGCAGAATGGAAAAACTTTCCGCAGATGCAAGTTTTGAAAACAATGATCTGCAAACAGCCAGTAGCCACTACAGCCGGTTTATGGAACAGTACAAAACCGGTGGCGATGTTATTGATGCTGATCTAAAACTTGCCCAGGCACAGCTTGTAGCTGGTTCCATAGAACAGGCAATCACCAACTTCCGCCGGATTTACCTGCAACACCCCACCAGTAATGCTGCTGGAGAAGCACTGAAACAGTTGAAGGCATTGGAACAAAATGGGCACAAGACAGCCGCAACCTTCAGCCCGCAGGAACAGCTACAACGTGCCGAGCTGCTGCTGGCTGGCAACCAGGTCAGCAGTGCTGTCTGGGCCTTAAACGCCATTCCCCGCAATAATCTGCCCGATGATCTGCTTGCCACCATTGAATTCAGATCAGGCCAGGCCGCCATCCGCCAGCGTAAATACTCCCTGGCAGAACAGTTTCTGAAACGGGCCATCACCCCCCTTGCACCGCAGATATATGATGAGGCACGTCTGGCATTGTCACGGGTGGAGATCAGGCTGGATGCAACCGACAAGGCAATTAACAGGCTACTGGAATTGAGCGGGGAAAGGGGTGATCTGGCTGATGCAGCCCTGCTGGAAGCGGCACTGGCCTATAAACACAGCAGCCGTCCGGCACAGGCCAGCCAGCTTATGCAGCAATTTACAGAACAGTTTCCTGCATCGCCCCAATACCCACGGGCAGCCTGGGAACTGGCCTGGGGACAGTACCTTTCCGGCAACCTGGTTGCTGCCGAGACCAGTCTGACACGACTGCTGAATGACAAGACCTATCGTGAAAGGGCAATTTACTGGTCTGCCAGAATCAAGGAACGTACAGACCGTGCAGCAGAATCAAAGCAGGATTACAAGCAGTTGCAGCAGGAATTCCCCTTTGGATTCTACGCCTCCTGGCACCGTCAGCAGAACAACATCCCCACCAACTGGCCCAGCCTGCCAGATGGACTGCAACTGCCCCCCTACCCTGCCGGCACCGAGCGGATTCAGACCCTGGCAACCCTGGGGCTATTGTCCAAGGCCCGCACAGAACTGGCTGAATTCAGACAGCAGGCTGACCTTACAACAGATACGCTGCCAGGTCTGGCCAGGCTGCAACAACTGGCCGGAGACCAGCATGGTGCAATCGTCACCTTCCACCAGAACCGCCCGTCAGAAATCAACCAGGACAACCTGATCTTCTGGCAGTTGGGCTTTCCCCGCCCCTATGCCGATCTGTTCAGTCAGTACAGTCAGCAGAACAACCTGCCTGAAGCACTGGTGCTATCCCTTGCAAAGGCGGAAAGCAGCTTCCGGGCAGATGTAAAATCCCATGCCGGAGCCATTGGGCTGATGCAACTTATGCCTGCCACAGCAAAAATGACCGCAGGCTACAAAGGCAAAAACTACAACCAGCTCTGGCTGATAGACCCGGAATACAACATTAAACTTGGCACAAAACATTTCAGTGACCTGATCAGGCAGCAGGATGGTGATCTGGTCTACTGTCTGGCAGCCTATAACGCTGGTGGTGGTGCTGTAAAACGCTGGCGAAATGCCTTTGGTGAGCTGGAGCGGGATGAGTTTATTGAGAATATTCCATATAAAGAAACCCGCAACTACGTTAAGAAGATTGTGGGTTATATGGATGTTTATAACGCCCTGTACAGGCTTGGGGCAGGATTGAGGTAAGATTGAAAGGTGTTTCAGCCCCGAATGAACACGAAGCTGCACGAATAAATCATTAACCGCCGATTAACACCGATAAACGCAGATAAAATCAGGTGGATCGATAGGGGCGAACCGATGTGTTTGTCCTGATATGTGACAAGGGCAGACACAGGGGTCTGCCGCTACCCTACGCAACGTAACATAACAATTGTGCCTGATGATCAAGGGGCGAACCGGTGTGTTCGCCCGTTTGTGTTTGTCCTGATATGTGACAAGGGCAGACACATAGGTCTGCCCCTACGCAACACAACGCAATGTAATATAACAATTGTGCCTGGTGATCGGTAGGGACGAACCGATGTGTTCGCCCTGTTGTGTGTTTGCCTGATATGCGACAAGGGCAGACACATGGGTCTGCCCCTACGCAACGCAATGTAATCATTCATCATACAATTATAATCACTTATTGTTTTGTAACCCATCATTTAGGGGATGTAATGAATCGTCTTCCCAAAGGGCAGGATTATCAGCAATATATTGTTGAATTTGTATTAAATCAGCCTCATTACGAATAACATGCTCATAATAATTACGTTGCCACAACCGACCTGTAAAACGATTCCAACCTTTTTCATTAACGCTACGAATATAGTCGTTGGTTGTCATGGTTTTGAACCACTGCAGCACACGTGAAAGGGACGTACCGGTTTGTTTAATATCAACAGGGCGGATATGTGGGTTTGTTCCTACATTTATTAAAATAAAATGTATATGGTTGGGCATACAGATAAAATCACCGCATTGAATATCAGGAAATTTTGTTTCCAATTCCCAATACCATTGGGCAATCATCTGTCCTGCATCATTTAACCGCATGTTATTGTCAATAATATCTCCAAACAAGCATTCTCGATTTTGAACACAAATTGTCACAAAATATGCACCTGGTTGAGAGTAATCATACCCAGGTAACCTAATTGAACGGCGACAATGAATATCAGGGTTAAAAGTCATGGTATTCACCCATATATCATAATGTCATATAAATATATCGAAATTTGTACATTGGGCGAACCGGTGTGTTCGCCCGTTTGTGTTTGTCCTGATATGCAACAAGGGCAGACACATGGGTCGGCCCCTACGCAACGCAATGTAATATAACAATTGTGCCTGATGATCGGTAGGGGCGAACCGGCGTGTTCGCCCGTTTTGGGGTGTTTGTCCATGATATGTGGCAAGGGCAGACACGCAGGTCTGCCCCTACACAACGCAACATAACATTTGTGCCTGATGATCGGTAGATACTGTTATTCAAGTCAACCCATGTAATGCAGGATCGAACATTTTATTT
>CAZRKG010000095.1:3539-7634 GCA_964600635.1 uncultured Geobacter sp. | reverse complement strand
ACCCCCATCAATGGCACAAAGCTTCCGTACCTTGGCATCCCAGTACATCTTCTTACCGGCAACCTCCCAGAACGTGCCACCCAGCCAGAGCAAGGCTACGGCTACAACCAAGGCAACCCGCACGGTCTGGTTGGCAAACCTGGAGGTCAGCAACCACTGGCTGCCTTTAAAGAGCCACTTGGTAAGCCATACCCAAATAGCAAGCAAAGCCAGAACATAAAGTCCGCTCATGCCGCAAGCCTCTGTTTATATAAAGAATTCATCCCTAAGACGCTTATATCAATGACCTTCCCCCTGCGGCTTTCCCTGGCTGGATTCGTCCATCGGCACCGACGATTCGCTTAAGCCTGATCTGCTCTTCCGCCACCAGTTGTCCACCCTCTACATTGGCTATATGGTACAGAGCGATATAGCGGCTGTAGTGGTAACGTTTTCTTGTCGTGTCTGTGGGAGTAGAGAGGGGCTTTCCCCCCTCCTTGCCCTGGTTTTTAAACAGCGTGCAGTCCGAACCCAGGCCAACCGCCAGAAACACCTTGGTTCCATCAGGGGTGTTGGCCGGATCAAGCCAGCGTTCCGTTCTGTCCGCGGCCTGTTCCGGTTGGACTGTGACAATATCCGTATCTGCAAGATTGTCCGTTACAGCCGCCGTATCACCAGCCCAAACCGCAACCGTAATGCCACCCTGAAGCGGTAGCGGCCGGCCACAGCCACCCACGGCTCGGCTGTGATACAGGTTTGCTGTTCTGCCACGGTTCATATATTCCCGGAGCGGCCAGGTCCAACTGTCAACCGCATTGCAATCCGTGCTGTCGTCGGCTGCCGGATCAAGTACCAGCAGGCTATTCAATCCAGTTCTTTTCAAACGACCCGCAATAGGCTCGTCAAGCCGCAGCAAGGCAAAGGAGGAGGTGTTCAACAAAGGGAGCAGCCGATCAGGAGAGGTCATTGTCAGCGAGTCAAAGCGGTCGGGGATTGGATCAGGCAGGTAGGGAAGGTGCCGCTCGCCGAAGTTCTCCAGAGCTTCGTAAAGCTGCCGCATCCTGCCGTCGAACGCTTGTTTGGGGGTCCAGTTCAAGCCAAAAAACAGTGTGGGATCATCAAGGGGCGGGCGGGACAGCTTTCGGTCGAAAGCGAACCAGGCGATCACGCCGCACCAGATCACCACCAATGGCACGCCGATCCTGACCAGCAGGCTGGTACGCCGTCTGCTTCGTCCGGCGGGCTGTGCGTCAGGGGGTGCATGCGTAACAACCTCGTCACTGGTTTCGTGTCCAAGCCGTGCCAGTGCCCTGCGGACCCGTGGGTGGTGCAGGACGCTCAGTGCCGTTTTCTCCGTCAACGGTTCTCCGGTTGCCGGATGACGTGCTTGTGCCAGTGCCGCGATGATCTTGCGGTCTTCAGTAGTGTTGGCCATGCCAAGGCTGTCCGGGTGCAGATGGTAGGCCGACGTCGGTGGCTCAACCATCGATCTGTCAGAGTCTATTCCGACCGACATCATTTTTCTCTGTTTTCAGCGTATTTACACCCACGGTGCATCCCCTTTTTCGTCCATATTTTTTGATGCCATCTTTAAGCAGCAGAATTATATATACAGATAATCAATAATATATTCAGTGATCAGGATCACATTTAATGCGGATATTTTTAAATATATAAAAAAGTGGTGTCAGAAGTGGGGGTGGTATAACCAAAAACCAGGAACTGTCGGCTTTTTTTAGAAAACAGGGCTGAATAGAAAATTACAGGGTGGGGGGAAAACTGGAAAACGGCAAAGTGACGGTCATTCTTCTGATCAAATCGTTATTAAATAGCGTTTTATCTATGATGTATTGTGAATTTCTTTAAACTGTCTGCACCCAGGGGAAGCTTACGAGACCACTTATACTGATGAAAGTGGCCTTTTTCTTTTTGTATCTTCAGTAATCGTATATACTGTCTCAATTGTGTACAGTTTGAACTTATTGGAGTGACAAAAAAAGAGAATGACCGACAACAAAGCTAAAAAACAGGAAGTGCTGTTAAGAACCCTGGCCTATCTGAAACCCCATTGGGTACTGATGCTAACGTCAGCTATCTGCTCGCTGGTGGTTGGGGCAATGGACGGTGCCTTTGCCTATCTGGTGGAACCGGTAATGAAAAAAATATTTGCCGGCAACGACACCACCATATTTATGTTTGTGCCGGCTGGTATTATTCTGTTGTTTGCCATACGTGGTGCGTGCCGATATATTTACGATGCCACCATCAAACTGGCCGGACAGAAAGCAATCCAGGATATTCGCAACGATCTCTACACCGGAACCATCCGCCAGGATATAGCCTTTTTCAACCGTAAGGCCGCAGGCGACCTGATGTCGTGCGTCACCAACGACATCACCACCATGCAGGAGGGGATGAGCCAGGTTGTCACCGGTCTTTTTCGTGATGCCATCTCACTGTTAGCACTGTTGGGAGTGATCTTCTACCGCAACTGGCAACTGGCAATCATTGCCTTTATTGTCATTCCGCTGACCGCCTATCCGGCCCAACTGATCGGCAAGAAAATCAAGACTGCCGCCCGCAGAAGCCTGGATGTGATGGGAGGGATCGGCATTATTCTGCAAGAAAGTTTTTCAGGAATTAAGGTAATCAAGGCTTTTGGTCTGGAAAAACAGCTTGCCAGCAAATTCCGCAAAGAAAACAATAAATATCTTCACCAGTTCCAGCGTTACATCAAATATTCTTCCCTGGCTACACCGGTTTCAGAAATTATCACATCCTTCGGCATTGCTGCTGTTGTCTACATGGGTGGACACCAGGTACTGACCGGCAGAATGAGTGCTTCCGAGTTTTTTTCGTTCATTGCGGCCATGGTCATGCTGTATACTCCGCTGAAAAAGCTCCAATCTGCTTATAATATTGTGCAACGCTCCGCCGGAGCTGCTGAACGGGTATTTCAGTTGTTCGATCAGCGACCCGCCATTGTGGACAGGCATGATGCAGCCTCAATGCAAAGGTCGGCAGGTTGTGTTGAATTCAGGGATGTTTCATTCAGCTACGGGGAAGAACCGGTTTTGCAGAATATATCGTTCAGGGTGGAAAGCAATCAGATGGTTGCCCTGGTCGGCCCTTCCGGGGGTGGAAAAAGCACCCTGGCCGCCCTTGTTATGCGTCTGTATGAAGCGAACCAGGGGCAGATTATTCTGGATGGCAGAGACATCAGGGATATTACGCTGGAATCGCTGACGCACCAGTTTGCGTTGGTGGATCAGGAAACCACCCTGTTTAATGATACCATAGCCAACAACATCCGCTACGGCAAGCCGGATGCAACCGACCAGGAGGTCAGCGATGCAGCCAAGGCCGCCTTTGCCCATGATTTTATTTTGCAGCTTCCAGATGGTTACGAAACCAATATCGGCGACCGCGGTGTTCGGCTGTCCGGCGGCCAGCGTCAACGGCTCTGCATTGCCAGGGCTTTGCTGAAAAATGCACCGATTCTGATTCTTGACGAGGCAACCAGTGCCCTGGACACAGAGAGCGAAAAAATGGTGCAGAAGGCTCTGGATAACCTGATGCAGAATCGTACCACCATCGTAATCGCCCATCGCCTTTCCACAGTCATGCACGCCGACCAGATCATCGTAATTGAAAACGGACGGATTGCAGAAAGCGGCACTCAGAGCGATTTACTGACCAAGAACGGTTTGTACAGCAAGCTGCATGCCTTGCAGTTCAGTGATGTAAATGCTTGACAACAGGGTTAAATGGCCACTCCCCGATGGGATCTAAAAAAATCAAAAAAGGTATGTAAATATGCTGAATTCCCGTTCAATCCTAGTCACTGGCGGCACCGGTTCATTTGGTAAAAAATTTGTAGAAACGGTGCTTTCGTCATACCCCGAGATAACAAGAGTTGTAATCTATTCACGGGATGAACTTAAACAATTCGAGATGGCTCAAGAGTTTCCCACTGATAAATACAGGCAGATCCGCTATTTTATTGGTGACGTAAGGGACAAGGAACGGCTTACCCAAGCCATGGAGGGGATAGACATTGTTATTCACGCCGCAGCTCTGAAGCAGGTTCCAGCGGCTGAATACAACCCGTTTGAG
>CAZRKG010000095.1:0-3529 GCA_964600635.1 uncultured Geobacter sp. | reverse complement strand
ATATTATGGGTGCCCAGAACGTGATTGAAGCCTGCTTTGCAAGCCAGGTTAAACAGGTAGTTGCCCTCAGTACGGATAAGGCTGCTGCACCGATCAATCTCTATGGAGCCACCAAGCTCTGCTCCGATAAACTATTCGTGGCTGCCAACAACATGAAAGGCAAGCGTGACCTGAAACTATCGGTAGTCCGTTATGGCAATGTCATGGGCAGCAGAGGATCCGTTATCCCTTTCTTTCTGAAGAAACGGTGCGAAGGCGTGTTGCCAATTACCGATGAGCGGATGACCAGATTCAACATTTCCCTGAAGGAAGGAGTTGAGCTGGTGTTGCGGGCACTGGAAATCCAGTGGGGTGGTGAGATTTTTGTTCCGAAAATTCCAAGCTACCGTATTACCGATGTAGCACAGGCGGTAGCTCCCAATTGCAGGCACGAGATAGTCGGCATCCGGCCGGGCGAGAAGCTGCACGAGGAGATGGTTACCGAAACCGATGCAATCAATACAATTGAGTTCAAGGACTATTTTGTCATCCTCCCCTCCATGGAACTTTGGGATTTAAAGCGGTTTAGCCAGGTATTTGATGGCCATCGCTGTTTGGCAGACTTCGCCTACAACAGTGGTACTAATACCCAATGGCTTTCTGTAGAACAGATCAGAAGTCTGATCATTCAACATATGGATTCAGGGTTCACCCATGAAGGATTTTAGTTGAGTACCATGATCCCTTACGGCAGACAGGAAATTACCCAGGCTGACATTGATGCGGTTGTGGAAGTCCTGCAATCCGATTTTCTTACCCAAGGGCCACAAGTACCTGCTTTTGAGCAAGCGGTCGCTGATCATGTTGGTGCCAGGTACGCACTGGCGGTAAACAGTGCCACTTCTGCACTGCACATCGCCTGTCTGGCGTTGGGCTTGGTGCAGAATGACTGGCTGTGGACTACACCGATTACTTTTGTTGCTTCAGCCAACTGCGGCCTCTATTGCGGAGCACAGGTTGATTTCGTTGATATAGACCCACGAACCTACAATCTCTGTACGCTCGCACTGGAACGGAAGCTTGTGGAAGCTGAAAAAAGCGGATGCCTGCCCAAGATAGTTGTGCCGGTTCATCTTTGCGGACAGCCGTGCGAAATGGAAGCAATATTCAACCTCTCAAAGCGTTTCGGCTTCAAAATAATCGAGGATGCCTCCCATGCCATTGGCGGAAAATATAAGGGTGAATATATCGGCAACTGTCGCTACAGCGACATCACCGTTTTCAGCTTTCATCCGGTCAAGATCATAACCACTGCCGAAGGGGGAATGGCACTGACCAACGATCCCAGTCTTGCCAAGAGAATGAACTTGCTGCGAAGCCATGGCATTACCCGCGATCCGCAACGAATGACCCATGAACCGGACGGCCCCTGGTATTATCAGCAGGTAGAACTCGGCTTCAACTACCGCATGACCGACCTGCAGGCAGCACTTGGTGTCAGTCAGATGGAGCGTCTGGATGAGTATGTACGCCGTCGTCATTACCTTGCAGAGCATTATAATCGCCTGTTGTGCGAGCTGCCGCTGACCGTCCCCTGGCAACACCCGGATGCTTATTCCGGTCTGCATCTGTATGTTATCCGTCTGCAACTGGATAAAATCAATAAAACTCACCGCCAAGTATTTGATTCGCTGCGTAAGCAGGGCATCGGCGTCAACCTGCACTATATTCCGGTGCATACTCAGCCTTACTATCAGAAGATGGGATTCAGGCAGGGGGATTTCCCCGAGGCAGAGCAATACTACGCCGAGGCGATCAGCTTGCCAATGTACCCAACTATGAATGAAGAACAGCAGGGCCGAGTCATCAGAATAATGCATGAGATTTTGTCATGAACATCGCCATCATCCCCGCCCGAGGTGGCAGCAAACGGATACCACGCAAAAACATCAAAGAGTTCTGCGGCAAACCGATGATCGCCTGGTCCATTGAAGCGGCCCTGCAAAGTGGCTGCTTCAACCAGGTTATAGTTTCCACCGATGATGCCGAGATTACCGAGGTTGCACGGCAAGCTGGTGCGGAAGTACCGTTTGTTCGTCCCTCAAGTTTGTCGGATGACCATACAGGCACTACGGCAGTTATCCGGCACGCCCTTGAATGGCTGCGAGAACATGGGATACGACCGCAACAGGTCTGCTGTATCTACGCCACGGCCCCTTTCATCAATCCTGATGACATCCGATGCGGTCTTGATATTCTCAATAAAACAGATAGCGACTATGCTTTCACGGTCACCAGCTATCCTTTTCCCATCCAGCGTGCTGTCAGGATTACATCTCAAGGTCGGGTCGAGATGTTCCAACCGGAGCAGTTCAGTGCCCGCTCACAGGATCTGGAAGAAGCTTTTCATGATGCAGGACAGTTTTATTGGGGTAAGGCGGGTGCCTGGCTTGCCGAAAGAACGATCTTTGGTCTGCACTCCGCACCTGTGTTATTGCCGCGTCATCGTGTGCAGGATATTGACACCATGGAAGACTGGCAGCGGGCGGAATTGATGTTCAATGCAATGCAAGCCTAAAAGAGAAGTTATGCCAACACAGCAAACCCTTTACCAACTAATCAATCAGGGTGAAGGCCGTAGCCTGGAGTTTAAAACCAGCTTTGGTCGTGAAGCCATAGAAACTGTTGCTGCTTTTGCCAACAGCAAAGGTGGTGGTGTGCTGCTGATTGGTGTTGCTGATGATGGCAGTGTAATCGGCACGAGTAGCACAGAAGAAAGCATTCAAGTCTACGCAAACCAGATTAAAAACGCTACAGAGCCATCGCTGACTGTTGATCTGGAAAAGGCTGAACTTGATGGCAAGACCCTGTTACTCATCAAGGTCAATGAATATCCTGTCAAACCGGTTAGTTGCAAAGGAAAGTACTTCAAACGGGTAGAAAACTCCAATCATCAGATGAATTTAACTGAGATTGCAAACATGCACCTGCAATCATTGCAGCTATCCTGGGATGCCTACGAAGCACACGAATTCAGCTACAATGACCTGGACTCTTACAAGATTGACCGCTTTCTGGTCAAACTAAAGGAAAAAGGGCGTTACCGTGTTACACAAGATCCGGTTAATGACCTGAAAAAGCTTAACCTGCTTAAGGACAATAACCAGCCTACTAATGCAGCCAGACTACTTTTTGCCAAAGAACAGACGGTTTACAACATCCACCTGGGCAGATTCAAAACACCCAGCATGATCCTGGATGACAAAATGATCAAGTTACCACTGTTTGAAGCAGTGGAAGAAACCATGATGTACATCATATCGCACATCAAGGTGGCTTTTGAGTTTACCGGAGAAATCCAGCGTAAAGAGGTTTTTGAGTACCCGCTGAACGCCTTGCGTGAAATTGTGCTAAATGCAGTAGTGCATCGTGATTACACCAGCCCGATGGACACCCAAATCAAGATTTTTGATGACAAGATTACATTCTTTAATCCGGGCAGACTGTATGGAGACATAACAGTAGAAAAGCTGACCACCGACAGCTACCA
>CAZRKG010000094.1:0-7686 GCA_964600635.1 uncultured Geobacter sp. | reverse complement strand
AGGGTGCCGTCCGGTGCAAAAGTGGTGATGGCACTGGAGATACTTTCAAGTACGCCCTCTTTGAAGTTACGCTCATCAAGTATGACGCGGCGGGATTCTTTCAATTTTTCCAATGTGGTAACCAGATTTTCTTTACGTTGTTCAAGCTCGGTAGTCATGCTGTTAAACGCCTGGGCCAGCTCCGCCAGTTCGTCATTGCCCCGTACTATCACCTGGCTGCCGCTTTCACCGCTGGCAAGCAGCCTGGCCTTTTCAATCAATTCCTGCAACGGGTTGGTGATGCTGCGGGCCATACGCCAGGCAGCCACTGCTGCCAGAAGGGCTGCCAGGGAGACAAACAACGCACTACGTACTTTGTACTCTTGCAGCTTGTTAGTGATCAATCTGCTGCTTGTGCTGGCCTGTTTCTGGAACTGATCCACCTGATAACCGATGGTAACACCGCCGAAAACTCCATATTTATCATACAGCCCGGTGTTATACAGGATTGGTGCATAGGCCATTATTTTTCTGGCTCCGCCCACATTGGTAAGCTCCACTGTGCCACTTTTCTGTTCTCTGACCGCTTTGGATGCTACCGGATAGTTAGGGTGTATAAAGTCGGCATGATCCAGATTATACGGTATGTTGCCCGCCTCTATATCTGCCGCTGATGACTCTTTACGGTAGGGGGGTAACAGCTTGCCCTGGCGATCAACCCCCCGTATGTCCCATAGTTTGGGGTGGGTGATGATCCAGCCTTCATCATCAAACAGAAAGGCATAGTTGCCGCTTTTGTAGGATGGGAAGGGGGTGGAAAAGCCAGGTCCAGGGTCAATATGCTGGGTAAACTCCATCAGGTGACGATGATCCAGTGAGATAACAAAGGCACCTTTGAAGGCACCTTTATGGTCAAAGAGCGGGGTACCAAAGCGGATAACCCCTTTATACCGTTCACCCATTGCATATTCAGGTTCATCGGCACCTGCCAGTTGCTGCTGTTTGTTGACATGGAAACCGGTCAGACGGGTGACATGTATCTCCCCTTTTTTCAGCTTTTTTATCTCATTAAAGTATGTCTCGCACCTGAACTCTGTCTCTGCCGGTTTTGCAACATTATGTAGCTGATCCTTGGTCAGAAACTTTCCATCATGTAACACAAGCAGTTCATTTCCAAAGCGGTCAATCAGGGCAAAGGAGCGGTATAACGGCACCATCTCCCTGCTTTCCCTGAACATGCCCGGGGCAATGGCCCGTTGCTCCCATACCTCGTTACGTTTCTGATGCCAGAAATCAAGCAGCACCTGTCGGTTCTCTGCAAAACCGGCCAGAAAGAGCAGGTCTGCCTCACGGTGATGCAGATAATCGCTCAGGTTCTGTGCCACCTGCCTGGCACGCATCTGCAAACCTTCGGTTGCCTGCTGTTCAGATATGGAGCCGATTTCAAAAGAGAGATGATCCCGCACCTGTTCAAGCCCAGGAAAAAGAAACAGGGTGGCGGCCAGAAGTGGCACCAACGCAAGAAAAAGGGCGGCAATCAGAAATTTTTTGAAAATACCGGGGCGGATCATAAAAGGTGAAACTCCATCATCTGAAAGTCAGGCATAGTGTAAATGTCCTATGTTGTGGTTGAAGGATACGCTGCCGATATGTTACCGTATCCATGTTCAAATGACAGCCGTAAAAACATCAACTCTAAAGAGCTGCAAGCTATTAATCCTCTGCTGAACAGGGTATTTCACTAATCTGCCATGCAAAAACGCTGGATATTAAAACAACCGGATCAGGCCACTATAACTGAAATTATGCAGCACAGTGGCCTTTCTGCTGTTACCGCCTCAATACTGGCCAGCCGAGGTCTGACCAGCCCTGAAACCTGTGCCGGATTCCTCGCACCCAGCTTATCCCAGATGCACAACCCGTATTTAATGGCTGGTATGGAGCAGGCTGTTGAGCGGTTGATGCTGGCCCGTAACCTTCAGGAAAAGATCTGCATTTATGGTGATTATGATGTGGATGGGATCAGTGCCACGGCCCTGTTGGTATCTGGTCTGGCCGAGATGGGATTACAGGCTGGCTACCATATCCCCCACAGAATGGAAGATGGTTATGGCTTAAATGCCGATGCCCTGCGGAAGATAAAAGCTGAAGGCTACAACCTTGCCATTACCGTAGATTGTGGTGTGACAGCCCTTGAAGAAGCCAGGATCAGTAAAGAGATCGGCCTGGATCTGATCATCACTGACCACCACCAACCCCATGCAGAGCTGCCCGATGCAGTTGCTTTGATCGACCCGCACCGTGCTGATTGCAGCTATCCATTCAAGACACTTTCCGGTGTGGGGGTGGCCTTTAACCTGCTGGTGGCATTACGCAGCCGCCTGCGTGAACATAATGTCTGGCCAGATAACGGGCCGGATCTGCGGCAGTTTCTTGATCTGGTGGCACTGGGAACCATTGCTGATCTGGTTCCGCTGGTGAGTCAGAATCGTATCCTGACCTTTGCAGGATTGCAGCGGATGGGGCAGGGGTGCAGGATTGGTGTGGATGCACTGAAGCAGGTGTCAGGCGTTAAGGGGATGGTCAGTAGTGGACAGGTTGGTTTTCAACTGGCCCCCCGTCTTAATGCAGCCGGCAGGCTGGAAAGTGCTGTGCCAGGGGTAGAGCTGCTGCTCTCACAAAACCATGAACAGGCTGCAAACCTGGCTCAAACCCTGGATGCTGCCAATCAGGAACGTCGTCAGGTGGAGCAGACAATCCTGAAACAGGCCATCAGCATGGTGGAATCCGGTGGTGGTGTTGAAAATCGGCACAGCATTGTACTTGGCTCAGAAGACTGGCATCAGGGGGTGGTGGGGATTGTGGCCTCCCGTCTGGTGGACAGATACTACCGACCCACAATGCTGGTTGCACTAAATGCAGATGGCAGTGGTAAGGGATCTGGCCGCAGCATCAGCGGCCTGCACCTTCTGGATGCACTGCATGAATGCAGCCGGTATTTTGAACGTTACGGTGGTCACAGGGCAGCAGCAGGAATCTCTCTGCTGCCAGGGCAGTTTGAACAGTTTGCCAGCCAGTTTGAAGCGGTTGCAGCCGGATGTTTGTTACCGATGGATCTGATACCAGAGCTGCAACTGGATGCAAAGGTATCTGGAAATGAGCTGAATCTTGATCTGGCAAGGGAGCTGAAACAGTTGGAACCGTTTGGTATGGGCAATCAGACTCCGCTGCTGATGTTGGAGAATCTACAGGTTACAGACCAGAACATCTTTGCTGAACAGCACAGGTCAGTTAATTTTACACTGGATGGACAAAGTTTCAGGGCAGTTGGCTGGGGAATGGCGGATCAGCAATTGCCAGACAGGGTTGATCTGGCCTGTACTGTAAAACTTGATAGCTGGAATGGCCGTGAACAGTTGAAGCTGGAGATTAAGGATTTCCGTGCAGTTTAGCCACGCAATAACGCGAATCTGCACGAATAAACCATTAACCGCCGATTAACACCGAGAAATGCCGATTTAAAACCATCTGAAACACAGCGGCACAGAGAAAACCTTTTTCAGCCACAAATGAACACAAATCTACACAAATCTGTAAAACTTTAATGTAAAGGTTTAAAAAATTATTAAATCAAAACCCTAAACCCAAATCTTTATTTTATCTCTGAATAAATCTGTGTTTATCCGTTCAAATCTGCGTTATCTGCGTGCTATAGATGTTCTCTGTGCTCTCGTGTCCCTGTGTTTCATTCTATCTGTTATCAGAGCCTGAATTTTCTGACCATATTATGTAAATTTTCAGCCATCTGCGACAACTGTGCCGCTGCATTGGCAGATTCGTGTGCCCCCTGGGCAGACTGCTGAACCGCTTCTGTAATTTGTGTAATGTTATTACTGATTTCATTGGTGGTGGCTGTCTGCTCTTCTGCGGCTGTTGCCACCTGGCTGATCTGCATGGAGACCTCATTAATCTGCTCCATGATCTGCTGTAATGCCTGACCAGAGCTGGCAGCTTCCTGTGTGCCGGATTCTACCTCCCTGACACCGTCTTCCATTGCACTTACTGCCGTACGGGTTTCCCCCTGAATGGTGCGGATCATGCTGCTGATTTCCTGGGTGGCCCTGGTGGTTCTTTCAGCCAGAGCACGGACTTCATCGGCCACCACAGCAAAACCGCGGCCCATTTCACCGGCCCGTGCTGCCTCAATTGCGGCGTTCAGTGCCAAAAGGTTGGTCTGGTCTGCAATATCTTCTATTGTACCCACAATGGTGCCAATCTGGTCAGAACGTTCCCCAAGGTTTGAAACAGTCGTTGCGGTATCATTTACTCTTTCAGTAATCCGCTCCATTGAAAGTACGGTTTTATTAACCACAACAGATCCTTCATCAGCACTCTCGGAAGCATCCCTGGCACCATTAGCCGCATTCTGGCAACTGTTGGCAATGTCATTGGCAGTGGCAGCCATCTCTTCGCTGGCGGTTGCAACGGTGTGGGTCTGGGATACTATTTCTTCGGTGCTGTCCGCAATCTGGCTGGCAGAGGTCTGTAGTTGTGTGGCAGCCGATGAAACCGTGACCGCAGTATCTGACACCTGACGGATGGTATCCCGTAAATTACGGGTCATATTGCCAAAAGAGTTTGTAAGAAGCCCGATTTCATCTTTAGTGCTGCTTGTAATATCAATTGTAAGATCACCATCTGCTATTTTCTCTGCCTCTTCTGCTAATGTCAAAAGTGGCCTGGTAATGGCCTTTGTAATAAAGAGGCCAAGTATAACAGCCAGTACTGCACCACCGGCAGCAAGGGACAGCATCAGCAGCCTGGCCTTTACAGAAATGTCGATATTAGTGTCAGACATCAGTTTGCCCTGCTCAATTTTGGATTTTACCAGCGTATCCAGAGCCAACTGAGTTTTACGTGCTGTTGTTGCTGCATCATACATCATCAGTTCGGATGCCTGTTCATCCTTTTCTGCCACTGCCAGATCAACAATTTTAATGGCATCCTGCTTATATACAGCCAGTGCATTTATAAACTCTGCAAACTGCTTTTTACCCTCATCGGTCATCAGGGTTTTTTCAAACAGAAGTGCCTCTTTTTCCATATTTGTAAACAACTGCCTTACCCAGTTTGCATACTCTTCCCTGTCATCTATATCAGCCTGGATAATATCACGCGTATTTACCCTGGTACGCTGGAAGTCTGTAACCAGTGAAGTAAGTTGCCCCAATGGTGCAGCAATCTGTTCATAAAGCACAACATCTGCACTGGTAATCTGTTGAACCTTTGAATATCCGATGATTCCCACAATAAGGGCGATAGCTGCCACAATCAGAAAACTGCCGGTAAGTTTTACGCCTATTTTTACGTTGTTCAGCATACAGACTCTCCTTTCTATCCAGATCTACATCCTGAAATGGCTGATTAACTGTTGCAGTGTGGTTGCCAGCCCGGAAAGTTGTGAAGCTGCGGTGGAGGTTTCATTGGCACCACGGCTGGTTTCAAAAACAGTATCAGAAATACGGCTGATACTGCCTGTAATCTCGGTTGTGGTGGCATTCTGCTCTTCTGCGGCGGTGGCAATCTGGTTAATCTGCATGGTGACATTGGAAATCTCTTCCAGAATCTCCTCCAGTGCAGTGCCGGAAGATTGTGCATCAGCAGTACCAATTTCAACCTCATTAACAGCGGCATTCATGGCATTTACAGACTCACGGGTCTCATTCTGAATCGCCTTGATCATATCACTGATCTCCCGTGTGGCACGGGTAGTTCTTTCGGCCAGAGCACGGACTTCATCGGCAACCACCGCAAAACCACGGCCCATTTCACCGGCCCGTGCTGCCTCGATAGCGGCATTTAAGGCCAGCAGGTTGGTCTGATCGGCAATATCCTCAATGGTGGCAACAATGGCACCAATCTGGTTAGAACGCTCACCAAGTGACTGTACTGCACTGGCTGACTGGTTGGCCCGTTCTGCAATCCGTAACATGGCAGTTACAGTACTATTTACAACATTCTTGCCCCGCTCTGCTGTTTCATTGGCACGTTGGGCAGCTTCCACCGCATTGTGGCAGTTCATGGCAATATCATTGCTGGTGGCGGACATCTCTTCACTGGCGGTTGCCACAGAGCCGGTCTGCTGGGCTACCTCTTCGGCATTACCGGCCATTGTACCGGCTGTTGCCTGCAACTGTACCGCAGCAGATGAAACTTCATTGGCGGTACCGGCGGTCTGGCCCATAACATCGGTCAGTTGAAGAACCATGTTGTTGATGTAGGTCTGAATCTGCCCGATTTCATCTTCAGACGCCACATGCAGGCGTACACCAAGATCACCGTTGGAGATCTTTTGAATGGCCTGGCAGGCATTCTGTAAGGGGGACAGGGTCTTTTTGAGTACAACCGTAATCAGGCCAGCCAGTAAAATGGAACATGCTGCCGCTGCAAACAGCAGTATATATTGAATCCGTGTAGCAGCCTCATAAAGTTCACTGGTGTAGGCACCAGCCACAACGGTCCAGTTCCAGGGGTTATCAGATGTGAAGATGGAGATCTTCTGTCTGGCACCGGTTTCTCCCTGATTTTTCCAGTTGTAGCTAATCTCGCCATTTCGGGTGTTAATCAGCTCTTTAAAGATCTCTCTGCCATCTGCATCCTTTACATCCAGCATATTCTTGTTGACCAGTGCCTGATCAGGGTGAACCAACATGGTGGCGTTATTATCCATAAGAAAGGCATAGCCAGTGCTGCCCACCTTGATCTGGCCTACAGATTTTCCAAACTCTTCAATATCTTTATTAATGCTGAAACCTACAAACAGAATACCGATAACCTCATTGCCCTGCTTGATGGGGGTGTATTTGGTCATATACCAGTTGCCAAATAGCTTGGCGATGCCGTGGTAAATATCACCGGCCAGCAACTTTGTGAGGCCAGGGTGATTGTTACCCAGCATGGTTCCAATTGCCAGGCTGCCATCCTCTTTTTTCAGTGAGGTGGTGACCCGTGCAAAGTCATCCCCTTTACGGGCAAAAATAGTGGCCACAGAGCCGGGGTAGAGTCGGCTGAATTCATTAACCTTATCCTGATTCAGGTTCTGGGTAACACCATTTAAAGCCAGCACCGGTGTATCCAGATCACCAACTTTTATGCTGTCCTGCTTATTAAGACTAAAACCATTCAAACCGCCACACAGCCTGATCAGGGCATCTGTACGTTCATTGGCGTTGTTAATGGTGGCGGTGTTGATGGTACTGATCATATCGCTAAGCAGTTGCATATTTACCTGCAACTGACTTTTTGTTTCGCTTGTAAGGGTTTTTTTGATCTCAAAAGTGGCGTACAGGCTTAAGGCTACAATGATAATGAATATGGTGGGGATGGTGGGCAGCAGTATTTTTGTACCCAAATTTGCACGACGCAGGAATGGCATTGTTTTACAGACTCCTTTCAACTAGTGTTTTGTATTGAATTATGTCCGATGGGATAAATAAGTTCAAGCAGATTTAATTCGTGGCTTGTAGCTGATAGGTGCTAGTCAATTTGTTAAACTACTCACTCATAGTATAGCAGAATTCTATAATAACCGTCTGGCGGCTGTCTGTACAGGATCCCAGACCGGTGAAAAAGGTGGTGCGTAGGAAAGATCCAAGTCAACTATCTGCTGGACATTCATCCCTGCTGTTAGTGCTGTTGCCAGTACAT
>CAZRKG010000093.1:0-7786 GCA_964600635.1 uncultured Geobacter sp. | reverse complement strand
GAATCGCTATATTTGCCACTGGGTACTGCCAGCCAGCCCCTGTAAGTTAATCTTCCAATTCCAGATCAAAGATGGATTCAAGGCGGCAAGGAGATCGGCGACGAAGGCGTACACGTAGTACGTTGAGAAGCCGATGACGAGCCAACGAAGAAGACGCTTTGATATGGAGTTGGAATAACCGGAGGGAATACTTTATGTCCCTGCTTTATGCCCTTGACCTGTTAGGTACTGCCGCCTTTGCCGCCTCTGGTGCCCTGGCCGCCATCCGCCGTAATATGGATATTTTTGGCATCCTGGTGCTGGGGCTGGTAACAGCCACCGGTGGTGGCACTTTGCGTGATCTGCTGCTGGGGGATACACCACCATTTATATTCAAGAACGAGACCTACCTCTACCTGTCCATCCTGGTTTCGCTGATTGTATTTTTCTGCCACCACAGTCTGCACAGTCTTTCCAGACCACTGATATTTTTTGATGCTGTTGGTCTGGGAACATTTGTGGTGATCGGCACAGGCAAAGGTCTTGCTTTTGGCCTTGACTTTGTAGGCTCGGTTATGATGGGGGTGCTGACCGCAACAGCCGGTGGCATGATCCGTGACCTGCTCTCTGCCCAGGTACCGATGGTATTGCAGCGGGAGGTATATGCCTCTGCCTGTCTGGCCGGTGGGGCTGCACTGTATCTGCTGGAGCATTTCAGCCTGCTGCCCCACTATATCAACCTGCCCCTGGCAGCCTGTCTTGTAATTCTGATCCGCCTGATTGCGGTACGCCATAACTGGGCCTTACCCAGGGCTGTTCAGACAGAAGGTTCGGGAGAATAGATGAAAACAGATTATATCTGCCGCTTTTTACTGCTGATGACTGTTACGACCATATTGCTGCTTTCATCACAGCCTGTTGATGCTGCTTCAAAAGGTAAAAAACAGAAGTCAGATGATGTTAAACACCTGGAACTGCTGCTGGAAAACGGCAAGCTGCCCGATGATCCGCAACTGGGTGTAGCCACCTACTACGCCAACCGCTTTACTGGGCGACCCACCAGTTCTGGCAGACCTTACCAGCCGGATAAATTCACCGCTGCCCATTGCGATCTGCCCCTGGGCAGTATAGCAACGGTGGAAAACCTCAAGAACGGCAAAAAAGTGACCGTATTGATCAATGACCGCTGTCGCCGACGCAGCTTCCAGTTGATTGACCTTTCCAGATCTGCGGCAGAGGAGATCGGTCTGATAGAAATGGGGATTACAAAGGTGCGGATTGTACCGTTTGAAACAGATATGCTTTTGGATGACCTGCTGGAGGATGGTTAGATTTATATGCACAAGCTGTTTATAGCAGGAACCGGCTACACAGCCAGCCTTATGGCAGAGCAGGCCAGACAGCAGGGCTGGTCTGTAACCTGTCATCTGCGGGATGAAGAAAAAGCCGCAGCACTTTCTGAGGCTGGCTTTCAAACCATTCTGTGCAGCTTTGATGACCTGGAAGATATTCCTGCACTGCATTTATCAGGTCAGGTACTGCTTTACTCGGTACCGCCCCAGGGTGGCGGCAATATTGACCTGCGTACCCGTAACTTCTGTGCTGCACTGGAGCGGCATAAGTCCATTCCAGCCAGGATCATCTATCTGGGGGCAACCAGTGTTTATGGTGATACCGGTGGTGATTTTGTAAATGAACAGAGCCAGACTAAACCCACAACCGCCATGGGCAAACGCCGTCTGGATGCAGAGCAGCAGTTTCTGAAATTTGCGGAAAAGCATCAGGTTGAAATTGTTATTCTGCGGATTTCGGCAATCTATGGCAAAGGTCGTCTGCCGCTGATGCAGATCAACCAGGGGCAGCCGTTACTGCGGGCTGATCTGGCCAGGCCATCCAACCGGATTCATGTTGATGATCTGGTTCAGGTCTGTCTGGCGGTGCTGGAAACCGGTAGCGGCATCTATAATATCAGCGATGGCAGCCCTGCCAGTATGACCGACTACTTTAACGCCTGTGCCGATGCCCTGCAAAAGCCCCGCCAGCCCCAGGTGGATCTGGAAGAGGCCCAAAGAATAATGCCGCCGCTTCTGTTTAACTACTTCATGGAGTCCCGTGTGGTGGATAACAGCCGGATGCTGGATGAACTGAAGATAAAACTTCGTTATCAAGGGATGGAAGCGGGGATTGCAGCATCAGTATGAAAACGGCACAACCCGCATTACTGGATATTTTTGAAAGGTTATCCGCCAGCTATGGCCCGATGCAGTGGTGGCCGGCAGACAGCCCCTTTGAAGTCTGTGTTGGGGCAATCCTGACCCAAAACACCAACTGGGGCAATGTGGAGAAAGCACTGGCAAACCTGAAATCAGCCAATAGTCTTGATCCAGTCAGTATCAGCACCATGCCCCAGGCAGCATTGGCAGAGCTTATCCGCCCAGCCGGATATTACAACCTCAAATCAGTCAGGTTGAAGGCACTGGTCAGCTTTATTATGGATCTTGGTGGGCTGGAACAGCTCTTTCAACAGCCCTGGCAGCAGCTCAGGCAAAGTCTGCTGGAGGTAAACGGAGTGGGGCCGGAAACAGCAGATTCAATTCTGCTCTATGCTGGTCATAAACCCAGTTTTGTGGTGGATGCCTATACCCGCCGGATCTTCAGCAGGCTTGGTCTGGTGGATCAGAAAGTAAGTTATGAGTTGTTGCGGAGCCTGTTTATGGGGCAGCTACCCCAGGATGCTACCCTGTTCAATGAATACCACGCCCTGATTGTCCAGTTGGGTAAAGACCACTGCCGTCCCAAACCGGTTTGTAGCGATTGCTGCCTGGTCGGGGTCTGTGGCAAAAACTTCTAATTCCAATTCTCAGATCAAAGATGGATTCAAGGCGACGAGGAGATCGGCGACGAAGGCGTACACGCAGTACGTTGAGAAGCCGATGACGAACCAACAAAGAAGACGCTATGATATGGAATTGGAATAACACCACTCCACCCTGTTACGCCCTGACTGCTTGGCCTGGTATGTATATCATGACCGCTTGTCCATCACAAAGGTGACCGGCCCATCGTTGGTCAGTGTAACCTGCATATCTGCCTGAAAAATACCGGTCTGCACCATAAGATTTTGTTGACTTGCACGGGATACAAAGTATTCATACAGTCGCTTGCCTTCATCGAGCGGTGCAGCAGAGTCAAAGGAAGGCCGCCTGCCTTTGTTGCAGTTGCCTGCCAGGGTAAACTGGGAAACCACAAGCATGGCACCGGAAATATCCTGCAAGGACAGGTTCATTTTACCGGCATCATCATTAAAAATCCGTAGAGTGGTGATTTTTTCCACCAGCCAGTCAGCCGCTGCCTCTGTATCCCCCTTTTCCACCCCCAGCAACACAAGCAGGCCCTGCCCGATCTCTCCAACTGTCTGGCCTGCAACCTCCACCCTGGCTGTACTTACCCGCTGAATTACTACCCGCATAACCTGAACTACTCCGTACTTTTCAAGAACTTTTCCAGCTCTGTAATGGCTGCCGCTGCTTCTTCCAGCAATGTTTCAATATGCTGTTCCAGTTGTTCAACCAGTTCGTGTTCAGCCGTTGTTTCCAGCTTGTCAGAGACTTTATGCAGATAACCCAGGGCAAGATTGGCTGCCAGACCTTTAATACTGTGGGCAACATTGCGTAACGCAACCAGTTCATTTGCTGCAAAGGCGGCCTGCAACTGCTCAACACGCATAGGCAGATCCTGGCAGGTAAGTTCTGCCACTTCCCTTGCCAGTTCCACACTATCGCCCAACTGTTCCAGCAGTTGCTGCTGGTCAAACCTTGCCACTGGATCTTTTTCATAATCTTTCTGTTCCACTATGCCGGTATTACTGGTGCTGCCAACTGACAGCCAGCGTTGCAGCATCTGTTTCAGCTCTGTCTTGCGGACCGGCTTGGAAAGATAATCACTCATGCCTGCTTGCAGGCAAAGCTCCTTGTCACCAGCCATGGCATTGGCGGTCATGGCGATGATCGGTATATTGTGATTCAGTACCGGCGTATGCTGATCCCTGATCTTTCTGGTTGCTTCAAAGCCATCCATAATCGGCATCTGGCAGTCCATCAGCACCAGATCATAATGTTCACTGGACAGGATCTCCAATGCCTGCTGGCCATTACCGGCAATATCAGCACTATAGTTAAGGGTTTCCAGCAAGGCACTGGCCACCATCTGATTAACCCTGTTATCCTCCACCAGCAGAATTTTATAATTGCACTCTGCACCACTTTCAACCGCCACCGTTGATGCAGACAGGGTGTTCTGATGCTCTGCTGCATCAAGCTGGCTGCAATCATCTTTTCTCAGACTTATGGTGAACCAGAAGCAGGAACCTTCTCCGGGCTGGCTGGTAACACCGATTTCGCCCCCCATCAGGGTGACAAGCTGCTTGCAGATGGCAAGCCCCAGTCCGGTGCCACCATATACACGGGTGATAGTACTGTCAGCCTGGATAAATGGTTCAAAAATCGCCTGCTGCCGTTCCTCTGAAATTCCTATGCCGCTGTCCCTGACGCTGAAATGAAGCAGCACTTCGTCACCCTGTTCCTGTTTCAGCTCAACAGAGATGTAAACACCGCCATGATCGGTAAATTTCACGCCATTAGCCGCCAGATTAAGAATGATCTGCCGCAGACGGCCAGAATCGCCAATCAGACAAGCCGGCAACTCGGGTGCAGTCTGGCTGGTCAGGCTGATCCCTTTTTCTGTGCAACGGATCAACAGAATATCCTCAACATCCTGCAACAGCTCTTTCAGCCGGAAGGGTACAGACTCAAGCTCCAGCCGCCCTGCCTCCAGTTTGGAAAAATCAAGCACTTCATTGATGATTTCCAGCAGGGTTTCGCCACTTTTCCGCACTATGCCGGCGTAATGCTGCTGCTGGTCATTCAGGCTGCTTTCCAGCAACAGACCTGACATACCGATCACCCCGTTAAGTGGAGTACGCAGCTCGTGGCTCATGGCAGCCAGAAAGGCACTTTTTGCCTTGGTAGCTTGTTCAGCCTGCATCAGTGCCAGCCCCAGCTCTACGCTTTTCATCTCCATATCAATGGAGAAGTTGAGCAGCGTCTGCTCCCGCTTTTCCCTTTCCGCCAGCAGACGGTTAAAGGAATTTGCCAGAACTTTAAGCTCATCATCACCTGCAAGGTCGATTCTGGCACCTGTGCTGTAGCTGCTGTGCAACTGCTCTACCTGATTAACCAGGCAGGTTATGCGACGGGTTACAGCCCGCCCAAGCCAACGCACAGCAATAACACTGGAAATCAGCAGGGCGACTGTGGCCCAGAGGTAGTACACCATAAAACGGTTGATGGGAGCAAAAACCTCATTGATCGGAAAGTTTGAAACCAGCACCCAATCCACTGTATTCAGACGCTGGAACACTGACAGATAACGCCTGCCATAGGTATCAGGCGTGGTGTCAGTCACCTCAAAATACCCAAACGGCTGATCGTGCATCTTATCATCACCATCAGGGACATATTTCTGCATGATTTTATCAAGTTGGGAATGAAGTATAATCTGATGGTCACGAGTTACAAGATACAGATAGCCACCCTTGCCAACCTGGGTCTGCATCAGCTCTTTAAAAAAACCTTCACGTTTACTAAGCTCAATGAAACCGGCCATGACCGCAATGACATTACCGGCAGAGTCAAAAAGCGGGGTAGTCATGGCAATTACAGGAACAGCGGTTGCTGTTGAAACAAACGGGCGGGAGATAACAGGCTTTCTTTTACGGACAGTCTCCTGAAAATAGGGACGATGGCTGTAGTTTTTACCCATAATGTTATGGGATATGGGAGAGCTGGCAATCAGCTTGCCGGTACCATCAAAGATGAACAGGCCATGATCAAAAATAGTGCGGATGCCCACACGGTCATCCAGCCACAACTGTGCCACACTATCTTTCAGCAGGTTGGCTTTAGGTGCCACCGCACCAACAGCAATCAAGGCTTTGTGAGCTGCTGCCAGCCTGTCATCCTGGGTGTGGGCCAGGGAGGCTATCATGGCAGACTGCTCATTCAGCACCATCTGCCTGGTATGGTACCTGAACCAGGTGTAAGTACCGATGATGGCACCCAGCAATACCAGCACCACAAAAATGCTGAATGTAACTGTAAGTCTGTGCCTGATGCTGGTGAAAATCATAATCTTGCCCTGTCTTCTGTTTTTGTCAGGCAACAGTATACAACATAAGTTTGCTTTATAGGTAAATTCTGTTGCAGCTTTAAATGTCAGCCAGGAAATTTATTTTGCTGTGCAACTGTGGTTAATGGTAATATTTTGGACTTGGCAGCCTTATCAGGCTTTAGTTTTTAAGTGATTTTGCCGATACGTATTTATACTTGGAAACAGTTTAAAGATAAAGGAGCTACGGTTATGAGCGATATGTTTGATCAGAGTCCTGATGCTATTTTTGCTGGTGCCCTGACAGCCCAGTTGCAGCGTGGAACCCTGGCACAGTACGCTATCCAGCAGGCAGCCCGTTTTCTGCAAAACAATAACCAGGAAGGTGCACTCAAGGAGCTTAAACGAGCACTTGTGTATGATAATGAAAACTTTACAGCCCACCAGTACATAGGCAACATCTATCTGTCCCAGGGCAAGACCAAGGAGGCTATCAAGGAGTTTAAGGAAAACGTCCGCTTGCAGCCTCTGTCTGTTAACGCCCTGGTAGATCTTGGCAATGCCTATGTCCAGGACAAAAACTATGCCGAAGCAGAAAAGAGCTTTATAAAGGCATCCAGAATGGACCCCCTTAATCCGGTGGCAGATTATACCCTGGGCCATGTTTATATGAATACTGACCGGCTTTCCGAGGCCGAGGTTCAGTTTAAGAAAGCCCAGAAGGTTTCACCCCGTGACGGCAACGTCTACTACAGCCTTGGTACCCTGTACAACAAGCAGGAGCGTTACGAAGAAGCGATTGTGAACCTTGAAAAATCACTCCAGTACAAGCCAGACTTTGCTTCATCTGTTTATGAACTTGGGATTGCCTACGATAAAATTGGCGATCATGATAAAGCACAGCAGCAGCTTGAAACACTAAAGACATCGGATTATACCCTGTATCAGGATCTGCATCATGCCATCACCAAACCCAAGATTGTATCAATGGATACCTCTAAAGGTGGTTTTGCCGAGCTGATGGGGCCAGGCACCCCGCTTTGGGCCTTGGACGCTTCACTGGCAGAACCGGACAGCTCCAAGGAGTTTTCCATCACCTTTACCTTCAGCGAAAAGATGGATATTGGCTCTGTTATGAATCCACTTAACTGGTCCATAACCAAAGCCAACAGTGCAGAAGGCGGTTATTACAACAACACCATGCCAAGCGGCCCAAGGGAGGCGGCAATCCCCAGATTCCCGCTATCCGTCATCTACAACCCTGAAACCAACGAAGCCACCATCAAGTTCCGTATCAGCCAGAACTCTGAAGGTAACGCCACCATAGACCCCAAACATATGGTATTTGGTTTCTCTGGCAAGGATGAGTCTGGCCGCAGCATGGACAGCAGAGCAGATGAGATTAATGGGTATGCCTTGAAAGCATTCTAGCTTGCATTCGGAAAGGCTGCTTTTTCCTCCTCTCCGATTCCTTAAATACGCGGGCATTAAAAAAGCAGGCCACCCTTTGGGATTGCCTGCTTTTTTCTATTGGTACTTTTTACGAGAGCTTAACAGGCTTTTGAAAAACGTCATGAGGAAGGTCATATACCAGGCGTACGGAGCACAGCGACCGAGACATAACACGCAGTTAGGCGAGGAA
>CAZRKG010000092.1:0-7879 GCA_964600635.1 uncultured Geobacter sp. | reverse complement strand
CAGATGCTTGGTGTAGAGCATCTGACGGTTCAGGTAGGGAATTACCTGACCAACCGGAATATCCCGCAGGATATGCTGCTCAAAATCTGGTGCGGCCATAATTGGCGAAATGTCGATACCGCTGTTGCCGGTTTGAGGTTTTGCTGCCTGCTGATTGGACTTGCGGCTGTCTGCCAGGTTCTGGCTGGCTTCACGTTGACGTGCCAGATCCAGCATCAACTGCTGGCGTAGTTCAGGATCAACCAGTTGGTTAGCCAGCTCCAGCCCGGCCATTGCATCTTTGGCATACAGCACCGGCCCGCCATATTCCGGTGCTATGCGGGTGTCGGCAAATATACGGGAAAGGGCAGCACCACCCACCATCAGCGGGGCATCAATTCCGGCTGCTTTCAGGTCTTCGGCTGTTACCACCATTTGCAGGGCACTTTTAACCAGTAGGCCGGAAAGACCAATAAAATCGGGCTGTTCCCTTTTGGCAGCCTCTATCAGTTCCTGTGGCCCAACCTTTATCCCCAGGTTGACAACCTCAAAACCATTGTTGGAGAGGATAATCTCCACCAGATTCTTGCCAATATCATGGACATCCCCCTTAACCGTTGCCAGTAACAGCTTGCCCTTGGAGGCTGATTCACTTTTTTCTAAAAGAGGTTCCAGGTGAGAGACCGCTGCCTTCATCGCCTCGGCTGATTGCAACACCTCGGCCACAATCAACTGGTTGTCGTTAAACAGCCTGCCCACTTCAGCCATACCGGCCATCAAAGGGCCATTGATAATATCCAGCGGCCTGTCACCACGGGAAATTGCAGCATCCAGATCAGCAGCCAGACCATCCTTGACCCCTTCAATAATGTAGAGCGGCAACCGCTGATCCAGCGGCAGCTCTGCCTTGGGTGCGTGTGAGACCGGCTTCTTGTCACGGAAGGCGGCGGCAAAGGCAGCCACAGGATCATTGCCACGCCAGAAAATCAGGTCTTCGGCAAGTTTAAGTTCTTCTTCAGGTATTGATGCGTAACGCTCCAGTTTTTCTGTGTTTACTATGGCGTAAGTCAGGCCAGCCTTTACACAGTGATACAGAAACACGGCATTCAGCACTTCACGTCCGGCAGCCGGAAGGCCAAAGGATACGTTTGAAATTCCCAGGATGGTGCTGCACTGGGGGAATGCCTCGGTTATCAGCCGTACACCTTCAATGGTCTCCACCGCTGAACCGATATATTTTTCGTCACCACTGCCCACTGGAAAGACCAGCGGGTCAAAGATCAGATCCTCTGGTTGCAGCCCGTATTTATTAACCAGCAGGTCGTAGGAGCGTTGTGCCACCTCCAGCTTACGTTGTCTGGTGGTTGCCATGCCGTTTTGTGGATCTTCATCAATGCAGCCCACCACCACGGCACCACCAAACCGCCGAAGCAGTGGTGCCACTTTTTCAAACCGTTCTTCGCCATCCTCCAGGTTGATGGAGTTGATGACAGATTTACCCTGTAGTCGCATCAGGGCCAGTTCGGTCACGGCTGCATCGGTGGAATCAACCATAATCGGTGCCCGTACTTTTTTAGGCAAATACAGCAGCATCTGTTCCATATCCGATGCCTCATCCCGATCAGGATTGGCTACACAGATGTCAATCACCTGGGCACTGGTCTTTACCTGGGCACGGGCAATTTCTGCTGCTTCTTCAAACTGTCCAGCCACAATCATATTCTTGAACTTGCGGGAGCCGATCACGTTGGTACGTTCACCAACCAGAATCGGGCGGGCATCATCCTCAATAAAAAGTGCTTCTATGCCAGATACCAACTTGCGTCTGGTTGTGGCTGGTTTGCGTGGAGGCAGTCCAGCCACCATCTTGGCCATTGCCGCAATATGGGCCGGTGATGTGCCACAGCAACCGCCAATTATATTCAGCCAGCCTTCATCCACAAAGCGGGAGAGCTTTTTGGCCAGGGATTCCGGTGATTCTGCATAATGTCCGTTTTCATCCGGCAGTCCGGCGTTGGGATAGACTGAAACATGGCAGGTTGCCAGGTTTGACAAGGCCCGCAGGTGGTCAGTCATAAACTCTGGCCCGGTGGCACAGTTAAGCCCGATGCTGATCAGCCCCAGATGATCTTCAAGGTGAGAGACAGAGGCGTACAAAGCCTCCACATTCTGACCAGCCAGCATGGTGCCGGTTGGTTCAATGGTGCCGGAGATCATCAGCGGTACCTTTTGGCCGGTTTCCTCAAAGGCCAGCCTGATCCCTTCGGCAGCGGCTTTCAGGTTAAGGGTGTCCTGCATGGTCTCCAGTAGCAGCAGATCAGCACCACCAGCCAGAAGGCCCTCTGTCTGTACCTTGAAGGCATTGACAAGCTGGGGAAAGGTGACACCACCGGTAACTGAAATTGTACGGGTGGTGGGGCCGATGGAGCCAGCCACAAAGCGGGGCCTGTCCGCTGTACTGAACCTGTTACAGGCATTACGGGCCACTTCTGCCGAGGCTTTGTTAAGCTCAAAGGCCCGCTCTTCCAGCCCATACTCTGCCAGGACAATATCCGTGGCACCAAAGGAGCAGGTTTCCACAATATCAGCCCCTGCTTCAAGATAGGCAGCATGGATCTCCTCAATAACATCCGGCCTGGTTATCACCAGCATTTCGTTGCAGCCTTCATAATCCTCACCGCCAAAATCGGCAGCAGTCAGGTTTCTGGCCTGCAACTCGGTGCCCATAGCACCATCAAGAACAAGTATACGCTCAGCAAGAGCTTTGATAATCGGGTGGTTGTTCATTTCAATAATCCTTCCGTCAGTTCCATAACTGCCTCTGCCTTGTTAAAGGTGTAGATATGTACCCCTTGCACACCTGCTGCCAACAGTTCTTCGGCCTGTCTGCGGGCGTAGGCCACACCAGTTTTGCGTACCTCGGCAGCACCACCACGACTGTCGGCAGTATGTAATGCTGTCATAAACTCTGGTGGGATAAAGGCACCGGAAAGCTGTCTGATCCGCTCAATCATTTTGATGTTAAGTACCGGCAGGATGCCAGGGATAATCGGCTTTATAATCCCCCGTTCTTTGGCACGGGCAACAAAATCAAAGTAAAGCTGATTATCAAAAAACAGTTGTGTCACTGCAAACTCACCCCCCAGATCCATTTTAAGTTTCAGATAATCAAGATCTGAATCTGCTGAAACAGCTTCAGTATGGACTTCCGGGTAGGCCGCCACGCCAATACCAAACTGCGGATCAACCTGTTTTACAAAGCTGACCAGGTCAGAGGCAAAACAAAAGGGGCTTTCGGCTATCTCATCTGTTGAACTGTCCTGGGGCGGATCACCACGCAGAGCCAGAATATTCTGGATACCAGCCTTGGCCAGGTCATCCAGAAAGGATTTAAGGCGATCTTGCTGTGCCCCAACGCAGGTCAGGTGGGCCATTGTTTCCAGCCCCAACTGTTTTTGCAGGTGGGTAACGATTTCAAGGGTTGCGTTCTGGTTGCTGCCACCAGCACCATAGGTAACAGAGGCAAACAGAGGATCAAGTTTTGCCAGACGCTCCACTACCTTAAAAAATGCCGGCCAGTCCTTTTTTTCCTTAGGAGGGAAATACTCTAGTGAAATAAAACGTTTACCTTCTTTCAACCTGTCAGCTATCTTCATTGGGATAAGTCCTTTATCAATTTTATCGTCAGACTATATCAGGAAAAATTGATATATAGAAGTATTAAATCCATTAAATCAGATTTATACGGTAAACTGTCAGCTCATCTGAACAGCAGATAAATTACTGTTACAGCTAAAATACCGTTGAAAACAGCCAGGGCAAGCAGTCTGCGACGGGTTTTTTCAACCCTGGCAATCATTAATCCGTTCTGTTCTGCCAGTGATTTGATGACACCACTTGCCTCCTGTAACTTGCTGCCTAACTCAGCAATCTGTTGCCGCATTACTGCCAGTTGTTGCTCTTCAGGTGCGGTTTCCAGTGGCGGTTTAACAGTAAACCCTTTTTTCTCTTTTTGCCCCCACAGTTTGCGGGCGGAATCAATAATAGCAGGGGCGTTACGGATTACCTCTGCCCAGGGTACCTGTGTCAGCAATAATTTCCATGCCATGATGTTTGTACCTCCTTGGTATGGCAGGCATTATAGGTTAAACTGTCTGTATGTGAAACTAGTGAGAGTATTTAAATCAAGTTCGGACAGGCTATGAATATCAAAAAACTATACCTGGAAACCATTGGCTGCCAGATGAATGTAAATGATTCTGAGCGGATTGTGTCATTGCTGGAACCTTTGGGCTACAGCCTATGCAACCAGAAACGGTCGGCAAACCTGATTATTTTTAACACCTGTACAGTACGGGCCGGAGCAGAAGAGCGGTTGCATCAGAATGTTGCCAACCTGAAAAATCTGAAAAAGAAACGGCCAGGGGTGATGATCGGTATTGCTGGTTGTGTGGCCCAGCAGCAGGGCGAGGCTTTGTTAAAACAGTATCCCTGGGTGGATCTTGTCTTTGGAACCCATAATCTGCATCTGGTTCCGCAGATGGTACGGGATGCAGAGCTTGGAATCAGACGTTCGGAGACGCAGTTTCTGGATAACAGCCAGCGTATGGATCTGTTTCCTGCCATTGAAGGCCGCAGCCGTGTTTCGGCCTTTGTAACCGTGATGCAGGGTTGCGATAACTTCTGTTCCTACTGCATTGTGCCCCATGTGCGTGGCCGTGAGATCAGCCGCCGCTTTGATGATGTTTTGAAAGAGGTAAATGACCTGGCAGGGCAAGGGGTTAAAGAGGTTGTACTGCTGGGGCAGAATGTTAATTCTTATGGTTTGAAGGGTGAGCCACAGCCGGATTTCAGCAGGCTTGTCAGGGCAGTTGCAGAGGTTAACGGGATTGAGCGAATCAGGTTTGTAACCTCCCATCCCAAGGATATGTCCGATAATCTGATTACATGTTTTGCCGATCTTCCCAAACTTTGCGGTTCTCTGCACCTGCCGGCCCAGTCTGGCAGTAACCGGATCTTGCAGGCCATGAACCGTGGTTACAGTCGGGAACATTATCTTGCCATAACAGCCAGATTACGGCAGGCACGGCCCGAAATTAAAATCACCGGTGATATGATTGTAGGTTTCCCTGGTGAAACAGAGGTGGAGTTTGAAGAGACCCTTAGCCTTATGGAACAGGTCAATTATTTTGATCTGTTTTCCTTTGCCTATTCACCACGTCCAGGTACCAGGGCTGCCGAATTACCGGAAGAACTAAGCAAAGAGACCAGGCAGTTACGGCTTGACAGGTTGCAAAAACAGCAGTTGGCCTGTAGCAGAAAGCATAACGAAGCCTTTGTTGGTACTGTTCAGACCATACTTGTGGAGGGGGTGGCAAAACGGCCAGGGCAACTGACGGGCCGTTGTGACAGCGGCAGAATAGTCAACTTTGCTGCTGAGGGAAAGCTGACCGGTCAACTGGTAAAGGTACGGATTACTGAAGGGTATGCTAATTCGTTACTGGGGGAGTTGATTCCAACTCCATATTAAAGCGTCTTCTTCGTTGGCTCGTTATCGGATCCTCAACGTACTACGTGTACGCCTTCGTCGCCGATCTCCTCGCCGCCTTGAATCCATCTTTGATCTGGAACTGGAATTAGTTGCAATTAAATCGGCAGTTCGTATGGCAGGGAGCCTGTTTCATCACAGCTCAGTAATTCCTGAAATTGATCCACAAGGCGATAGGTGATGCCCCATAAAAGGGGCTTGCCTGGCAGGCCCAGGTCAATGGCCGGAGCTTCAACCAGCTTGTCATCAAACTGAAACTTTGCCATCAGATGCCGTTCTTCCTGTCTTAGCTGTTGCAGACCAAACCAGAAAAGATCATTCACCTCATTACGGGCCAGAACCGGTTGTACCTGCCGGTTCAAACCATATACAAAGCATGAAACCCTGATCGGCAGATTGCTGCCCACAATATCGGAAAGCCTTCCAAGGTACAGGGCATCTGACAGGTCAATACCAACTTCTTCCATTGTTTCCCGCTCGGCAGTATATCTGGGGGAGGGGTCTGCCGCATCACAGTGACCACCTGGAAACCCGATATTGCCAGACCAGGGGTCATCAGGATGCCTGGCCCGCTCAATAAATAAGATTTCCTGTTTCTGACAGGTTTGCCTCAGAATCAGGGCAACCGCAGCGGTTTTATTGCTGACAGACGGCCTGCTTTCAGAAGTAAAAGGTTTGGAAAGGCGTTGTTTTATGTTCTGGTAAAAGTGATCGGAAGTCATTTTACAGATTCCAGCCCTTTGTTGCAGTTAATGCCCTGTTGATGGCAGCGGGTCAGTTCAAAACCAGCCAGAATTATCAGCCAACTGGTGTAGATCCAGACAAGTAGAAACGGAATTATTGCCAGATTACCGTAAATCAGGTTGTTACGGGCAATACCAAATTGAAAATGAAAATAAATCCCGTGGGTTAATTGCCATAAGGTGCCTGCCACTGCCCCACCCAGCAGGGCAGAGGAAAGCCTTATCTTTACATCGGGTAACAGTTTATAAACCAGCGTCAGCAGCAAGGTGCTACACAGAAACGGAGTCAGCCTGAACAACATCTCCAGACCTGGCCCAAAAGCTGTATGTTCCATCAGCCAGCATACAATCCACTGACTTTGCAGGGCAGAGGTAAATGTTAAAGCAAGGGCCAGCAATGCCGGTGTCAGAATCAGCACAAGCATGTAATCCAGTATTCGCCTGATAATACTGCGTTTATCAGGACTGCTGTTGTTCCAGATGGCATTGAAGACCCGCCTGACTTTATCCAACAGCATAAACAGGGTAAAAAACAGAAATAAAGAGCCGAATGACGCCAGACCGGCCAATTCGGTCTTCTGGGCAAAAACACGAATTGTATCAGTTACTTCGGCAGAGCTGCCAGAAAGCTGATTAAGGATAAACGGCTCCAGCAGTTCCAGCACTCCGCCCATTTTAAGCAGGATAAAAACCAGTGCCAGAAGAGGGACAAGGGCCAATGTGGTATCAAAAGATAGTGCCGATGCCTGCAAAGGCCCTTGTCGGATGATAAATCCTGTTGCAAAATCTGAGACAGTTTTTATCACATTCTGAATTTTGCCAGAAATAGCCTGTTCCTTACAGCAGTTGCTTTGCTGCTGCCAGTACTGCATCGTAATCAGGCTCGCTGGTTACCTCTGGCACCTGCTGGATATAGCGGATAACATTGTCCGCATCCAGTACTAAAATACAGCGGGAAAGCAGCAACAGCTCTTTAATCTGCACACCGTAGCCCAGGCCAAAATTACGGTCACGGTAGTCAGACAGAGTGGTTACACGGTCAATACCAGCAGCACCACACCAGCGTTTCTGGGCAAATGGCAGATCCTGGCTGACAGTCAGCACAGCTACACTGTCCGGCAGCTTGGCAGCTTCCTGGTTAAAGCGGCGGGTCTCTGTGTCGCAAACCGGTGTATCCAGGGAAGGTACAGCACTGATGATCTTGACTTTGCCGGCATAGCTGGCCAGGTTAACGGCTGCCAGACCATTATCCACCAGATTAAAATCAGGTGCCTTGTCACCAACTTTAAGCTCCGGGCCAAGCAGGGTCATCGGGTTGCCTTTAAAAGTGATTACGTTGCTACGTTCGTTCATGTTTGTTTCTCCTTTTTCAGGTTGATTTAGTAACCCGTAAAGAATACGAAAGCTGTCAATGTTGTCAAGCTGCAAGTCACCGGTCTGGTCTGATCTGTATCAATGATTGCATTGCAGCCAGTGTATGGGCTAATCTTATTCCAATTCCATATCAAAGCGTCTTCTTCGTTGGCTCGTCATTGGCTTCTCAACGTACTGCGTTACGCCTTCGTCGCCGATCTCCTCGCCGCCTTGAATCCATCTTCGATCTGGAATT
>CAZRKG010000091.1:0-8034 GCA_964600635.1 uncultured Geobacter sp. | reverse complement strand
ATCGGCGGATAGATGCCTATGGGGAGTTGACATTTCGTTTCAGGGATTGAAGGTTTGATCCGTCCTGTAAAAGTTACGGGACGGCATCCCGCTAGCACTAATCAACGGGGTACCCCGAAGTTGTCGGTATCTCATGCAATGTCTTAGATAAGATCCACCTGTTTATGAAGCACTATATTAGACTGTGAGTGATTGGAGTATGTATCCCAGCTTGGGCTGTATTCATCAGCTTGATTTCCCCAACCAAACCATCCGTTACGGGGACCACGGGCAAACATTTCCAAATATGGACCTGGACTACAGGCTTCAATTATATCGTATTGCTCGTCAGGTTTGCGACTATGCTCCCTTTTTTGTTTGGAAATAATATTTTCCTGGCTTCGTCCAGGCTGCAAGGTTCTAGCATTTTTACCTCGTACACCAAACAATATGACTTCAGTAACATTTCGGAAGTAGAAGCCAACACCTCTACGATCTGGACCACCATCTTTTCTAATTTTATACCAGATAAGATTAGTCTTATAGGTGAATCCCCAATGCTTCATGACTTCCAACCCTTCTGGCAACAGGGCATTAGGAACCCATAAATATAGGTGAGCTGTATCATTAACGACCGTCTCAACAGGAAGTTCCTTTATTTCCTGTAGTGTCATTGTTGGGTATCTTGAAAGCCTTTTATGTTCCGGTGCCATTTTTCCAGTTCTATTTTGAAATTGCCACGGAGGGTCAGCTAAAACTGTAGAAAATTTTCTTTTCCCGATCTCACTTAAAAAATCATAAGACGCATTCACTATTAGTCCTCCAGATAAAGGCTTTTAGATATACCAAACACAATAACTGGACACCCTGCACCGCCTCCACCTTCAATACGAGGAAGGAGCTTTCGCATGTGGGTAGTTGATGCACCATATGATGATCCTCTACCTAATTCGTTAAATATATCTTGCAAATCGTCACAACGGGTAATGATAATTCCTACACTAATCGCACGTAAATCGAAAAGCAGACGAAAATTATTCAAATCTCTATCATAAAAAGGATCTTTATTATTCCATTCTATTTCTAAAGCCACACGATTTTTGAAACAGTCAACTTTGTGTGTTGGTGTTTCCATAGTTTTTTCATCCACAACAACACTTGTTGCAAACTCTTTTTCAACCCATCCACGCTCATATAAGTATTCATCTATAAAGCCGGAAACCTTGGATTTACGACCTCCCGGAGTAGTAATCCAACTTCTATAAAGCCTAAACTCCTGAAGTACTGATAAAATATCATTCCATTCATCGGGAAAATCCATTTCTAGAATTGCACAGGCATGTTTCCACTCATGAGTTTCATAATTTTGTCTTATAAACTCTGGTAATAGCTCTATACTCATCTATTTACCCTTTTTTTACTAAAGTAAATAACAGCAGTGCTATTTTTTTCGCAACTTTTGCAAGAAGCTGATTCTTTAAACTTTTTTTATTAGAGTTTTACATATTTGTGTAAATTCGTGTTTCATTTGTGGCTAAAAAGGTTTCAAGGTTTTCTCTGTGGCTATGTGTTTTATATGATTTTCACGCCAACTAACGCTTACCAGCACCCCTGTTACGACATTCCAGTGCAGCACCCACAAAAGCCTTGAAAAGCGGATGGGGAACCAAAGGCTTTGATTTGAATTCAGGATGAAACTGACAGCCCAGGAACCAGGGATGATCAGGCAGCTCAATAATCTCCACCAGATCTTTTCCAAGATTGATACCTGACACCAGCATACCCTTCTTAATCAGCAGATCACGGTAGTTATTGTTAAGCTCATAACGGTGGCGGTGGCGTTCAGATACTTCCGTCTGGTTGTAGGCTTCAAATGCCTTTGTACCTTTGCTGATCTCACAGGGGCAGGCTCCCAGCCGCATGGTTCCACCCCGTTTATTTACTGTCTTTTGCTCTTCCATCATATGAATCACCAGGTCTTTGGCTTCCGGGTTAAATTCAGCAGAGCTGGCCTGCTTGAGTCCACAGATGTTGCGGGCAAATTCCACAACAGCCATCTGCATACCAAGACAGATACCAAAAAACGGAATCTTCTTTGTACGGGCATAGCTTATGGCCTTAATCTTACCCTCAGTACCCCGCTCGCCAAAGCCACCAGGAACCAGTAAGCCATCCACATCATCCAGCCAGCCATCAACACCACCTTCTTCAAGTTTCTCGGCATCAATATACTTCAGGTAGACACGGCAATCATTGGCAATACCACCGTGGGTCAGGGCCTCGGCCAGGGATTTGTAGGATTCGGTCAGGTCAACATATTTGCCCACAATGGCAATACGCACCTCTCCATGACTGGGGTGACGCAGGGTCTCCACAACATTCTGCCAGGGGGAAAGATCAGGCTGTCTGGTTGTAATTCCAAGCTTTTCAACCACCTGTTCATCCAGCCCTTCTTTATGCAGTGTCAGCGGTACAGCATAGATATGTTCAGCATCGACTGAAGGGATTACGCAGTTTTCAGGTACACTGCAAAACAGGGCGATCTTACTTTGCATATCCTGGGGCAGTTCACGGTCACACCTGCACACCAGTACGTCCGGCTGGATGCCGATCTTACGCAATTCCATCACAGAATGCTGTGTTGGCTTGGTTTTCATCTCTCCGGCAGTGCGGATATATGGCACCAGGGTAACATGGATATACAGCGTGTTACCCTGCCCAAGATCAAAGCGGAATTGACGGATAGCCTCCAGAAAGGGCAGTGATTCAATATCACCAACAGTACCGCCAACTTCAACAATGGCAACATCGGCACCTTTGATATTTTCAAGCACCTTACGCTTGATCTCATCAGTTATATGTGGAATTACCTGCACAGTACCACCCAGATAGTCACCACGTCGCTCTTTGTTGATTACAGAATGATAGACCTGGCCGGTGGTGAAGTTGCTTTTTTTGGAAAGGGGTGAAGAGGTGTAACGCTCGTAATGCCCCAGATCCAGATCTGTTTCAGCACCATCATCGGTTACAAAGACTTCACCATGCTGAAAAGGGGACATGGTACCAGGGTCAACGTTAATATACGGGTCCAGTTTCTGCATGGTAACCCGCAAGCCCCTGGCCTCCAGCAAAGCCCCCAGTGAGGCGGCTGCCAGCCCTTTACCAATGGATGAAACAACTCCACCGGTAATAAAAATGAATTTGGTTTTAACTGTGTCCTGGTTCTGTTCCTTAGTACGCGGTGTCATAATGCTCCCTGGTTAATAAGCTTGATAACTTTTGCAAGATCCTGTGGTGTATCAACACCAACTGATTCAAACTCTGTTTCAACTACTTTGATTTTTACTCCGTTTTCAAGGGCACGCAACTGTTCCAGCTTTTCCGCAACCTCCAGAAAAGTCTGGGGCCAGCCTGCATATTCCAGCAGAAAATCCCGGCGATAGACATACAGACCAACATGCTTGAAGCAGGGCTGCTGCTCTGGCTTGAAATCAGGGCTTTGCAGTGTCTGCCAGCTATCCCTGTAAAACGGAATTGGTGAGCGGGAAAAATAAAGTGCATTGTCATCACCATCGGTTACCACTTTAACCAGATTGGGTGACAGCAGATCATCCTGTTGTCGGATACGGCTTTTAAGGGTACCCATTTTAAGGGAGTTGTCGGTGAGAAATGGCCTGATGGCCTGGTCAATCATAGCTGGTTCAATCAGCGGTTCATCACCCTGCACATTCACAACCAGATCACAATCAAGTTTTCCGGCAACCTCAGCCAGCCGGTCGGTTCCGGTCTCATGTTTCGGAGATGTCATGATCACATCACCACCAAAGCTGATAACAGCATCTGCAATCCGCTGATCATCGGTGGCAATAATGGTCTGGCTAACCAGGGTGGCCTGCCTTGTCCGCTCGTAAACATGCTGAATCATCGGTCTGCCCAGAATATCAGCCAGAGCTTTACCAGGAAAGCGGGTAGAACCATAACGTGCTGGTATTATTGCTGTAATTTTCATTTAATAGGTTAGTATTCCTGATAGTTATGAAATCAAAAACTATAAAATTTACCCTTTGCCATTTAAACTGTCAAGCAATCTGCCAACAGGGAAATTAACAGGCATCAAGCTGATTCTGAACAATACTGTAACGCCAACTGAATGCCGCCAGTTGGGCCTGTTGTAACTGGTCAAAACTGATTGAAAGCTCTTCAAGCAGTTTATGCACAGCAGCAAAATCCATCTTCTCCAACCGCTCAGTCAACTCAAGCAATTTACCCAGAAAGCCCCTTCTGTACAACAGGGCTGCCGCCATTTCATCGGAAAGATTCAGGCTGTCCACCACCGACTGCATGCTGGTTTCATAAAGCACATCCAGCAGAGATAAGATGCCGGTCAGAAAAGCTGTCTCAACCTGTTCACTGGTACGTTGCCGGTTAGTGAGCTGCATCATCAGAATCTCCATCAAACGGCCACGCACAGCCGCCATCTCCAGCAGGGGCGAACTAAGGCCACGGTTATCCTTACCAGCAAAAAGTGCCAGTTGCACCCAGCGACGCAGATGATCGACCCCCAGAATCATAATGGCATGGCGGATATTTTTTATCTTCTGCCTGAGACCGATCATGACGGAATTCACAAGTTTAAGCAGGTTAAAGGTCAGACCAGGGTTTTCACGAAAGGTCTCTTCCACCCCGTTAATATCCCAGTTTTCATTAAGCTGTTGCAAAAGCTGCATCATGGTAATACCGGACGGGTCAACACGATTTTGACCAATAATTACCGGACGTTCAAAAAAATAGCCCTGAAACAGATCAAAGCCACATGAAAGGCATTTTTCAAACTCTTCCACTGTTTCTACCCGTTCTGCCAGCAGCTTAATCCCGTATTTACGCAGACCAGCCGCAATCCTGGGCAGTTCTTTCGGGTCAGTCCCCATAATATCCACCTTTACAATATCCACCAGCTTGTAAAAGGCAGAATGTTCCGGTGCATAGATATGGTCATCCAGGGCGATCCTGAAACCCATTGATTTTAACTGGGCACAACGCAGCCTGACATTATCATCCAGCTCAATATTTTCCAGCACCTCCAGCACTGTCTGCTGCATTGGTAACAGCTCCAGCATCTCGGAATGCAGAACACTGGCAGTTACGTTTATAAAGCCGTATTTATCCCCCAACAGACTCTGAAAGCCAAAATCAGACAGGCTGCTGGCGATAACCGAGGCAGCGGCCTGTGCCTGATCTGTAAACTGTGCAGAGAGATGATCACCGGCAGCACGGAACAAAAGTTCATAGCCATAGAGCTGTTGTCCGGCATCCAGAATCGGCTGACGGCCTATAAAAAATTTGGGGTCTGATTTTGATTGCATTTAATTTTATCAATTATTATCAAGATGATATAGTGCTATAGCTAATGTGCCACATACAGTTTTCATGGTCTTGTTTAAAACAGATGGTTCAGAAATAATCAACGATGAACCATCTCATAAGATGCTGTTTCAGGCAAGCATATCAGCACAGTAAAAATCAAGTCAGTGGTAAACTGGCTTTCTGCATAGGGCTGTTTATGGTATTTATTTCAAGACACTGAAATTTGTCCTGCCGGAGACCGGATGCAACCATTATTGGAAATAAAAAATCTGCAACTGCCATCTGTAACCAATACAGTTGACCTTAAAGTGCTGCATGGTCAGTTTGTGCTTTGCAGGGTGGTAAATGAGCAGACAGCCTGCCTGCTGGCAAACATGATTTTGGGTGAGCAACCTGCTGAAAAAGGTGAGGTTTATTTTGAAGGGCAGAGCATCAGCAATGCCGGTGAAGAGCTGTTATTTAACATCAGACAACAGATGACAGCAGTAATGCACCCACCAATACTGATTTCAAATCTCAAGGTCTGGGAAAACATCACCCTGCCCTATCTGTACCATACAGGGAAAATTCCGGCCGATCTGGAGCAAAAAACCATGCAACTGCTGGATGAAATGGGCTATCATGGCAACATCTGGGCCTTACCTGGTCATCTGACCCCAATCCAGCGTCTGGTTGTGGCCTTTGTACGTGCCATTGTATCCAGGCCCAGGCTGTTGATCTTTGCTGACTGCCTTTCTGATCTGGAACCAGCACAGCAACAGACCATCTTAAAGCAGTTGTCAGCGTTACGTAACCAACCAGAACCACCAGCTATTCTGCTGCTCAGCAGCACAGACTGTGCCATAAACATGCTGCAACCGGATTGTACCTGCACGATCGGACTTGTAACCGGCAACCCTTGACAGCCTTGAGGTAATAATGAGTTCACAACAGGATCCACGCTTCAAAAATCTTGAACGTAAAATCGGCCTGTTTACCCTGCTGGCCCTGGCAGGTGTTATCCTGGTACTGCTGCTGGTTGTTATGCAGCGGGATATGTTCAGTCCGAAATATAAGCTGCATATCACCGTAGACCGTGGCACTGGCTTCACAAAGGGGATGCCGGTTAAACTTTCAGGTTTCAGGATCGGCAGAATCACTGACCTTGCCCTGAATGAACAGGCAATGGTGGAGATTACCGTTGAAATTGCAAAAAAACACAGTAAATGGATCAGGGATGACTCCACAGCACGGCTGGTCAAAGAAGGGCTGGTTGGCGATAATATTGTAGAGATTTCAGTAGGTTCCTTTGATAATCCAGAGCTTGAAAGTGGAGATTCCATAACCTACCTGAAAACAAAGGGGCTGGATGAACTGGCGGATGAGATTGCAGAACGTGTCAAACCGGTACTTGTGGAAGTAAGGGATATTATTGGCTATATCAATGATCCAGAGGGTGATCTCAAAAAGGCACTGCACAACATGGAGCTGCTGACCCGCAACCTTGATGGTACCCGCAGCAAGGCTGATCACCTGCTGTTGCACAGCAGGCAGAACCTGGTTGAGATCACCAGTAAAACCGATCTGATGCTTGCAAACATGAACCGCAAGATAGACAGCCTTAATGTGGACAAACTGAACCTTACCCTTGAAAAGCTGCCTCCCCTGCTGGATAAAACCGATCATACCATGGGCAACATGATTGTTATCTCGGAAGAGACCCGCAAACTGGCCCAGCAAGCATTCCCCCTGATGCCAGGTGTGCTGACCCGTACAGAGACACTGATGTTCAGTACAGACAGGCTTGTAAACAACATGGGCAATTCATGGCTGTTTGGTGGTGGAGCAACATCAACCGATCTGTTATTAAAGGCAGGTGACAGCCATGATTAGGGCAAACAGGGCAACTATTCTGGCTCTTGGCACGACCTTTCTGCTTTCTGCCTGTATTGGCAAACAAAAACCCACCCCCCTTGATGAACAGACACGCAGCATAAGAGATCTGAATGAACGGGCCTTGAGCAGTGCCGCCAAAGGTAATCACCAGGATGCGGATAAGCTGCTACAGGAAGCCTTAAGAAGGGCCAGCAGTCTGGACAGCGGCGATGCCAGAATCCTGACCCTGCTTAACCAGAGCAGGCTGGCCCGCAGAACAGGACAGCCGGAACAGGCAGAAATACTGGTGAATCAGGCACTTGATTTAGCTGCAAACAGTGCCTGGTATAGCGATACTGCCCAGGAAAAAGCCTTGCAGATGATTGATGCCAATAAACTGGCTGAAGCTGAAAAATGGGCTGAAAATGCCCTTGAAAATGAGACGTCTGATCTACAGGGACGCAGGCTGAACCTGCTGGCCAGAATAGCTATGCTGAGAAATCAGTACCAACAGGCGGAAGAGTTTGCTGGCAAGGCAATGAAACTTAATGACAGATCAGGGCTTGAGCTGGAAAAGGCTAATTCTCTGCGGATTATGGGGATAATCAGGACGCTGGATCAGCAGTGGCAACAGGCTGAAGAGCTTTTGAAACAGGCACTGGAAATTGACAAACAACAGGCAGAGCCTGCTAAAATCGCTCTTGATCTGGAAGCTCTGGCTGAACTTGCCAGACAGAGGGGGGATGCCGAGGCAGCGGTTGATTATTCTGGCAGGGCTGCTCTGGTGAGGGAAAACATCGGGAGGTAATTCCAGTTCCAGATCAAAGATGGATTCAA
>CAZRKG010000090.1:0-8039 GCA_964600635.1 uncultured Geobacter sp. | reverse complement strand
ACGCCTTCGTCGCCGATCTCCTCACCGCCTTGAATCCATCTTTGATCTGGAGTTGGAATGAAAGATGTCGGAATTGCCTTTTGTCAGCGTCTTTTTAAAATGAAAGTACCTCAAAATACCGCTCTTCATCCTGATCTTAGGATCAACTCCTATGGTCATTACCTGCGGCAACGTTTTGGCTGCCGCATCAGCAAGGTTAATCTTGATGCCGGCTTTACCTGCCCCAATCGGGATGGCAGTAAAGGGGTTGGTGGCTGTATTTTTTGTAATAATAGCTCCTTTTCTCCACGGGAAACAATTGCCAGCATCCCCCTTAAAGAGCAGCTTGAAGCTGGTATGGCCTATCACCGCAAACGGCTTGGCTCACAGAAATTCATCGCATATTTCCAGAAATACACCAACACATACGCTGCGGTGGAACAGTTGGAAGAGCTGTATATGGAGGCACTTTCCCATCCAGATGTAATCGGCATCTCTGTTGGTACCAGGCCCGATTGTCTGACGGATCAGGTTGTTGAACTGCTGTCCAGAATTGCGGAAAAACATTACCTTTGCCTGGAGCTGGGGTTGCAATCTGCCGATGACAGTATCCTGCAACAGATCAATCGTGGCCACACCCTGGCGGATTTTGTCAATTCAGTGCAACGGGCCAATGGTCATGGTTTTGATATATGCGGCCATCTGATTTATGGTTTCAGTGATGAAACTCCACGGGATTTCCTGCCCACTGCCGATCTGTTCAACAGCCTGCCCGGCATCACCTCCCTTAAACTTCATCAATTGCATGTGGTGGAAGGAACACCGCTGGCAAGCCTTTACCGTCATGGGCAATTTACGCCACTGCAACTGGATCAATATGTAAATACAGCAGCGGATTTTCTGGAGCGGTTGCATCCCCGCATCAGCATCCAGCGGTTATACGGTTCATCCCCCAGGGAGATATTAGTTGCACCCAGGTGGGGTTTAAAGAATAATCAGCTCTGGTATGCTGTTATAAATGAACTTAAACGCCGCAATAGCTGGCAGGGATGTAGAGTTTAAGAGGAGGAAGCTATGTCTGAAGTGTTTTTTGCCGATATGAGGGCCAGCCATAAGGAAAACCTGTTTGACAAGATCAGCAAGCTGCTTGAGCGGGGCGGACTGGCAACAAAAGTACAGCCCGATGATCTGACAGCAGTAAAGCTGCATTTTGGAGAGCGGGGCAACAGTGCCTTTATCCGCCCGATTTTTGTACGCCGTGTGGTGGATGAGCTGAAGAAGCTGGGGGCCAAGCCGTTTCTGACCGATTCATCCACCCTGTACCCAGGGGAACGGAAAGAGGCGGTTTCTGGCCTTTCCTGCGGAATAGAGCATGGTTTTGCCTATGCTGTGGTCAATGCTCCTTTGATTATGTGCGATGGCCTGCGGGGGGTAACCGAGGTGACAGTGCCGATTAAAGGGGAGCTTTTGCAGGAGGTTCATCTGGGGGCTGAGATCCTTGAGGCTGATGCCCTGGTGACTTTGTCCCACTTTAAATGTCATGAACTGACCGGCTTTGGCGGAGCAATTAAAAACCTTGGCATGGGCTGTGCCTCCCGCAAGGGTAAGATGGTGCAACATTCCACAGTGGCCCCCAAGGTATCAGCCAGGCATTGTACTGGCTGTACCATCTGTCTGTCATCCTGTGCCCATGATGCCATTGCAATGGTTGATGGTAAGGCGGTGATTGACGATGAAAAGTGTGCTGGTTGCTCCCGCTGTATCACCATCTGCCCTGTTAAGGCGATTAACATTCAGTGGAATGAGGCTTCAGACCTGCTGATGAAGAAAATGGCTGAATATGCCCTGGGGGCTGTAACCGGAAAACAGGACAAGATGCTGTATCTCAACTTTATCACTCAGGTTTCACCGGCCTGCGATTGCTATGGGCATTGTGATGCACCGATTGTGAATGATATTGGCATCTGTGCCTCTGCGGATCCGGTGGCACTGGATCAGGCCTGTGCTGATCTGGTTAATCAGGCCCGTGGCAATCAGGATTCTGCCCTTAAAAGCGGTCATGAACCTGGTGGTGATAAATTTCTGGGGGTCTGGCCAGAGATTCCCTGGCAGGTGCAGTTGGAACATGCTGAGAAGATCGGGCTTGGCAGCAGAAGCTACAAGTTGATCAGACTGTAACTCCACTTCCATATCAAAGCGTCTTCTTCGTTGGCTCGTCATCGGCTTCTCAACGTACTACTATGTACGCCTTCGTTGCCGATCTCCTCGCCGTGTTGAATCCATCTTTGATCTGGAATTGGAATAAACAAAACAGATTGGTAAGGCAGTTGCTATTCTGCCAGCAGTTGCCTGATCTGTGCTTCAATCACTTTACCGGCCTGATCTGAAAAGCCCATGAAGAATTCCCTTACCTGCCCTTGCTTGTCAATCAGATACAAGACCGGCAAGGCCCGTACCCCGTAATCAGCAGCAACCTTGTTGCTGGCCATTACTATCTGGTATGGGATCTTCTGCTTTTCCACGTAGCTTTTGACAATCCGGGCACCACCATCATCCATGCTCATGCCCACAATTTTCAGTCCCTGATCGGCATATCTGTTATGCAGGTTTTTAAGATATGGGATTGATTCACGACATGGCGGACACCAGGTAGCCCAGAAATCCAGCAGAACAACATTGCCAAGCAGGTTTTCAGTGGAGATCAGCTTGCCATCAAGGGAGAAGGCTTTGAAGGCAGGTGCTGCCTGGTTGCGTCTGGCGGCAGCTTCAGGGCTGTCCGGCACAAGCAGCAGCAAGCAAGATAAAAAGGCTGCAACCAGCAGGGTTGCAGCCTTGGGGAAAAAGCGTTTGCGAAGTATCTGCACTTCTGAATCAGAGTGCCTTGGCGATCAGGGCATCAAGCTGTGATTTTGGTACTGCACCCACAACCTGGTCAACCACCTGGCCATCTTTAAACAGAATCAGTGTAGGAATACCACGCACACCATATTTGCCAGGTGTGGCCGGGTTGTCATCCACGTTTACCTTGCCCACTTTTACCTTGCCGGCATATTCGTTGGCAACAGTGTCAATCATGGGAGCAATCGCCTTGCAGGGGGCACACCAGGTTGCCCAGAAATCCACCAGTACCGGCAGATCAGACTGTAAAACATCACCATCAAAATTTGCATCTGTCAGGGTTAACACAGCATCGCTGGCCATAATCAGTCTCCTTTTCTGATAAAAGTCAATGTATTCAATTTTTTGAATATATACACTTTTGACCCTGAAATGCAAGCAGGAAATCCTGTAACTGCTACACCCCCTTTGTTGACGGATTTGGTAAAGGCTGGTAAATTTCAATTTATTACAGACGGTTGTAGCATTTTAATACTAATCAGCCTTTTGAAAAGAATATCCCATGACCCATATATCCTTTTACCTGACCCTGGCCCTTTACGGTGTAGCAACCCTTGTGTACCTGGCCTGCCTGCTGAAAACAGCACCCTGCCGTATTGTTCTGGCCAGACGGGTGCTTATGGCTGGTTTTGTTGCACATCTGCTGACCATCATCCACCGTTTTATTGCTGCCAAACACCTGCCAATCACCAACATGCATGAGGCGTTATCGTTTTTTGCCTTTGCGATTGTAGGGGTCTATCTGCTGTTTGATACTAAATACAAGGTCAACAGCCTTGGCTCCTTTGTGGTTCCGTTTGCACTACTGGTTACCATTGTTGCAGGGCTGCTGCCAACGGCGGTTAAGCCGCTTAACCCTGCCCTGCGATCCGCCTGGCTTTACTCCCATACTTTGCTGGCATTTGGTGCCTACGCCTGCTTTACCATATCTGCCACTGTTGCCATTTTATTTCTGATTCAGTCCCATTTTCTGAAGAAGAAAAACCTGGGTAAACTGTTTATCAAGCTCCCGTCACTGGATACCCTGGATGAGATCGGCTATCGCTGCCTGGTCTTTGGTTTTCCGATGCTGACCCTGGCAATTATTACCGGTGCCTTCTGGGCATCGCGGGCCTGGGGCAGTTACTGGTCCTGGGATCCCAAAGAAACCTGGTCGCTGGTTATGTGGTTTATCTATGCTGCACTGCTGCATGGCCGCATGACCATTGGCTGGCGTGGCAAGCGGGCTGCAATCCTGACCATAGTAGGCTTTCTTGTGATGCTGTTCACCTTCATTGGCGTAAACCTCTGGCTGCCTGGCCTGCATAGTTACATCTAGGGCAAATCAAGCATGAATATCATAGTAGTTGGACTATCCCATAAAACCGCTTCAGTGGAAATTCGCGAAAAGATCGCCTTTTCTCCCAATGATATTGAAAGGCCGCTGCACAGGCTGCTGGAGCTGGATGAGATCATAGAGGCTATCATTGTCTCCACCTGTAATCGGGTGGAGATCTACGCCACTACCCGTGATGTTGCCGGTGGCAAGGCCCGTGTCCGCCGCTTTATGGCTGAATATCACAATCTTGATTATGCTGAGCTGGAGCAACACCTCTACTGCCTGCATGGTGAAGATGCCATCCGCCATGTCTTCCGTGTGGCCTCTTCACTGGATTCTATGGTGGTGGGTGAACCCCAGATTCTGGGGCAGATTAAAACCTCCTACGGCTATGCCGCTGAATTCAAGACCTCTGGCCTGATTCTGAACCGCTTTCTGCACAAGGCGTTTTCCGTTGCCAAGCGGGTCCGTACAGAGACAAAAATCGCCTCCTCGGCAGTATCGGTCTCCTTTGCAGCGGTGGAACTGGCCCGTAAGATCTTTGGTGAGTTAAATGGCAAGATGGTGCTGCTGATCGGTGCTGGTGAGATGTGCGAACTGGCAGCACGGCATTTTCTTAACAATGGTGCCAAAGGGGTAATGGTCACCAACCGCACCTTTGAGCGTGCCCGGAAACTGGCCGAAGAGTTTGAAGGGGAAGCACTGCCCTTTGATGAGCTGTTTGACCATCTCCACAAGGCTGATATTGTGCTGACCTCCACCGGTGCCCCCAATGCCATCATCACCCCCAAAGATATGGTGGAGGTGATCAGGCGACGCAGGATGCGGCCAATGTTCCTGATTGATATTGCTGTACCACGGGATATTGATTCAGCGGTGAATGATCTAGATGCGGTCTACCTGTATGATATGGATGACCTGCAACAGGTGGTGGCAGCCAATCTGGAAGGCCGCAGGCAAGAGGCTGATAAAGCCGAAGCGATTGTTAACGAAGAGATCAATCAGTTTCACAAATGGATGGCCACCCTGGAGGTCACCCCAACCATTGTTGCCTTACGTAACCGGTTTGAGGAACTGCGTAAGGCAGAGCTGGAACGGACCATCAGCACCATTAAGGATGCTTCACCAGAACTGGTTAAAAAGCTGGATGCCCTGACCAGTGCCTACATGAACAAACTGCTGCACACCCCCACAAGTGTTTTGAAAAAAGGTGGTCAGGGCAACAGAACCGGTATTTATATTGATACTCTGCGTACCCTGTTTGACCTGCCGCTTGAGGAAATCCGAGAAGAACTGGCGGAGCTTGAAGACTGATCCCTGCTGCATGAAGGAAGTGAACCGTGAACAAAGGTCCGTACCGTTTCAAGGTTAAACTGATCTGCCTGCTGGGAACCATCTCAATCTTTACCAGCAGCTTTCTGGTCTGGCAGAGCCTGCGGGAACATAATGCCGCCCTGGTAGCAGCAGATTTGCAATTGCTGGGTGCTGCCCGTGCCCTTTCAGAGCATTCTTACCAGATTTTATCAGAAACCGACCGTGTACTGGACTGGACAGCAAAAATTATCCAGCAGCGGGGAGGCTTACAACAGTACAGCCAGCAGGAGCTGCATGATACACTGAAGCAACAGATTAATGGACTGCGTCATATCAACACCCTGGCAGTTGTTGATTCCAAAGGATATTCCGCCGCCTACAGTCTGGCCTACCCCCAGCAACCTATTTCCCTTTTTGACAGAGAATACTTTCGCCATCATCTGCACAATGAACAAACAGGCAATGGCCTTTATATTTCCAGCCCTACCATAAGCAGATTGAATGATCGCAGGGTTGTGATAGTATCCCGCCAGTTATACAGGCAAGATGGCGGATTTGATGGTGTCATAGCCGCCTCTCTGCCGCTGGAGTATTTTGACAGCCTCCACCGCTCCACCGCTACCCGTCCAGATCAGCAGACAATGCTGATCCGCACCGATGGCAAGGTACTTGCCACTTCTCCCTATGATGAACGTGCCTATCAGATTAACGTAAAGCATAAAGAGCTGCTCAGTTATCGTATTTTCAGCAATGAAAGCGGTGTGTTCAGGAACCCGCACTCGCTCTATGATGACCAGGATCGTCAGATCGGCTACGCACGTCTGGCCGAACCTTATCGTCAGGTGGTGGCGGCGGTAACAGTATCCCGCAGTTCTATTCTGGCCCACTGGCAACGCAGCCTGGCACTTAATGTATCTGTGGCATTGTCGCTGCTTGCCATTACCGTAACCTTTGGCGTATTGCTGATGCGGCGAGTGACCGAGCTGGAGCAGGCCGAGGCAACCCTTTCCCAGAGAGAGCAGCTTTTCCGTAATATTTTTGAACGTACCAATGTGGGAATAGCCTTTTCTGATCCTGATGGCCGCCTGTTACATATTAATAAATGTTTTGCCAGTCTGTTGGGCTATGAGCCGGAAGAGCTGATCGGCCTGGATTTTATGACCATTACCCAGGAGGATGATCTGGTACAGGAGCTGGAGCTTTTTCAGGCTATCCTGGATGGCAAGCGGACTGAGTATCGCCTGGAAAAACGGTTCAGAACCAGGAATAATCAGATTGTATGGGCAGATCTGTCGGTAGCAGCTATCCATGACAAATATAAACGTGTTCAGAACCTTGTGCGGGTTGTGGTTGATATTACAGAGCAGAAAACAGCGGAACATGGACTTAATGAGGCTATTCAGGCTGCCGAGGCGGCAAACCAGGCCAAATCCCGCTTTATGGCTGTTATGAGCCATGAGATCCGTACCCCTATGAATGCTATCCACGGTATGGCCCATCTTATGAAGGAAACAGATCTGAATGAAAAACAGACCGAGTATCTGGATCTGATCATCGGGGCTTCCAGCAGCCTGTCTGTAATTATCAATGATATTCTTGATATTTCAAAGGTTGAGGCCGGTAAGATGGAGTTACAGGAATCCACCATGAACCTGCCTCTTATGCTACAGAACTCCATCAGTCTGATGCAGCCCAAGGCCGAGGAGAAACGGCTGGAACTACGTTACGAGCTGGACCCTGATCTGCCTCAACGGGTAATTGGTGATCCGGTTCGGCTGGGTCAGATCATCAATAATCTGCTTTCCAATGCAATTAAGTTTACGGAACAGGGCACTGTAATTCTTTTTGCCAACCAACTGTCCCGTGATGAACATCAGGCACTGATCCGGTTCAGGGTGCAGGATAGCGGTATTGGCATTGCCCAGGAACATCAGTCAAGCCTGTTCAGGCCATTTACCCAGGCTGACAGCAGCATATCCCGCCGCTTTGGTGGTACAGGTCTGGGGCTTTCCATCAGTAATGAGCTGGTTCGGCTGATGGGTGGTGAACTACGCTTTGCCAGCCAGGAAGGTCATGGCAGTACCTTTGCCTTTTATATCAGCATGAAGTTACCCAAAAATCAGTCACTGGTGGAGGCTCCGGCTGTAACAGCACCACCACAAGACCAGCCTGATCCGACATTTTCAGACCAACCTGTTGGTAATATGGCAGAGGTTGAGCAACTGGTGGCCTGGCTGGCAACACTGCTGGATAAGCAGAGCATGTCAGCCTTGCGGGCCTTTGATCAGCTACAGCATGCACTTGGCGAACATTACCAGCAGGAGCAGCATGATATTTCTGCTCATCTGAAGAGACTGAACTTTGCAGGAGCTGCAACGGTGTTACACAGGCTTGCAGAAAAACTTGCCATGCCTTAATCTGCCACGGATGGAGTTGGCTAAACGTACAAAAATCTGTACCGTTGCATATAAAGTAATTCCAACTCCAGATCAAAGATGGATTCAAGGCGGCGAGGAGATCGGCGACGAAG
>CAZRKG010000089.1:0-8111 GCA_964600635.1 uncultured Geobacter sp. | reverse complement strand
TGCAGTGTGGGTATGGCACCTGTAAAGGTGGTTAGCCCCATAAAATCTTTGTTGCTGTCTGCACGGTTAAATACCAGCTCTGGTGCTGTTTGCAAGCTGGTTGCGTAGTGCAGCTTATTTTGTACCATTTTGAAGAAGGATAGCGTTGCTTCGCTTTTGGGGTCGTAGTCTTGGCTAGTGGCGTATAGGTCTAGCACTTGGCGATATAAGGCTTTTTCGCTGGAGCGTATATCACGTATGCGGTCTAAAAGTTCTTTCCAGTAGTCGCCCCCACCCAGGCCTTTCAGGCGCGTATCATCCAAGGCAAAGCCTTTTTTCAGATATTCTTTTAGAACCGTGGAAGCATAGCGACGAAACTGTACGCCACGCACAGAGCGTACTCGGTAGCCAACTGCAAGAATTACATCCAGGTTATATAAAGTAAGCTCGCGCTGTACCTCACGCTCACCTTCGGTTTGAACTGTCAACTTTTGGTTGACAGTTGCCCCGTGAGTTAATTCCTGGTCGTCAAAAATTGCCTTTATATGCTTACTGATATTTTGTTTACTGGTTTGAAAGAGTTCGGCAATTTCCAGTTGTGAAAGCCAGACCGTATCCTCTTCCAAGCGAAGTTCCAGACGTGTTTTGCCGTCTTCAGTGGTGTAGAGGATTAGGTCAGTCATCTCGTGTTGTTTTTTCACTACTCAAACCTTGCCATTTCTGTTTATCTGCATACAAAATCGTAAACCGCCGATTTACACCTTTTTAGCCACGAATGAACACGAATCTTCATAAATCCGTCACTGCGAGGAGGCCATCAGGCCGACGTGGCAGTCTTGAGATTGCTTCGCTCCGCTCGCAATGACAGTTCTTTTCCCGTCATCGCGAAGCCAAAGGCCGTGGCAATCTGATTGAGATTGCTTAGCTCTGACATACTTCGTTCGCAGTTCTCGCAATGTCCCATTGTTTATGACACATTACTGTAGGGGTGGGGCTTGCGTCGCCCATCAGTCATTCAGGGTGCAGCAAGCAGCTCCCACTCAAACTTGTTGATGTTTTTTTCGCTACTATCAAAGTGAATACCGACCAGATAAATACTTTTCTTTGCAGCCTTGTATTTCTCTGCATAGTTTCTTTCTTTGATCTGATCAAGTGCATTTGAAGTGCCGTCTACTTTAAATTCTATGATGTAGATTGCGTTTGGTAGCTTGATGGTAAGGTCAATCCGTCCTTTATTGCTCACATCTTCGCCGATTATGTTTAGCCCCAAAGATTGTAGATATACATAGACTACGCTTGCATAAAAGCCTTCGTAGTTCTGAATGTAGTTGTTTGTGTAGTTGTGATAGGGGATTGAGGCAAATATCGATTGCAAAGCTATTCTAAAGTCATCCAAATTCTCTTCGCTTAGGGCTTTGCCTAGAGGTCTTGCATTTAGAGTATTGTCTTTGTATAGATACGTGATGATCTGTTTGTTGAAGGCTGATTTGACTTCTCTATTTGGGATTGCAAGCGTGTAGACAATATTTTCGTATTCATCTATCTCTACTTTTTTGATAGTGAGATAGCCTGCCTGATACAAGATTACTTCAAGATCAAGGTTGTCTATATCAAAACTGGAGAGCAGTTTTTCATCTACATTTAGATCAGCAAGAGCTGGTACGAAGTAGCTGTTTTGCTTGATCAGTTCCATCAGAAATGTCGGTGTTCCGCTCTCAAACCAATAATCCCTATATATGAAACTGTTGGCGATAAACTGCAATATATCAAACGGGTTATACATGGAGTTACCCAAAAAGTTGTAGCCATCGTACCACTCTTTTAGCTTCTCCATATCTACACCTTTTAGGTGATCAGCAAGTGTTGTTTCTACGTCGTTTTGACTGTATCCGCAGATGTCGCCAAACTCTGGGTTAAGAGATATATCTACTATGTTGTTTAGTCCGCTGAAGATGGAGGTTTTTGCAAATTTGCTTACTCCGGTAAGGAATGCGAAACGCAGATATTCATCACTCCCTTTGATTACGCTGTAGAGATTTACAAGTCCGTTTCTTATCTCTTTTGCAACTTCTTCATTTGCGATACTGTCAAGGATTGGTTTGTCATATTCATCTACAAGAATTACTACCTTTTCCTGATATTTTTTGTAGCATTCCTGAATCATGGTGTTGAAGTAGTCTTCATGGCTTAGATCGCTTCCACATTCTATGCCCAGCCTGGTTTGATTTTCTTTCAAAGTTCTCATGATAGATCTGTCCAGGTCTTCTCTGCTTTCTATCATCCCTTTTACAAAGCTGATGTGGATTACAGGATGTTTTTTGTCCCAATCCCACTTGTCTTCTATGGCAAGTCCTTTGAAGTGTTGTTTGTTGCCTTCAAAGATGTTTCGCAAGGTATCCAGAAACAGGCTTTTGCCAAATCTTCTGGGGCGGGAGAGGAAGATGTATTTGTATTTTTGCAGTAATTGATAGGCAATGGCAGTTTTGTCTATGTAGATGTAGTTATCTTTTCTGATTTCACTGAATGTTTGTATACCGATTGGGAGCTTTTGTAGTTCCATAATTGCACCTGTTTTTTCTAATTTCCACACAAACCGGTCTGTCCAACCTTGTGACATACTTGTTTACACAAAAGAGATTTTAACACAGGGGACACTTATGACGTAGAAAAAAACCTTATTTTACCAAGAATGTACACAAATCTAGCCACTCTGTAACAGTCAATAGACTACCACGACCCTGTAGATCATCGCAGTGACGAACCACCGCTTGTTGTTCCTGTCATTGCAGGTTCTGTAACTGGTCTGTCAGCAGGGTATAAAAAAAGCACTTACAGGAAATCCCGTAAGTGCTTTGGTGTTTTATGGCAGGGGTGCCAGGATTCGAACCTAGGAATGCCGGAATCAAAATCCGGTGCCTTACCGCTTGGCGACACCCCTTTAAAAGAGACAGAATATATAGCAAAGCTGGTGTTGTAAGTCAAGCCTTTCGTGCAGCAAAAACTGCTTCGGCACCGGCCTGGATTGCCTTCAGGTTGGCTGGTATCAGGCGGTGGTTTCTTTCCGGCAGGGTGTCTTTTAATGCTTCCTGTAATGATTCCAGTTTAAGGGCGTTTGTGGCAGTGACATAGGCACCACAGGCCACCATGTTTACCATCCGCACATCCCCAAGATCTATGGCGATCTGGTTCATGGGGATGTCGATCAGTTCACGTCCTTCCAATACTACCCCGTCAAGGTTGATCAATGAGCTGTTGACAATGCAGATTCCGCCTGGTTTGACCTTATCTGCATATTTATCAAAGGATAACTGGTTCAGGATAATGGATGCCGATGGTTCACCCACAACAGGAGAGCCGGTATCACCCTTGCTGATAACTACAGTACACATGGCAGAGCCGCCCCTTTTTTCCACCCCGTAGGCAGGGAAGAAAGATACGTTTTTTCCTTCATGAATGGCAGCGTATGACAGCAGGTTGCCAGCCATTAGCACACCCTGACCGCCGTAACCTGCAAAAAAAACATCAAATCGCATATCTAAAATCCTTTCTTATTCCAATTCCATATCAAAGCGTCTTCTTCGTTGGCTCGTTATCGGCTCCTCAACGTACTACCTGTACGCCTTCGTCGCCGATCGCCTCACCGCCTGAAATCCATCTTCGATCTGGAGTTGGAATTACAGGTCTGCGGTATTCTTGAAAATCCCCAGTGGAAAGTAGGGTATCATCTCTTGTCCAACCCGTTCGTTGGCTGCCAGTGGGTTCATGCCCCAGTTTGTGGGGCAGGATGAAAGTGCCTCTATAAATGCAAACCCTTTCTGCTCCACCTGGTACTGGAAGGCGGTTTTAATCACCTTTTTTGCATGCAGTACGTTTTTAGGGCTGTTAAGAGCCACACGGGCTGAATAGGCTACGCCATCCAGATTTGAGAGAAGCTCCGCCATTTTAAACGGTTTGCCGTCATTGGCAACATCCCGCCCATAGGGGGAGGTGGATGTTTTCTGTCCAGGCATTGTGGTGGGTGCCATCTGGCCGCCGGTCATGCCATAGGTGGTGTTGTTGACAAATACTACAGTGATATTTTCGCCACGGTTGGCAGCATGGATGATCTCTGAAGTGCCGATGGCAGCCAGGTCACCATCCCCCTGGTAGGTGAAGACAATCCTGTCCGGTCTGGCCCGCTTTACACCGGTTGCAACTGCCGGTGCCCGTCCGTGGGGGGATTCCACCACATCAATATTAAAGTATCCGTAAAGAAAAACAGAGCAGCCCACAGAGGCACAGCCGATTGTTTTTTCAGCAATGCCAAAATCATCCATAGCCTGGGCCACCAGCCTGTGGATTGTGCCGTGATGGCAGCCAGGGCAGAAATGGGTCTGTACATCCTTCAGGCTGTCGGGTTTTGTAAATACCTGCTTCATGGCTTGTTTACCTCAAATTGCTTCCTGATCTGATTTAACAGCTCTTCCGGTGTGGGCAGTGACCCTGCACCAGGGGGGCGGCCATAGAAATCCACATCAGCATCCCTTGCCACCGCCAGCCTGACATCATCCACCATCTGGCCGGTGGAAAGCTCTATGGTCAGCCAGCGTTTGCAATGTTCTGAAAGGGCTGCATAAGCTGTTTTAGGGAAGGGGAAGAGGGTGATCGGACGCATCAGGCCAACCTTTAATCCATCTGTACGTGCCATCTCCACCGCTGTGCGTGCTATGCGTGATGTTGCACCAAAGGCGGTGACAATCAGCTCTGCATCTTCGGTCTGGTACTCCTCATGGCGGGATTCCTTCTCCGCCAGTTCCTGATAGCGGCTGTGCATCTTCCAATGGAATTTTTCCATCTCGCCATCCCCCAGATAAAGGGATTTGACCACATTCTGACTGCCAGCTTCTGTGCCACGTACAGCCCAGTCCTTTGCAGGCAGAGCAACTACAGGGCGGGGATTGGGCGTGATGGATTCCTTCATCTGCCCCAATACAGAATCGGCCAGTACCATGGCAGGCATCCGGTATATATCGGACAGGTCAAAGGCCAGCATGGTCAGGTCGTACATCTCCTGTACTGAATTTGGTGCCAGCACAATAATCCGGTAGCCACCATGACCGCCACCTTTGGTGGCCTGATGGTAGTCAGCCTGGGAAGCATCAATACCACCCAGACCCGGGCCGGCCCGCATGATGTCTACAATCACACCGGGCAGCTCAGAGCCTGCCATGTATGAGATTCCCTCCTGCTTGAGCGAAATGCCTGGGCCGGAGGATGATGTCATGGCCCTGACACCGGAAGCAGAGGCACCCAACACCATGTTGATAGCACCGATTTCGCTTTCCACCTGGATGAAGGTGCCGCCAACTTTTGGCAGCTCGCGGGACAGGTATTCCGGGATGTCACTCTGGGGGGTGATCGGATAACCGAAGTAGCATTTAACGCCAGCTTCTATGGCAGCCATTGCAACCGCTTCGTTACCTTTGACAAATTTCTTCTGAGGTGCAGCACTCACTTTGACACCTCCTTAAAGACGGTAATGGCAACATCAGGGCAGATTTCAGCACATAGACAACAACCGGTACATTGCTCGGGGTTGCTGAATTCCGCCAGGGTATAACCCAGGGCATTGGGGGTTGTACTTAATGTAACCAACTGTTTTGGGCAGGCGATGGTGCATAATCCACAGCCTTTACAACGTTCCTCTTCAATTACAATACAGGGCATGGCAAAAAACCTCTCCAGAAATTACAAAATGCCAAAAATAGCAGACAGTTGTTGAGCAGGTCAAACCTTTTTCTATAGATAATAAAGTAACTCTATTAAAACTGGTTGCAATCTGTTCAGTCTATTGTTACAAGGGTCTTTCAGTTTATTATAGAACAATCTTGAAGGGAGATTACTATGTCATCAGTACTTGTTGAGTTAACCGCAGCAATTGTATCAGCCCATGCAGCAAAATCAGAGATAAGCTCTGAAGATCTTGTGCAAGAGATTCAAACTGTATTTTCAACCCTTAAGCAGCTTAACGATGATGGTGCTGTAGCTGAGACAGTGGCAGAAAAAGATGATAAGCCTGCTTTAAATCCAAAGCGGTCTATTCAGAAAGATCAGATCATCTGTCTGGAATGCGGCCAGGGTGGCTTTAAAACATTGGCACGTCATCTTAAGAAGGCCCATAACATGGAGCCTAAAGAGTACCGTAAAAAATATGACTTTCCTGCCAAAACAGCACTTGCAGCCAAAAGCTACTCGGAAGCACGTCGGCAGACTGCACTGGAAAAAGACCTGGGGGCCAAACTGGTTCAGGGTCGTAAAGACAGCCTGGCCAGAAAAGCAGCAAATACAAAAGAGTAATATAAACAGGGCGGGTGACGGTGTAACAACTGTCATCCGCCTTTTCTCTTCTGCGTAATCTCCGATAAACCACCATATAAATCTACCTGCAAGTTATCAAAACATCTTTTCAGCTAATTAGTATTCGTAATTCCGATACAATTGTATTAACTACATCCTGCCAATTTCTCTGTACCTTTTGCCTGAACAGTCGCATACCCGGGTACCAGGGGCTGTGATCCCTGTTTAAGCCCCAACGCCAGTCCGGTGCAAAGGGCAGCATTAGCCAGACTGGCTTTCCCAGGGCACCTGCAAGATGGGCAACGGCTGTATCAATGGTGATTACCAGGTCAAGCTGTTCTATTAAGGCGGCACTGTCGCTGAAATCCTTAATCAATATGGTCAGGTCATACAGCTTAAGGGGTCCAACCAGCCCTGGGTCTCCGATTTGAAGGGAGAAGAAGTCAATCTGTTCAATCGCAGATAATGGCTGCAACAGTTCTGGCGGACAGCTTCTGAGCGGATCTGGATAGGTTTTGCCTGCCCAGCACAGGCCAACTCTGGGCTGTCTGAATATGGTCAGGCTATTCTGCCAAAACAGTTTGCAGTCTGTTGATGCAGACAGGTACGGCAGGTGATTGGGGATGGTTGCCAGGCTGGTTCCCAAGATGGCAGGCAGGGACAACAGCGGCAGGTAGTAGTCAAACGGTTCATGGCAACTGCCAAAGGGATAGCAGGTGATGCCTGGCCCAAGGCTTGTCATCAGCCTGACCAGGGGCAGGTGGCATTCAAACAGTACTCTGGCCCCCTGTTGTGCCAAAGCAGGCAGGTAACGGCAGAATTGCAGGGTGTCACCAAAGCCCTGTTCAGCATGGATCAGGATTGACCTGCCGCTAAGTGGTTCACCTGCCCAGCGAGGTGCATTGTAGCTGCGGCCAGGTGAGGTGAAGTTGCGTTTACGCCAACGCCATTCATATTCTGACCAGCCATGTTCATAATCACCGGCCAGCAATAGTAACAGGCCGTTGTTCCAGTGGGCCTCAGCATGGTCAGGTGCCTGATGCAGCACTGTCTCAAGCTCCAACATGGCATCATCCAGTTGACCGAGGGCTTGCAGACAGGTGGCAAGTGCCACCCTGGCATCGTGCAGTTGGGGCAGGTGGTGCAATGCCCGACGATAACTTTCTGCTGCCTCTGCAAAGCGGGTCAGCTCCAGCAGGCTGTTGCCACGGTTATTCCAGAGCATAGGCTCATCGGGCCAGTGGCTGACTGCACGTTCATAAAGAGCAAGGGCAGCGTTATGCTGCCCCTGATGGTGTAAATCTGCTGCTTTGTGCAGTATCTGTTGAAGCTGATCCATTATTATCTGCCGGTCAGGCCATATTCCCTGGCCAGACGTTCCCAGGCTGGCAGGCTCCGTTCAATTATACCACTGTCAACACAGTAGGCGATTCTGAAGTAGCCCGGTGCCCCGAAGCCGGAACCAGGCACCAGCAGAATATGCTGCTTCTGGGCCTGTTTTACAAACTCCACATCATCGGCAATGGGTGATTTCGGGAACAGGTAAAAGGCACCATCCGGCTTGACCAGGCTGGTAGGCTGCAATATCCACCGACAGATCCTGCAATCCGGTTACAAGCCGCTGCATCAGGGCCGGTGCATTTACAAAGCCCAGGGTGCGGTTGCTGAAAACAGCCCCTTCTATGAACTGCATGGCTGTTTCCAGTTGTGGGTTCACAGCCAGGTAGCCGATCCGCTCGCCAGGCAGGGCCAGGTCTTTGCTGTGTGAAGTTACCACCACACTGGATTCAATCAGC
>CAZRKG010000088.1:0-8191 GCA_964600635.1 uncultured Geobacter sp. | reverse complement strand
GCCCGGCAGCAACAAAAAAGGCGGTGAAATCCCGAAGGATCGCACCGCCCCTGCAAGGCAGACCTGTTGCAACATCAACTTATGATTACCTCAAACTGCTCCTGGTGAAAGCCAGGTTTGGCCCGAACTGTGACCCGTTTTTTGAATTTTTTTTCCAGCTCATCCAGCCCACGCCGTTCTTCATCATACAACAGATCCGCCACCTGTGGATTGACGGTCAGTAGCAGCTTGGTACCGCGGATGTCCAGCATCTCCCGCCGCAATTCACGGAAGATTTCGTGGCATACTGTGGTTTTTGATTTTACATAGCCGCGGCCTTCGCAATATGGACAAGGCTCACACATCATCCGGCCTATGCTTTCCCTGACCCGCTTGCGGGTCATCTCCACCAACCCCAGATCAGAGATCTTCAGGATATTTGTCTTTGATTTATCCCCTTTCAGGGCATCATCCAAGGCAGCATAAACCTTTTCCCGATTAACCTCTTTTTCCATATCTATGAAATCAATAATAATGATGCCACCTATGTTACGCAGACGCAATTGATAGGCGATTTCCTTAACCGCCTCAAGATTGGTCTTGAGAATTGTATCTTCCAGGTTATGTTTACCAACAAAACGGCCAGTATTGACATCAATGGCAGCCAGGGCTTCGGTTTGTTCTATGATGATGTAACCACCTGATTTCAGCCAGACTTTACGCCCAAGGGCACGGCTGATCTCCACCTCCAGGCCATACTGGTCGAAAATAGGCTCCTCTTCATCATAAAGTTCAACAGAAGACTTCATTTTGGGCATAAAGGTGGAGATAAACTGCACAATCCGCTCATGGTCAGACCTGGAATCCACCACTATTCGTTTGACATCATCGGTCACAATATCCCGTACAACCTTCTGGACCACATCCAGATCAGCATGAATCAGGCTTGGAGCAGAAGCCTTCTCCTTTTTCTTGCTGATTTCAGCCCAGACCTTGGCCAGATACTGCATATCTGAACGCAGCTCTTCTTCGGATTTTCCTTCCGATGCTGTCCGCACAATAAACCCGCAGCCTGGCTGTCTCAGTTTTTCCACCAGCTCACGCAGACGCTCCCGTTCCTCTTCATCCTCAATCCGGCGGGAGATGCCAACATGGTCAACGGTGGGCATATAAACCAGATGACGGCCAGGCAAAGAAATATGGGCAGTTATTCTGGCCCCTTTGGTACCGATCGGCTCCTTTGAAACCTGCACCAGCAGTTCCTGTCCTTCCTGCAACAGATCCTCAATCGGATGCAGCACCCTGTATTCCTGATTCAGTTCACTGTCATCCATAACTTCATCCTGATTTTCCGCCTCCATCATGCTTTCAAACTCTTCAATAGTATCGAAGACATCGGCCACATACAGGAAGGCAGCTTTCTCAAGACCTATATCCACAAAGGCGGCCTGCATTCCGGGCAGCACCCGTACAACACGACCTTTGTAGATATTACCGACAATCCCTTTTTCACGGGTCCGCTCAATATAAAGCTCGGCGATAGTCTCCCTTTCAATCAGGGCCAGCCTTGTTTCATGGGCGGTAACATTAATGACGAGTTCTGAAGACATCTTGGTACCTCTGTGTATATGAAGTTTTAATAAGGTTCTGAACTGAAAATAACCGATAATTTTTCAATAGTAACTTGTGGCAGCTCATCAATTGCCAGACCGGTAATGGCAGCGGCAACCTCAGCAGGCTTACCCCGTCTGATGGTCAGTTCCAACTGATTCTGACTTGCAGCCAGGCTTTCAAGTTCTGCCCGTAAATCAATACTCTGGCTACCACCTTTTTTAGCACGGGTGATGACAAAGGACTCCATTGCCATAAACTGCATAGCCTGTTTATGCAGCAGCTCAGAATCATAGCCATCCAGCTTTATACGATAATTTGTGGCAATTATTAAAGTAGAAAGGGAATCAGCCTTAAGATCAACCTCACCTGCCTCCAGAATCCGCATACCCTTGGGCAGTACTCTGTTAAGGGCTTCCTGAACTGCCTGTGGCGACATTCCATCCACAAAAATATCCAGATATTCAGCAAGGGACTCAACACCCACCGATGTGGCAGTACCAAAGGAAAAACGTGGGTGAGGGTTAAAGCCCTGGCTATACAGTACAGGGATTCCGGCACGGTGTACCGCCCTTGTAAACAGGTTAATCAGCTCCAGATGGCTCAGGTAGCGGATCTGGCCCTGTTTGCTGAACCGCATCCGCAGGCGACGCTTGTGCGGTTCGGTGGCGGTTTTATCCCCGGACGAATCTATTTCTGACAGGACAGAGCTGGTCAGATGATTTCTGATGGACTTGAAGTCACAGACACCGCAGTTGCTGCAACTATCCTGGCGGCAGTCCGGTGTTGCCTGCTCTGCCTTTGCTCTGGAGAGTTCCTGCAACAGGAACTCTCTATCCAGCCCTGCATTCAGATGATCCCAGGGCAGCAGTTCATCCAGATGCCGTTCCCTGAGATACCAGTCCGGGTCAATTTTACAGGCTTCAAACGCCTGTAGCCAGCGTTCCAGAGAGAAATGTTCCCGCCAGCCATCAAAGCAGGCCCCCAGCTCCACCGCCTGTTCAATTGCATCGGCCAGACGGCGATCTCCACGGGCAAAAACCCCCTCCAGGTACGACAGCTCTGCTTCCTGATACTTGAAGTTCAGCTTGCGTTTCCGCAGCTCTGTCCTTAGAAACTGCTGCCGTTCCCGAATCTCTGCCAGAGAAAGCTGGCGATGCCACTGAAACGGCGTATGGGGCTTGGGTACAAAGGTGCTGACAGCCACATTAACCTCGCCCTGACCACCACAACGTCTGGCCTGGTTCTTGACCTGACGGGCAAGATCAGGGATTGCCGCCAGATCATCCCAGGTTTCAGTCGGCAGCCCCATCATAAAGTAGAGCTTGATCAGCCGCCAGCCAGCAGAGAAGATATTGCAGGCTCCTTCCAGCAGATCCTGCTCTGTAATCCCCTTGTTGATAACCTGACGCAGCCGATCTGTACCAGCTTCCGGTGCTAGGGTAAAGCCGGTTTTGCGTACTTTTCTGATCTCTTCAATCAGCTCCTGGGTAAGGGTTCCTACCCGCAGTGATGGCAGGGAAACCGCAACCCGATTTTCGGCATGGCGTTGCATCAGGTGCTGCAACAACGGCCCGATGCAACTATAATCACCGGTGGAAAGGGAAAGCAGAGAGATTTCACCATAACCGCTGTTGGCAAGGGAACTGTCAATCAAGCGGCTGATCTGTTCTGGTGATCGCTCCCGCAAGGGACGGTAAATGTAGCCTGCCTGACAGAAACGACAGCCACTGGTGCAGCCGCGGGCCACCTCCACCGAAACACGGTCATGGATTGTTTTCAAAAAAGGGGTAATGGGATTATCAGGGAACGGTGCCGTCTCCAGATCAGTTAAAAAGCGTCGTTTGACAGAGCTGTAACCCTGCTTCAAAGGGGTAATGGCCGCCAGGGTATTATCCTGATTATAGCTGACTTCAAAAAATGAGGGCACATAGATGCCATCAATCTGTGCCAATTGCTCCAGAAGCTGTTTTTTATCAGTACCAGACTGCCGCCAGCTCTGTACTGCTGCTGCAATCTCCACCACAGCTTCTTCGCCATCCCCCAGCAGGAAGGCATCAAAAAACGGTGCCAACGGCTCAGGGTTGTATGCACCTGGTCCGCCAGCTATCAGGATCGGCCAGCCTGCATCCCGCTGTTCAGCCCTGAAAGGGATACCAGCCAGTTTCAACATATACAGGATATTGGTACAGGCCAGCTCATATTGCAGGGTAAAACCGATCAGGTCGGTTTCTGCCAGTGGTGTACCGGTTTCAAGGGTTGTGAGGGGCTGGCCGGTCGCCTTCATCAGGGCAGCCATATCTGGCCAGGGGGCATAGGCCCGCTCTGCCGCAACATTGTCCAGATTGTTGAGTATGCTGTACAGAATCCTTGATCCCAAGTGACTCATGCCAACTTCGTACAGATCAGGAAAGGCCAGTACCATCCTGAAGTCAGCATCCTGCTTGATAACAGACCCCATTTCACCCCCCATGTAACGGGCAGGCTTTTCAACTGCTAACAGGTCAATCGGCATCTGTCTGTATCTCCTGAGTATCATTCCAATTCCATATCAAAGCGTCTTCTGCGATCTGAAATTGTAATCCGTCATTTCTGTTTTAACGAAGCTTCAGCTCTGTTGCTTCCAGCTCTTTGATCCTATCCCGCAACGCGGCTGCCTTTTCAAAATCCAGCTCTTTGGCTACGGCCAGCATCTCTTTACGCAACTTTTTAACCAGTTTGGGGATCTCTTTCAGTGGCAGGCCGTAGCTCTCGCCAGGTTCGGCAACCAGGGGCAGACTGGCGTAATCCTTTTCCTCAATTGATTCAAGGATTGTTCGCATCCCCTTTTTCACGGTCTGGGGGGTGATGCCATGCTCTTTATTCCAGGCCAGTTGTTTGGTTCGCCGCCGTTCGGTCTCATCAATGCAGGCCCGCATTGATCTGGTGATGGTGTCAGCATACATCAGCACCCTGCCATCCACATTACGGGCTGCCCGTCCACAGGTCTGGATTAAGGAGCGGGTGGAGCGTAGAAAGCCCTCTTTATCTGCATCCAGAATAGCCACCAGTGAGACTTCCGGCAGATCAAGCCCCTCCCGTAGCAGGTTGATCCCCACCAGAACATCAAACTCCCCCAACCGCAGGGAACGCAGAATCTGCATCCGCTCAATGGTATCAATATCTGAATGGAGATAACGGACCCGGATGCCAAGCTCCTGATAATAGTTTGTCAGCTCCTCTGCCATCCGCTTGGTCAGGGTTGTAACCAACACCCGCTCACCCTTGGCAATGGTCTGACGGACTTCATGGAGCAGGTCATCAACCTGGCCAAAACCGCTGCCCCTGACCTGGACTGTAGCTCCCCTCATTTTTGTGGCGGCATCAGTTTGTGTGGACGCTGTTACCGGTCTGACCTCAATCGGCGGGTCAACCAGTCCGGTGGGGCGGATCACCTGCTCCACAAAAACACCTTCAGACTGCTTCAGTTCATAATCAGCCGGTGTTGCCGAGACATGCACCACCTGCCTGATCCGCTCCTCAAACTCCTGAAAATTCAGGGGACGGTTATCCAGGGCAGCGGGCAGTCGAAAACCGTACTCCACCAGGGTCTCTTTCCGGCTGCGATCACCACGGTACATCCCCCCAACCTGGGGGATGGTGATATGGGATTCATCGGTAAACAGCACAAAATCATCGGGAAAATAATCAAGTAGGGTAAAGGGCGGCTCTCCGGGTTGACGGCCATCCAGATAGCGGGAGTAGTTTTCAATCCCCTGGCAGAAGCCCATCTCTTCCATCATCTCAATATCATAAAAGGTTCGCTGCTCAAGCCGCTGGGCCTCCAGCAGCTTATTGTTTTGCTGAAAATAACGGAGCCTCTGCTCCAGATCCAGCCGGATCTGCTCCACTGCCCGCTCCATATTTTCTTTGGTGGAGACATAATGGGAGGCAGGGTAGATAGCACATTTGGACAATTTTTGCAGCACAAGGCCACGCAAGGGGTCAATCTGGGCGATGGACTCCACCTCATCTCCAAAAAACTCAATCCGCAGGGCACGCTCACTATCGTAGGCCGGAAAAACCTCAATCACATCACCCCGCACCCGGAAGGTACCACGGTGGAAATCAGTATCATTCCGCTCATACTGGATCTCCACCAGCTTCTTCAGCAGGTGATCACGGCCATATTCATCCCCCTGATGGAAGAAGATGTGCATTGACTTGTAAGCCTCTGGTGAACCGATGCCGTAGATGCAGGAGACCGAGGCCACGATGATTACATCCCGACGGGTTAAAAGCGAGCGGGTGGCAGAGTGCCGCAGTTTGTCAATCTCGTCATTTATGGAGGAGTCTTTCTCAATAAAGGTGTCACTGTTGGGCAGGTACGCCTCTGGCTGATAATAATCGTAGTAGGATACAAAATACTCCACTGCATTCTCAGGAAACAGCTCCTTAAACTCGCCGTACAACTGGGCCGCCAGGGTCTTGTTGGGAGCCAGCACCAAAGCCGGCCTTCCGGTCTGGGCAATCACATTGGCAACGGTGAAGGTCTTGCCAGAACCGGTTACCCCCAGCAGCACCTGATGCTTATCGCCACGTAGCACACCTTCAGAAAGCTCTGCTATGGCCTGGGGTTGATCACCACGGGGTATATATGGGCTGGAAAGTTTAAACAGGGACAAGGATTACCTTTATATCTGATTCTCAGGGAATAACACCTGCAACTGCATCAGTTCATCAATGGTTTTTGTTAAAAAAATCGGACAGCCACGCTCTTCCGGCAGCCGCAGGTCAATATCATAACGATCCCCTACAAACAGCACCTGTTCTGGCGGCAGGGCCAGTTCAGACAGAATCTTGTCCAGCAGCCCCTGATGTGGTTTGGGCAGCCAGGTATCATCGATGGTGATTACCTTTTCAAAACTGCCGTTTAAATCAAGCTCTGTCAAAATTTTATCTGTTAAGGTACGGTTGTTATTGGTCAGCAGCCAGCTTGTGTAGCAGGCCCCCAATTGTTCAACCAGCGGCTTTACCCTGGGGTCAGGATTAATCTTACCCGTGGGGTCCAGCTCTGCTGCAAAACGACGGTGCATCTCTTCCACAGTGCCGCCAAGCTCCACAATGGCCACAGCCAGGGTCTGTAACGTACCCCGCTCCTCAGTCAGCCTTTTACGCAGGTCCATAATCTGCCTGCCACCCTCCTGGGATGAGACCGACAGCAGCTCTCCGGCATAGCGTGAAACAGACTCCCAGACCCCATGTTCCATCTGTTCAGAAATATACAGGGTGCCGTCCATATCAAACACTATCGCCTTAATTCTATCTGCATCCAGATTCATACTCATATAGTAATTCCCTTCAAACAGCCCAACTGGGGATTATCCACAGCCTTTGACTGAACCAACACCCGGAATGTATTGCCCATGCCCCCTTCCGGCATGATCAGCCGTTTGATGGTCAGTCGTGATTTCAGCTTTTCCTTGTCACTCAGATCCGAGGCTTCAATCTGTTGAATTTCTTCCACAATACCGGCAGACAACAGAAAGCTGGCCTGCTCCCCAAACCAGACCGTTTTAAGCCCCAGCTCCTCCCCCCGTTCCATTAAGGCACTGAAGTTGATATGGCTGGTGATGTCCTGCTGTCCCTGGCGGTGATAGGGGTTGTCCTCCACAGTATGCTGATAGTAGCATAGCAAGGTACCCAGATTCCTTTCCGGTGCGTACAGGTCTGCCTTGGGCCAGCCGTAATCAACAGTTATGATGAAGCCCTGTTGCAGGGCAGCAGCCACCTGATCAAACCAGGCCAGACCTGCCAGTGAAACCTCTGTTTCCTGTCCCGGATGCAGGGGTAGTCCGTATTTTTCAAGGTATTCGGCCAGGGCAGGGGTGGAAGGCTGATCCGCAACATCCTGAAACTGTTCACCATCATGGGTGACATAGATCTCTTTCAGGCCATCACCGGACATGATAACCCGGTGTACCGGCATGGCATCCAGCAGCTCATTGGAGTAAAGCACCCCCTTGAAGCTGAAATCCGCCAGCTTGTCCGGCTGCAACCAGGAAAGCCTTTCAGTGTGGTTGGACAGCAACCTGGCCTGCACCTCTGCCAGACTGGGTTCCTTTTCCACCAGCACCATCTTGGTGGCAGCATAGCAATCAGACCGATGCTCTGCCAGAAAGTCCATGATGTCACAGGCCAGGCGGCCATGACCTGCCCCGACCTCAACCAGGGTAAATTCATCAGGGCAACCCATTGACTGCCAGCAGGCTGCAATCTCTCGGGCCAGTACCCGACCATAGCTGCCATGTACCGTGATGCTGGTGTAAAAATCCCCCTCCAGCCCGACCTTGCGGCCCGGGGAGGTATAATAACCCAGGCCAGGCTCATAAAGACAGGCTGCCATATATTCAGCAAAGGTGATTCTGCCGGCAGCCTGTACCCGTTCAACCAGAATGTTGTGTAAACTGTTTTCGCTCATAGTAATCAGGCATTATAGTGGATTATGCTGCTACAGACAAGCAGACCATATTTTCATAATATGGAAAAAATCCAGTTTCTGTAGTAGAATCGCTATATTTGCCACTGGGTACTGCCAGCCAGCCCCTGTAAGTTAATCTTC
>CAZRKG010000087.1:0-8334 GCA_964600635.1 uncultured Geobacter sp. | reverse complement strand
AGAATGAAAAACAAGACTGCCACGCTCCTTGCAGTCGCTCGCAGTGACAGATTTGTGAATATTCGTGTTTATTTATGGCTAAAAGCAGGGTTTTTCGGCGTTTGTCGGTGTTAATCGGCGGTCAACAGTTTATGGCTAAACACGCAAGTACAAAGACAGAAATTCATCCATCCTGGCTGCTGCTTTATCCAGGCCATAACATGAAACAACCTCTTTATAAGCTGCTTCTGACATTGACTTTCTAAGTTGTGGATTTTCAATTAACAGCTTAATCGCCTGATACCATTGTTCAGGATCAGACCCCACAAGTAAGCCGGTCTTGCCATGATCTATACAGTCTGAATATGGGTCTAAATCACTATAAACACCAGCAATACCACATGCAGAATACTCAAGCCATTTTATGTTACTTTTACAGCGGTTAAACTTATTGTCTATCAGTGGTGTTAGGGCAATATCTATTTAATAGGTTAGTACGCTAACTACCAAGCCCAGCAGTTACTGACCCACAATGAATAATTTGTGCCAGGGGTTGATAGATAACCTTATAACCATGTTCACGCAACCTGAAACAAAAGTCAGTCTCTTCATAATAATCAGGGGTGTTAGTTTTATCAAAGCCTCCTAATTTGTTGAATATTTGTCTTGGTATTAGCAGATACGATCCAGAACAGTAGTCAACCTCACTTACCATATTATAAAGCACCCTATTTGGATCATCTCCCCTACCTGAATTCATTGCAGATCCATCCTGAGCAACAATAGCTCCTGATTCTTGTAATGTACCGTTGGGGTAAAATAGTTTGGTTCCAACAGCACCGACCTTCGGGTCATTTTCAGCGGTAGTAATCAGGTGTTGCAGCCACTGGGAATGAGGCAAGGTGTCGTTATTAATGAATACCAGATGCTTGCCACGTGCAACAGATGCACCTTGGTTACAGGCGATGGTATAACCGACATTTTCTTGATTATTAATGATCTTTATATCACCTTTAAGATTTTTCAAGTAATCACTGGTACCGTCAGTTGAACCATTATCAACTATAATAACTTCATAAGTTATATTGCTGATTGAATTGATAAGTGATCTAATACAGTTTTTGGTACATTCAATTTTATTGAATACTGGGATTATTATTGATGCAACAAACTGATTATCTTGATATGCAGTTATATCTAGCAACGCTGTTTTAGTTGCTTCTAAATATGCTCGCCCAAATCTCTGGTCTGGTTCCAGGTGATTGCCTTCACCCCATTCATTCCAAGCATTTACAAAGACCAAACGTTCTTCTGACGGAAGATGCTGAACTGAATTAACAGCATGATTAAGCCATTGCTGATAGACCTTTGGAGAGGAATTTATAAAGATAACTGCTTCAGACTTACGCCGTGCTGAGTTATCCCATGTAGGTGTAACACATGGGTGTCTAGTATAGGGTACCGCAGGTTTTTTACACATATTTACAACAACGCTTGGATAGTCATAGACACTGTGTGTACCATATTCAGGTCTTTCCAACCTTTGTCCAAGTGCATGCCAATCTGGCTGAAACTCAACTGCTGCATCAAAACCTAATACTGTAGGATCACTATGCTCAGTAGCACAGCTTTCCACCCTGCAAAGATAAAGCTCGCCTAACCCTGCTTTTCTTGCAATTTCACGCCAGGTGTTAGTAGTTTTTAAAGGATCAGGCAATCTGCTTGCACGGTAGACTAAGAACAGAGGCTTACCATTTACCCTGATGTACCGTTTATCCTCAAAAAAGTTAAGCAGATAGTAAAAGTGTCTGATGTCATCAATATCAGAATAGTTCTGGCCTATTAGAACTTCGCCACTCCTGCCATCCCAAGCCCTTGTCCAATCTTCGTTGGCCCAGCATAGGCAAAATGGGAAGTCAGGTTCTCCGGAATTCAGCATCTGGTGGAGCGGGGTTTCCAACAGCAATTTACCGTTAAACCAGTAGTGGTAGAAGCAGAAGCCGTGGATGCCATATTCCTCCGCCAGGTCGGCCTGTGCCTTTAATGAAGAAGGATCTGACAGGTCATAGTACCCAAGGTCAGCCGGTACATGTGTCTGGTAATGACCATCAAAGAGTGGTTTAGCTTTTTTTACATTTGTCCACTCTGTGAAGCCTTTGCCCCACCATTCATCATTTTCAGGGATGGTGTGAAATTGAGGGAGATGTATGGCGATGAGCCGTGTTAATGAATTTGTGTCAGCCAAGTTGTTTTTAGTCAACAAGTAAAGCCTCTCTTTCGGCAGTAATTCCATCAGCTTTGGCATAGAATTTATATTAAAGTAATCTGTGAGGTGGCATAATAAATTATCGTAAAATCTATCAACAACTTTTTTTGTTGACACACCGCCTGCATTAAAGATGGCAATTGTTAACGGGATATGTGTGAACGGACTGATCGACCAACATTTTAAATTAAAATCCCAATCAGCACAAACGGGATACTCCAATTTAAATTCTATTGCATTTTTTATAATTACATCTCTATTGTAAAAGATAGATTGGTGGCAGATATTTTTTAGTAATAGTTTTTGTAGCGTAAATTCTCCATCATAAATAGCACCATCCTGCGCCCAACCTGTATTTCCGTTTACTTTTACATTACCATAATAAAAACTATTGCTCTTCAAATGACTAGAAACTGCTTTCAAGGTATTATTGTCAAAAATAACATCATCACTGCCTAAAAATAATAGCCACTTACCACTGGCACACCTGATGCCTTTATTCATAGCATCGTAAATACCTTTATCTTTTTCCGAAAAAACCTTTATACGTTCGTCATTGTATGATTCAACTATTTCAACAGTATTGTCAGTAGATGAACCATCTATAATTATTATTTCTAAGTTTGGTAATGTTTGCTTAATTACACTGTCTATTGCGTTTCTAATAACTGAATATGAATTGTACGTCGGAATTATGACTGAAAATAAAGGAGCAGTAATACCATTGTCCGCGACTATAGACTCAAGATTAGGGTGATTCTGGTTAAGGGTTGATTCTATATATTCTGCCTGGTTGCAGGAGGAAGTGACCATTGTTATCCTGGGTAGGTTACTTTTAAAATTTAACTGTATCTGTTCAATGTTTGCCTCATAAAGCTGCTTATAGCGGTATGCCTGCATTTCCAGTGCAAAGAACTTTTCTGCCTTTTCACGACACGCATCACGTATATGTTCTGGTGCTTCGTTAATACACCAGAGGATTCCATCAACCAATTCAGCAACATCACCACATGCAGCCAGATAACCTGTTTGCTTATGGTCCACCATGTCCGGTAGTCCACCAATATCAAAGGCAACCACAGGAGTACCGCAGGCCAAAGACTCAACCACAGTATTGGGCAGATTGTCTTCCAGGGAAGGTAAAACAAATAAATCCGCCAAGTTGTACAGAGTAGCTAAGTCTGATTCATCCGATACATAGTTAAAGGTTAATACAGGAAAAGAGCAGGGGATCTGAACAGAAATATCTAAGGAGCCAAAGATGGCCAGTACCAGCTTATACTGTAAGTTTATCTTACTCAGCTCAACCAGTGCCTGCAGTAGCAGTAAAAAACCTTTCCTCTGGTTGGTTACACTATCTGCTCCAAACAGAATTACCCTGGTGTCCTCAGAAACAGATAAGCCCTGTCGTATATCCATCCTGTCTAAAGGTCTGAAGGTATTGAGTGGAAAGCCATAAGGTATCACCTCATGCCTGAACTTCCCAAAAAGTGTACTGCTGGCAGAACAACTGCCAAGCCATTTGCTGGGGGTTACTATAGTAAGATCAAGCTGCTTGTAAGTATTAGCCTTTGTCTCAAAAACCAGTCTGGAAAGGTCATTGCTGACATTTGACCCTAGTTGCGGGCATGCACCACATGCATTCTTGTAAGCTGTACAGTTACCGGCATAGTGACATCCGCCAGTAAAGGGATTCATATCATGCAATGTCCAGACAAGCTTTTTACCCTTAAATGCCTGTGCAGCATTTTCATAATCAAACATGCCAGCAATCCAATGTAAGTTGATTACATCAGCCTCCAGAATCTCCTTGCATTGCATAAAGTCAACATCACTAAAGGTGTGGGAGTACATTTCAAGGCCCGCAGGCCGGTTTGGATAGTTATCCAGTGCAGCCTGCCAGTGCTGACAAATAATTGAAAAACGTTCGCCCTGCTGATACGAACGTTTTGAAGGCAAGACGACTACACTTATATCGTTTGACTTTTTTTCAACAACCAGCATGGTTGAATCCAGCCCAATTGCTTGCAAACCTTTATGAAGGCGATAAGCCGCTTTAGCAGCTCCACCATGATCTGTGGTGCATAAATGTACTATTTTCATATCAGAATACCTATATGCCTCTAAACTTTTTATTCCATATCCACACAATTAAGACGTTAGCTGGTCAGTGCAGCATTTAATCTTCTGTCGGCATCAGCAACTGCCGCCCACTGTCTGTCAGGCGGTATTTTTGAAGCCGACTATCCGGCCTTTCAGGTAAGGTGTAGACAATACACTCTGTATCCAGCAGACCTTTAATGGTGCGCTTAAAAGCACCTGTCTTTGACTTAAGCCCCAATGCCGTCATCAATTCACTGGCAGATTGCGGGCCTAATACAAGTTGCCGCAGAATATCGACTGACTGGGCCCCTGACTGGGCCCCTGACTGGGCCCCTGTAGCTTCGCTGATCAGCACCGGTTCTTGAAGGTAAATACTCAAGCGTATGCCGGTGGATATTTCACTGAATACAGGCTCTGGAAGCCCTTGTCTGGCTGCTTCCGTAAAAATACGCCGTACACCACTGCCCCACTGTTCAATCAAATCCAGTTCCCGAAATATGCGTGCAATGACAGGGTTGCGAATTCTTGATACACCACTTTTCATCTCTTCAATCGTCATACCAGGCAACAACAAGCCAGGGTTTTCAATATCAATACGGTCATCAAAAAAGGCAATTCTAACGGGAGTGCCACGCTGTGAGTAGTCGCTATGCACCAGAGCATTAATTATAGCTTCACGCAGGATAATCAACGGAATGCTCCAGACATCCTTGCGATGCATGGTGCCAAACTTTGCACTCCTGAAGGCATGTTTCTTAAGAAACAGCTCTATACCCTCCACTAAATCCGGCAAATGCCCGTGCAGTTCATTATGATCAAAGATATGCACTTTATCTGTGCCACGAAAACGCCCGCACTGCACCCAGGCATCAGGAAAATGAAGTTCTCTGGCCTTACCAAACAACAACACGGCACCCTGAGTAGGCACAAGCCGCCCCTGCTCTTTGCGGAGCAGTCTAAGGGTAATCAAGGCTTTCTCATCCATAATACGTGAAGAACCGAACAGTCTTTGTACCGCAGCCAGATCCAGATCTTCCATACTCAGCCCAGGCATTGGCAGTTCATCAAAAACCACCCCCTGTGCCGAACGATGCAATTCCGCAATCAGATCGGCTCCTGCCTGACGGTTACTTGAACCAAGCCGTACATAAACACCCTGTTCCGGGCCCTGTTTTTTAAGATAATGCGGGCGTAAGCTACTTGGAAAGACCTCCACCGCCAGAATGGTCTGTTCACCTATGCCAAGTAGCTCTACATTAGGCACCAGACGTGGTGCAATGCCATCGGCAATCAGATTACATATACGCTCTTCCTCAGTCAGCGGATCAACCACACCACGTACCTGCCGGTCATCCTCCACCCCGATAACCAATCGTCCACCAGCAGAGTTGGCAAAAGCCACCAAGGTTTTAAGCAGGTTTGTGGGTGATGACAGGTCACGCTTAAACTCTAGCGTTTTACACTCTGGTTGTTGCAGCAGGTGTTCAATAAACAGGCTCATTGTCTGGTACCCCCTGCTTCCAACCGTCAAAGACGGCTGGCAATTTTCACATCGTTAAACCCCGTAATTTCTGCTGCCACTTCCATGCAGTAGTAATGATCTCATTCAACCCACTATGTTGTGGCAACCAACCTAAAACAGATTTTGCTTTCTCTGCACTGCCAATCAGTATTGGTGGATCACCTGCACGCCGTCCAGCCAATTTCACAGGTACTTTTTTGCCAGTTATCTGCTCCACTGTTTCCACAACCTGCTTTACGGAAAAACCATGACCATTTCCCAGATTAAGGGCCAGACTGCTACCCTGGGAACAGAGGTAGTCAAGGGCCTTTAAATGGGCATCCGCCAGATCAGTTACATGAATGTAGTCACGTATGCAGGTACCGTCATCGGTGGGATAATCTGTACCAAAGATTGAGAGTGGCTCACCTTTTCCAACTGCTGCATCAAGGGCAAGGGGAATCAGATGTGTCTCAGGATTATGCCACTCACCCAGCTCTCCATCAGGATCAGCACCAGCAGCATTAAAGTAACGTAAAGCAACATACCGCAGGTTATATGCACTGCTGTAATCTTGCAGTATCTGCTCCACCATCAGCTTGCTTTTGCCGTAAGGGTTAATCGGGCGTTGCGGATGATCTTCAGTAATTGGGGTCTGGTCTGGTATGCCGTAGGTGGCACAGGTGGATGAAAAGATGAACTTGTCTACGCAGGCTTTACGCATAGCCTCCAGCAGGTTCAGTGTATTTGCAAGGTTATTTGCGTAATACTTGGCAGGGTTGGTAACAGATTCCCCCACATATGCAAAGCCAGCAAAATGCATTACAGCTTTAATTGGGTATTGGGCAAATATCTGGTGCAATCTGGGCAGGTCAGCCAGATCAGCCTCTTCAAAACTGCCCCATTTTGCAAACTCACGGTGTCCATAGGAAAGATTATCCAACACCAGAACATCATGCCCTTGCAGGCTGGCTGCTTTAGCTGCATGGCTGCCAATATATCCGGCCCCGCCGGTGACAAGGATCATATTATGTTACTCCGCTGTTTTTACATACGCTCTGATTGTCGAAAACACGCCAGGAATTATGGGTAACTGTGCCTGCGTCTGGGTTGGGTCATTTGGATAAAGCAGTGGAAGCTCCACCGGTTGCAGACCATATCCACTTTCAAGCACCTCGTGACATGCCTGCCTAATACCAGGCTCTGTATTGGCGTGGTGAGCGTAGATAAATTCTCGGTTACGGGCATCAAGTGGCGGAAGATAGTCGTGGAAAAGCATGGTGCCGCCCGCTGCAAGCATTGGATAGAAATCAAGAATATCCTGTCGTACTCCCTGGTAACTGTGATCACCATCTACCAGTATAAATCCCGGTTTTTGTGTGTCGGTGAAAAGAAGGGCAAGACGTTCGGCTGTCTGGTGAGAAAACATCGGCAGATGGATTACTTTATCACCCAACATTTCCAGCACACGCTTGAACTGCGGCGTACCACCTGGCTCTACCGATACCCCCTGATAGCTGACACCGCTACGTTGCAAGGCACGGCAGATCAAAAGTAGTGAGCCGCCACCATATGAACCGATCTCCACAAATCTGAACAGCCTGGCTCTGTCGATTTTTAGTGAACGGACGGTGTAGTAAAGCTGAAAACGTTCGTTAGCTGACATCTGCGTAATAATACCTTGAGGAACAGGATCATCCTCTAAAAACTCTGCAACAATTGTACTTGGAATGGCAGGGCTAACAGGAAAGCAATCAGGCTTTTCAAACCAGACACCAGTTCCGTCTATGGCGTTCAGCTCAAACTTAAGCGAACGGTTAGCCTCAAATTCATGCAATGCCTTACGGCAGCCTTCCCAATAGCCATAATCATCCACCTGTAGCATGGCATGGTTAGAAAGCTGACCATACAGGTTATCTAAAATCGCCTTGGTAGATTCATACCAGTCGCCATCAAGGTGCAGAAATGCAATCATACCCACCCAGTTTGCCATTTTGGGAAGTGTTTCTTCAAAATTGCCTTTGACCGTAACCAGCAGTTCTTCAACACTAAGCTTGCTGCAAACCTCCCTTACACTGGTTTCTGGTGCAGCACAGGTTCCACTTCCCCATCCTGAAGACTCGGCATCCAGCCCATGATGGCTATCAGCAGCAGTTGGAGCCGGCATGCCGGAAAATGAATCAAAGGCAAACAGTCTACGCGGCTGACTGCTGTATTTTTTTATTACCCAGGCCAAAAGTGCAGAAGAACCACCTGCAGCAACGCCGCACTCCACAAAGTTACCCGGTATGTTGTTTTCGCAAACATGCCGTGCAAGGCGGTATAGCGAATAAAGTCTCTGCTCACTAAGCATGGTGTACGGCCTGATAACTTGCAGCAGCTCTATAAACTCAGGCTCAGCCCCGGTAAGGCTTCCCACGCTACTTTGCTGTCCAACAAGCTGGTTTAACAACTCTTTAGCAGCACTATTTTCCGGGAAATAACG
>CAZRKG010000086.1:6990-8427 GCA_964600635.1 uncultured Geobacter sp. | reverse complement strand
GATGCTGGTGGGGTTCATTTTTTCCAACAATATGACCATGATGCTGTCACCATCCAGTTGGTTACGCTGGTTTGATACCCCTGGCGGTACATTACTTAACCTGTCTGACCCGACCCTGATCCCCCGCTATATCCATACCATCACCGGATCACTGGCGGTTGGTGGTCTGTTGGTTGCACTGTATGCAAAAATATTGCTGAAGAAAGATGATGAGCTTTCACAGGCCGGGCAGCGGCTTGGAATGCGGCTGTTTGCCTGGCTGACACTGCTGCAATTTGGTATTGGCAGTTGGTACCTGGTTTCACTGCCCTCAGAGATTACCAGACGTTTTATGGGGGGTGATACATTCTCCACAGCATTGCTGGCCCTGGGGCTTCTGCTGGCTGCCGCCACCCTTCATACCGGATTCAAGCGGCTTGTTATGCCATCGGTCTGGTTATCATTGCCCCTGGTGTATCTGATGGCCTTTTTACGGGATAGCGTCAGGGCTGGTTACATTGCTCCCTACTTTGATCCATCATCCGTTGCTGTGAAGATACAGTGGTCTCCACTGGTGTTCTTCCTTATAACACTACTGTTTGGTATCGGACTGATTGTCTGGATGCTGCTTCTGGTCAGAAAGATGGAAAAGGCCGGTTAATCCAGACTGTTATACTCTTTTAGTCGAGATTAGGAAAATTGACATTAGAATATTGATATGTTCATATAATACAGATTTGTGCTGGTTTTGGATGTATCCGGCCAGCTACAACAATTTTATGCTGTAATGCAAAAGAAAGGGGAGGGGTATTATGGGTTCAAAGAGTCTGGCGGCCATGTTGTCCGCCGCCCTGTTGCTGGTTTCGGCCCAGGCATTTGCTGGTCCTGACCATTCCGAATTTGTGAAAGGTCCGTTTACCAAAGGCCAGGATGTAACCAAAGTCTGTCTGCAATGCCATGAAAAGCAGGCCGATGACTTCATGAAGACCGCACACTGGAAGTGGGAAGGCAAACCTAACCATGTTAAAGGGTTGGAGAACAGCACAAAAGAGTACGGTAAGAAGAACATGACAAACAGCTTCTGTACAACCATATTTGGTGGTGAAGACAGCATTGTGCATGAATCATGCAGTAAGTGCCACGCTGGTTATGGTTGGACCCGTGCCAAGTTTGACTTTAATGATAAAACCAGGGTCGACTGTCTGATCTGCCACGCTCAGAAGGGTAATTATACCCGTGCAGCAGTTGGTGCAGAAATTGATGAAGCCTCTATTAAAAAAGGTTCCATGAACCTTGAGCTGGCAGCCCAGAGCGTGGGTAAGCCATCCCTTAACAACTGCGGTACCTGCCACTTTAATGGTGGTGGTGGTGATAACATAAAATCACCCGGCCTTGATTCAACCCTGCTGTATGCTGATAGAAACCGTGATGTGCATATGGCCTCCACTGAAAAAGGCG
>CAZRKG010000086.1:0-6978 GCA_964600635.1 uncultured Geobacter sp. | reverse complement strand
TTTACCTGCCAGGATTGCCATAAGACCACGGAGCATAAAATTTCAGGTCGTTCCAGTATGATGGCACATTACACTGAAACAGTTGAATGCTCTGATTGCCACAGTGATCCCCATGCAAAATCCAAAAACAAGGTGATTATTGATGCCCACGAAGCGTCTGTAGCCTGCCAGACCTGCCATATCCCTCTAATCTCCAAAGGCCAGGCCACAAAAACTGGCTGGTGGTGGTCTGATGTAGGCAAGGATATTGAGCCGGATGAAGAGTTTGATCAGGAAACCTTTGAAAAGCGTAAAGGTACCTTTAAATGGAATATGAACTATGAGCCTGTTTATGCCTGGTACAACGGCAAGATAGAGCGTTACATGCTGGGCGACAAGATTAAGGATCCTTCCAAACCGGTTAATATGACCAAGCCGGCTGGTAACATTAACGACAAGAAAGCCAAAATCTTTCCATATAAGTTCTACGAAGGCAGCCAGCCAATGGACTCCAAGTTCAAGTACCTTAGCACCTTCCAGCAGTACAAAGAGCTTTGGGTGAACTTTGATTGGGAGAAAGCCCTTAGAGAAGGTGCCAAGAGTCCTGAAGGTCTGCCCTATAGTGGACAGTACCAGTTTGTTAATACCCACGCCTGGCTGTCTGCTCCACATGAGGTTGCACCCAAGGAGCTGGCGGTACAGTGTGGCGAGTGCCACATGGGCGGTAAGCGGATGGACTGGAAAGCACTGGGTTACAAAGCTGATCCAATGCAGACCGGTGGCCGTTTTACCAAAACTGCTGTAAAGAAAAAGTAGCCTGAATCAACAGATTCAGAATATGAAAGCCGCCTGGTAGTTAAATATCAGGCGGTTTTTCTTATGCTAAAAACTCCGCAATCAGTGGAATCACCGTGTCTTTACGATCCTCAAGAATATAATGTCCTGCCTTTGGGAAGCGGTGCAGCTCTGCCTTGGGGAAGCGGGTCTGCCATTCTGCAAGAAAATGTTGATCAAACACAAAGTCAAGTTCACCCCAGAGGATCAGCATCGGCAGGTGATTAAACTGGCTGACCTTATCTGCCACATCACAAATCAGATCGTAATTTCTGTCACCAGTTTTCAGTGGTATATCCTGCACAAAACGTAACGTGGCAATCCGGTTCTGCCATGAATCATAGGGTAGTTGATACAGGGCACGCATCTCCGACGACATTGGATTCTCTTTACAGCCCACCCAGGCTGCCCCACGACTGAAGGCGTTGAAGCCTCGCACCAGCAATGTGCCAAGCCAGGTGTCACGACAGATCCTTAATCCCAGTGGAAAAGGCTTGGCAGCAGGCAGCGGAAATGCACTGGTATTCAGGATCACCAGTCGTTCAATCCGCTCAGGGTTACGCACAGCCCAGGTCATACCGATCATACCGCCCCAGTCATGGACCACCAGGGTCAGTTTTTCAGGCAGATCAAGGCTATTCAGCAGTTTGTCAAGGTCGTCTACCCGTTGGGGCAGGGTGTAGTCGTATTTCTCATCACCAGGTTTATCGGAAAAACCACAGCCGATATGATCCGGCACAATGCAGCGGTGGCTGCCCCGTAGAGCCAGTACCAGGTTGCGGTAATAGAATGACCAGGAGGGGTTGCCATGCAGCATTACCACCGTGGGGCCGCTTCCTTCGTCCAGATAATGATACTGTAGGCCATTAAGGTTCAGGTGATTACTTTTAAAGGGGTAGTGTTGGGATAACTGGTTGAGTTTACTTTGCATGTTATTTACTACCACTCCACCGCCAGCATCATGCAGTTAAGACCGCTGCCGATGCCAAGGAAGGCAACTTTATCGCCAGCCAGCAGTACATCCCGTTCCACTGCCAGGGCGGCGGTCATCGGCAGTGATACGGTTCCCATGTTTCCCAGAAATTCAAATGTAGTGAAATCCTTTTCAGCCGGCAGACCAAGCACCTTAAGGATCATGCTCTGGTGGGCTGAGCCAACCTGGTGGCAGATTACCTGGTCTATATTGGCATTGCTCCAGCCGGTCTCTTGCAGGAAGGCATCCCAGGTCTTTTTGCCAAGTTCCACACCATTATTCATGACATTAACACCATCGGTTGACATGGATTGCTGATAGCCGCCCTTACCATCTGGGCCAACGCCCCATAGGCAGAGGTTGTGGTGGCGAGGTTCTGAGCGGGTTGTGCCACCAGTCAGCTTGTGCAGATTAGTGTTGCCAAAGCTGCCATCAGTAAGGAGTACGGCAATGGCACCGGAACCGCCGGTAAGTGTTGCCAGGGAGTTGGCAAAGAACTGCATGTTACGCTCTTCCAACATCCTGGCAATCATCACCTCGTTAATCTCACGGGCGGATTCGCAGGAAACCACCAGACCGGCTCTTATCTGTCCCAGCTCAATCCGGTTGGCAATATCCAGAATACCGTTCAGAACTCCCAGGCAGGCGTTTGAAAGGTCATAGACAGCAACATTTCCTGATAGCCCAAGGCCATCTGCAACCCGGCAGGCGGTGGCTGGTTCAAACTGCTCACGGCAGACTCCGGTGTAAACCAGTGTGCCAATGTCAGATGCCTTGACATTGCTGTTAAGCAGAGCCTTGCGGGCAGCCATTATTGCACCGTGGGATAGGGGATAGCCTGGCTCCCACCAGCGTCTTTCACGTATACCGGTCAGGGCCTGCAACTGGCCAGGTGCAATTCGCAGCTCACGGTACAGCGGTTCCAGCCTTGCTTCCAGATCGCTGCTGGATACCACCACCGGTGCCAGTTCATAATCCAGGGCTTCTATATAAACCTTGTTGTAGTTCATTGGTTTCCTTTGCATTACAACATAATTATTGAAGAATTGACAAATTTGTTCATGCAGATCAGAATATCCACACTTTTAAGGAGGTACATTATGCAAACAGCTTGTAATTATAATGCTTCACGACAGAATGTGAATATTTCGGTCAATAGTGAGCTGTTACACCGTATGCACCTGGAAAAATGTAACCTGTCAGATTTTGTGGATCAGGCCATGGAGCAGTATTTGCAGAAGCAGGAGCTTGAAAGATGGCGTGAGTCCAGTCGGGCATCGTTTGAATCCTATAACAATATGGTTGCTGAGTCCGGTACTGTTTCAGATGATCTGGGGCTGTTGTAATGTCCAAGTTTGATGTTTTTCGTAAGTTTTTAATGTAGGACTGTCTGAGTTTTTATCCTTCCACCACCTGCACCGTAAAATCATCCATCTGGTAAATCAGCTTACCATCTACTGACAGAAAACCGCTTGCAGTCAGCAGCTTCTTTTGATCGTCAACAGCGGTGATCCAGGCTGTTACAGTTACCTGTTTGTTGCTGGGGATTACCTGTCCACGGTACAGCCAGCTATGCCTGTGATTCAGGGCGGTGCAGGCGATTTCCTGCCCGTCTTGCCAGCCAAAGCGGTCTATGGTCGCATATTTAAGCAGTTGCAGGAATGATTCCAGCCCCAAAGAGCCAGGTGTGACCGGATCTTCATAAAAATGTGCGGCAAAGAACCATTCAGCAGGTTCCACCATTTTAATGCCACGCAGATAGCCCAGACCAGCCGGACCACCATCAGGGATGTAGCAATCAATCCGGTCAATCATCCGCAGCATTTTGTCAGGGTAGGGTGCTTCCACAGGGTATGGCAGGCTGATCGCCCTGGCCTCTTCCTCTGGTGAGGGCTGATATGGTTCTGCATCCCTGATCCCCACCTGGTTGGCAAGGGCTTCCTGTGAAAAGAAACCGAACATGGTTTCCCCTTCGTAAAGCAGCCCTTCCTGATCCTCCACCCTAAAATCATATTCCTGGATAATCATACCGCCACTGGTGACAGCCTTGGTCAACCTGGCAGAACAGGTTAAAGTGCCGGTTTCCGGCCTGATGGGACGGTGCTGGACAGCACTGCCGCCAAGGTTGCGGAAGGAAATATCCGTAGCAGATTGCAGGGCAGAACCAACATAGGCTGCCAGCCAGCCACAGGGTTGCAGGGCTGCTTCCAGCAGGATGCAGAACGGCATACGGGGCTGACGTTCCACCTCAAAGAACCAGTGGTCTGGTTGCAGGTCAAACTGGGCAGTTGTGCTGGCACCTGGTTTCATCTGCCAGGGTTCGCCGGTTACACCAACCACCCGATCCATGAACTGGAATGGCGGGCCGGGCAGACGGGCGATTTTACGATCAGCATCAAAGACCTGATATTTATCACCAAAACCTTCCGATGGCTTGCCGTTGCTGTAAGCCAGAATCTGCTCCTTTGTGTAGATGGCGGGCTTTATGTATCCATGTTCTTTGTCATGGCGGGAAGTCTGTCCTTGCCCTATGTTGTGTTTTGTTCTGTTGTGCCAGAGTTTTTCCAGCTTTTCCTTGTTGCTACCACTTAAACGGCAGGACATATTGCTGATTTCAACAATCGGTTTGCCATCGGCATACATCAGGGCATCCACCAGAACGTAGGGTTCAGGGCAGTAGCCGATTTCACGGATGGTAACCTCATAGGTCACAAGTTTAGTGGTTTCAAGCACCTGACCACGGCAGCATAGACGACTGGCAACACCAGGGACAGGTTCCCAGACCGCATTGCCGTCATTTTCTGTTACCCAGCCGATCCGCAGCAGCAGCACCCGCAGGGTGTGCATACAGCATTCGTACATCAGGGTGCCTGGCATCACCTTATCATCCACAAAGTGGCATACAATGAACCAGTCATCAGGATAAATATCTGCCTCTGCCCTGATCATTCCCAGGCCATAGCGGCCACCATTGGGGATCAGATCCGTAACACGGTGAACCAGTCGCATCATGTCGCCAGGGATGGTGAGCGGGTTGCTGATGTTCAGTCCATCAAACAGCGAACCAAAACAGCCAGCCAGATCCCCCTGACGCAAGCGATCCAGTTGAAGGGCTGTGTAGGCTTCACGCTGTAGCGGCACCAGCTCCTGCCAGTCCGGCTTGATGATTCCACTGGTGGGGCGTGGGTCCACCAGTGGCCGTACAATGCCACGGCCTGCCTCCAGCTCTGATGCAGAGAAGAAGCCAGCACAGCCATCTCGCATGGTTAAAAGCGGCTCCCCTGCCACTGTTGCATCAAAGCAGAACCTCAGCAGCCAGGTGTCTCCCTGGCGGAAGAAACGTTCAATTTTAATATCATAGTTAATGGTTTCCCCTGGGCCAGGCAGGCCACGGTGAAAAGTTACCACCGCATCCAGCAGGCGATAGACCGCAAGACCACGGGTGATGAAATCTATCCCCAGATATCCGGAAAGAAACAGGTCGGCCTGACCAGCTTCCACCGCAATACAGGTGGGGATCCGGCCTGCATCCAGATACCAGGCGTTGGGGAAGATGTCGTGCTCGGTTACTACCCGTCCGTTGGTCATGGAACGGGGTTCACCCTCCAGCTTGACGATCCTGTCCACCAGCATCAGCGGCTCATCCGGCAGCCTGACCCTGGTGGGGAAGCTGTCCACCTCGGCAAACTCAGGCCCCAACATGTTGGCAGCCTTACCAATGGCAAACTCCATGCACATATCCCGCTCAAAGGCAACCTGTTGAGCTGTTCCTTCAACTTTACTCAAGGATTGCTGTCTGTTGTCCCAGACGACCTTATTGGCCAGCGTGTCTGAACCAGTGATATTCCCAATGGAATTGCTGGCCTTGCAACCGGATGGATTGGTGCTGCATATTTCCGGGGCAACTGAACCATGAAACCGGATAACTTGGGCCATTGCCTGCATCAGGTTTTCATTAAGCGACAGAAAGGCATCATGGGCCGCAATGGTGGCGGCCTGGGTGTGGTTAAACTGTTGCAGCAGTTCATTTAATTCCAATTCCATATCAAAGCGTCTTCTTTGTTGGCTCGTTATCGGCTCCTCAACGTACTGCGTTACCGCCTTCGTCGCCGATTTCCTCGCCGCCTGGAATCCATCTTTGATCTGAAATTGGAATAAGCTATGTTCAGGTCTGTTTGTTGTCAATTCTGCAACCTTTTCTGGTTGTGGTGTGATGGTTGTTCTGGGCGTATCTGGCATGATTCTGGATTGCGGTTGTCTGGGCAGCTTGAAGCTGCTGGCCCCGATCTTCATGTTCAGGTAGCTTTTTTTGCTAGTTATTCCGTTCACCAGTGCGGCGGTCATGCAGAGCGGGGTCAGGTCCAGGGGAACCCGTTCAGCCACCAGGCTGGCCAGCATACGCAGCAGATGCAGGGGCTGGTCTGGCCCATTAAAGCAGGCGGCACGGGCCAGATGGGGTTTCCCCTCCAGAATCCGGTTAATCATCCGGCTGCATGAGTTGCCTGGCCCCATCTCAAGAAATATTCTGATGCCATCAGCATAGGCCGACTGGATAGTGGCCGGGTAATCTATACCATGCAGGGCCTGATCCAGTATGGCCGCTGCACAGCTTTCACGGGTAGGGTTGAAGCGGCCACCTTTAGCACCGCTGTAGAACAGCAATCCATCTGGCGGATTGGTCTCAAACAGGTGCAGGTCATGGTACGGTTTTGCCACTGGTCGGGCCACTTCACAATGTACGGTGGTGACACCATGCAGCGGGAAGAAAGCTGCCCCAAGCCGTTTAACCAACTGTTCTACCTGGCTGCTGTCGCCACCAATTATTGATTCTTCCGGGCTGTTGATAATCAGCAGATAGACCCGTAATTCCAATTCCATATCAAAGCGTCTTCTTCGTTGGCTCGTCATCGGCTCCTCAACGTACTGTCTGTACGCCTTCGTTACCGATTTCCTCGCCGCCTTGAATCCATCTTTGATCTGGAACTGGAATAACTGGCTACTTCCATCTGCTTTCAGCTCTGCCTTCATCTCTGCAATGGCCTGTTTAACATGGTCTGCCGAAGCCATTACAACCCCAAGTGACCAGTCCACCTGCTGATCATCCGGCAGTTGCCAGGCATCCCTGACAGCACGGCACTCACCTGCCAGATCATCGGTAAACAGGGTTGATGCCTGCATCCTCTGGTACATCA
>CAZRKG010000085.1:0-8584 GCA_964600635.1 uncultured Geobacter sp. | reverse complement strand
TGGATCAGGTCAAACGTTAAATGGCTGCTACAACACATCAAAACCTCCCCCGCCCAAAAAAGTCCCTGGGGCAGAACTTCCTGAGCGATGGCAATATAATCCGAAAGATCCTTGCTGTGGCTGCGGTGGGTAAGCAGGAACATCTGCTGGAGATCGGTCCTGGGCGTGGTGCCTTAACAGAGCTGCTGGCAGAGCAGGCAGGTGATCTGCTGGCAATCGAGTTCGATCGTGATCTGGCAGCAATGCTGCGGAACCGTTTTGCAGCAAATCCGTCTGTGACCATCCACGAACAGGATATACTTAATGTGGATTTTACAGCACTGCTGAAAGATGCGAAATACATTCTGGTTGCAAACCTGCCCTATAATATTTCAACTCCGGTGCTGTTCAGACTGCTGGAGTCAAGGGGACATTTCAGCAAGCTGGTGGTGATGTTGCAGAAAGAGGTGGGAGAGCGGCTGGCTGCCCCGCCCGACTGTTCGGACTATGGCCAGCTTTCCATATTTTTTCAGCAGTGGTTTGAAATCAGACGTGAATTCATAGTGCCGCCAGGCTGTTTTTATCCCAGACCCAAGGTAGATTCAGTTGTAATCAGCCTTAAACCATTACTGGAATCACGGGTGCAGGTTGATGATCAGAAGCTGTTTGAACAGGTGGTTAAAGCCAGCTTTGCCATGCGTCGTAAGACCTTATACAACTGCCTTAAAAGTGCTGCACTTGCGTCGCCAGAGCTGTTGGAAGCCGCATTAGCAGATATTGGGGTGAATGGCAGGCGGAGGGGTGAAACCTTAAGCATTGAAGAGTTTGCCAGGCTTGCCAACAGATTGGCAGTTTAATGTCGGGAGTTTATCGGAATACCAGTAAAAAAGGGGTGCTGCATCAGGCAGCACCCCTTTTTATTTTGTAGTCTCAACAGGTTAAGCTTTCTGTTGCAGACCAAATTCCTCATGCAGAACCCGTACTGCCAGCTCAGTATACTTTTCATCAACCACAACAGATACTTTGATCTCAGAGGTGGAGATCATCATAATATTGATGTTGTTGGCGGCCAGAACCTGGAACATGCGGGTGGCAACACCGGCATGGCTACGCATACCAAGGCCAACTATTGAGACTTTGCTGATGTCTTCATCGGCACGAACTTCCTTAGCCTGTACACCCTTTGCAGCCTCGGTTGCAATTTGCAGGGCTTTTTTCAGATCTGCCTTTGTAACTGTAAAGGTGATGTCGGTCATACCATCGTGGCTGACGTTCTGAACAATCATGTCAACTGAGATGGCTGCATCTGACAATGGAGTCAGGATCTTTGCAGCAATGCCAGGCTTGTCAGGAACCCCCAGCACTGCGATTTTGGCTTCATTCTTATCATAGGCAACGCCGGAAACTAGAATTCCTTCCATATCTTTATCCTCCCTGGTAACCATTGTACCGGTATTTTCGTTTAAGCTTGAACGTACGTGAATATCTACATTATATTTTTTAGCAAACTCAACCGAGCGAATCTGTAACACCTTGGCACCAAGGCTTGCCAGCTCCAGCATCTCGTCATAGGAGATTTTTTCCACCTTGCAGGCTTCTTTGCAGATATTGGGATCTGTGGTGTAGATGCCGTCAACATCGGTGTAAATCTCGCAGACATCTGCCTTAAGGGCGGCTGCCATTGCCACTGCCGACGTGTCTGATCCGCCACGTCCCAGGGTGGTCAGGTTGCCGTCTTTATCTATCCCCTGAAAACCAGCTATAATCACTATGTTTCCAGCCTTGAGGTCTGTCCGTACCCTGGTGTCATCAATGCTTTCAATCCTGGCTTTGGAAAAGGTGCTGTCCGTAATGATCGGTACCTGCCAGCCCATGTAGGATTTTGCATTGTAACCCTGTGATTTCAGGTACATGGCCAAAAGACCAATGGTGACCTGCTCTCCTGTTGCAACAACCACGTCATACTCGCGGTTATCAGGAATCTCCATCATATCTTCAGCCAGTGCCACCAGTTTGTTGGTTTCACCGGACATGGCTGAGACCACCACCACCACTTCGTTACCTGCCTCAAATGTCTTGATGATCCTTTTGGCAACATTCTTGATCCGGTCTGTGGTGCCGACTGAAGTGCCTCCGTATTTCTGAACTACCAGTGCCATGCTGTTGCTCCTTTACAGAACATTCGTTGATGAAAAGGGCTAATACATATCAGAATAACAATTTTGCTACAACTTTTTTTTAGTGTGATTCTCTTGCCTTACAAGCCGCTGCAACTGTTGCAGCAGGCTGCTTCCGCGTTCGCCATATCCTTGCAAGGTTATGGCTCTGGTCTGGTCATCAACATACCCAAAGTTTATGGCCAGATGTTCTTTGGGCAGCAGTGCTGAAATCCTGTCAGGCCATTCAATCAGGCAGACTCCTGTGCCTTCCAGTTGCTCATCAAGCCCCAGTTCCAGGGCATCATCTACACCATGCAGGCGGTAGCAGTCATAATGATAAATGGTTATATTGTCACTGTATTCATTCAGAATCGCAAAGGTAGGGGAGGCAACATTACCTGCATTTTCAGGTGACATGGCAGTTACAACCCCTCTTGCAAAGCATGTCTTACCGCCGCCCAACTCCCCTGACAGGGTGACAACATCACCGCTGGCCAGTAATTTACCAAGCTGTTGTCCAAGCTGCTCGGTCTGTCTGGGGCTGTTACTTTGCAGCTCAAGCCGTTCTGGGCTGGATGCCGGTAGCATATTAACCTAAAAGTGTGCGGATAATATCAATTCTGGCCACAATTCCCACCAGCTTGTCATTATCAAGCACTGGTATGGCATTGGCCTTCTGGCTGCCGATCAGATCGGCGGCTTCGTTAATGGTTGCGGTCGGTGCCAGTGTGGCAACATCTGGCTGATAAATATCAGCTACTGTGCAACCGCTCATTCTTTGCAGCTCTTTTTCCAGGGTTTTTTCCGACTGAAGATAGATTACCCAGTCAAAAAGCGTAATTATTTTAGGTAAATGTATTGATTCGGTTTGGCCGACAAGGTCAGATTCCGTAACCAGGCCAGCCAGCTTGCCGTTAGCATCAAGCACCGGCAATGTACTGACCCTGTTGGTGACAAACAGCTCGGCAAGCTCACGGATTGAGGTCTCTTTTGTAACTGTAATTATGTCTGTGGTCATTATCTCTGAAACTGTTTTCATGGCTGCTCCTTATGCTTAAAAATGGGTGTATCCGCTGGAATACGGGTTGAAAATAGTGCCATCAGGTAATCTGGCCTGCACAGTTTTATTGTTATCTGTAACTGTACCAACCCTGGTCAGGGGAACACCAGTACTTTCGGAGATGGCAAGGATCTTCTGGCGGCTGTCCTGTGCAGCGGTGAAACAAAGTTCAAAGTCTTCGCCGCCACAGGCTGCCAGATTCCAGTCCAGATTAGATATTCCGTCAAAGTGTTCAACAAACTGTTCTGAAAGTGGCAGCTCTCCCAAGTTGATCTCTGCACCGCAACCCGACTGCTTGCAGATATGTCCCAGGTCTGCCAGCAGCCCGTCGCTTATGTCAACCATGCCATGCACCAGTCCTGATTTTGCCAGGGCAGTTCCAAGGGTAGTTCTTGGTGTTGGGTCCAGATGTCTCATCAGCAGAAAGTCATCTGCTGTGCCTGTCCGCCTGCCTTTCAGCAGCAATTCTAGTCCCAGGCTGGAATCACCAAGGTTGCCGCTGACCCATATATCGTCACCAATCCTGGCATTGCTGCGTTTCAGGATCAGGTCTGGTTGCTGCTCACCAATAATGGTGATTGAGATGGTAAGGCCGGCTTTACTGCTGCATGTGTCTCCACCAGCCAAGATACAGTTATGGGCCGCAGCTTGCTCTGCCATCCCACCCAGAAGCTCAAGCATTGTCCTGTCTGAAAAGTTATGCGGAATGGCCAGGGATAGAAAAAACCAGCGGGGTAAAGCCCCCATGGCCGCCAGGTCAGACAGATTGACAGCCAGAGCCTTGCGGCCCAATAGTGCTGCCGAGCCAAAGTCCAGCCTGAAGTGGATGTTTTCTGTCAGCAGATCTGTGGATACAAGCAACTGGTGACCAGTTGTGGTTGTCAGTATGGCTGCATCGTCGCCAATGCCAAGCTCTGGTGCTGTGGGCTGCTGAAAGAGTTGCCTGATCTGGTCAATCAGTCCGAATTCACTTAGGCAGGTGCATTCTGTTTTCAATATACAACCTGGCCTTTATTTATCTCACACATAAAGGGTGATAATTGATTATATGTTGTTGATGTTGGTATCACGTCAACAGGTATTAGCCTTGAAATATATCGTAACTTCTTCCTGAGTGATAATACTAAAGTCAAATAGTCGTCTGGAGAGTTGCAAAATACAGCCAGGTCAAGATCGTTAGGTGTGTCAGTATTATTAAATGACCCGAATATAACGATCTTCTCGACCTGGCTTTCATCTTCAAATGCAGTTTTTAGTTGTTGTAGTATGTATGCTTTGTCAACTTTAGACACCGGATTGTCTCCAGATAGTGATTACAACCTCTACTGTACCAGGTTCAGTTCATTCTGGGTCAACTGTTCCCGCAACTGTTTTTTGCGGATCAGCTCCAGACTGCCATCCTTCATCAGCATGGCTGCTGCTGGCTTGCGATGTGAGTTGTAATTTTCCGGTGACATGCTTTCAGCATAGGCTCCGGTACCGCCAATTACCACAAAATCGCCAATTTCAGGTTCTTTGATCATGACAGGGATAATGTTGCCATCTTTATCAAGCCGGACAGAATCACCGCTCTCACAGCAGCGGCCCACAATGGCAAAGGGCTTCAACCCTTCCTGTGGTGTCTGATCATATTCGCTGGAAAGCAGGTTGCCGGCCTGATCCACAATATAGATCGGATGTTCCGAGGCATAGAGCAGTGGCCTGGTCAGCAGCTCCATGCCACCATCTACAATCAGAAAGTTCATTTCTTTGGTGCATTTCTTGTCAATAATTCTGGTGATAATATGACCGGAGTTGGCCACCACAAATGTGCCTGGCTCAATTTCCATCACCAGTTCACGACCAGTATCTGCCTTAAAGGCATCAATCCGCTGCCTGGCATATTCTCCCAAACAGGTAATATCAGCCTTTGTATCACCGAGCATTCTGGCAACCTTCAGACCACCACCAAAACTGGCTGTGGTGGCATCTGGAAAGTACTCTTTTACAAAGCCCAGTTCGCGATCAATATTCTCACGCCACTTTTCAGGATCACCACCAGAGCCGATATGCACATGTATCTGGGTGAATCTGATCCCTTTTTCCTTAGCTACAGCCATGATTCCGGGGACATCGTTCAGGTGTACCCCAAAGCAGGAGTATTCACTGCCGGTATCGCGGGTGGCACTTTCACCGCCACCAGCAGCACCAGGATGGACCCGCATGGATAGATCAACCTTGTTTGAAGCAGCATAGTCGGCAATCAGTTGAAATTGCAGCATGGAACAGATGTTGTATTTAAGTCCGGCCCCGATCATCTCCTCCAGCTCTTTCCGCTCTTCGCCACCAGGAACTTCCTGGGTGGTCAGCATCATTCTGCTGTAGGGGATACCTGCGGCATTGGCACGTGCTGCTTCATCCATGGATGAGCAGTCCAGGTCAAGCCCCTGCTGTGCCACAACCTGCAAGACAGCCCTGACAGAGTTTGCTTTTATGGCGTAGCGAACATGCAGACCAAAGGCGTTGGGCATTTTAAGCAGTTGCTGGCAGCTATTTTCAATATATTGCTGATCATGCAGGTAGATCGGGGTGCCCCAGTTTGCTGCAACTTCAGGAATCAGACTGGCTTTGAGTTTTGTGGGTCCAAACAGATTCAGATTTGTTGACATTGATTAACCCCATTCGGTTTTATGTTTTTTGTCCTGTGTGAAATACTGAATAATATCATTTCATGATGATCTGGTGCAACCAGCTAAACAGACTTGTTCAGCAGCCTGGCCACCCTGATGATCAGATCCAGCAGGCCGATTTTTGATCTATCCTGTCTTAGCAGGTCAGTCAGTGGAGACTGTGACTCATTATCCCATCCTTTCAGCTTTTCCTTTTCATCCCGCAGACGTTGTTCTTCCGTCCTGCGTCGTTCTGTTTGCCGCTTCTGCTCCAGCAGCGGGCCACCCAGCCTGGTCCATTCCATCAACTGCCTAAGCTCTCCACCATCAAGCCAGATGCCATGCTGGTAACAGCGATCTATAATCACACCACTTTGGGCACCGTAATTAAGCCGGTTCATAAGCTGGCTACAGACCGGACATTTAATATAGGTTACCGGATACTGGTTTGGCTCTCGCTTGACGTTAATCGCCTTCAGACCAAGGTGGTTGATCTCAACCGCATTTTTTACGCTGGCATCCAGCACCGCTTCCAGCTCTCCATTGTCAAAGAATATCCCCAGACATTCTTCGCAACGGTCAATCAGGAAGCGACCATCCAGTTTAATATCAACTGTCTTAAGCTTGATGTTACAGCGGGGACAGATGCGGGGTGTGTCACTTTCGTGGGTGGTGTAGTAATGAATCCCCTTCAGGTCAATATCTGTACGATTTCCACAATATTCGCACAGGACAGAACCTGATGGCAGCGGTGCTTTGCAGTTGGAGCATCTGGCCATTTTCACCTCATCTTGATTGATGGAATAGTAAATGGGCAGTATAACTTAAAAACAGTTGCAGGCAAAGCCGGGCATTCAGCCTGATCTGTACAGTATTACTTTAATTGCTGCTTTGTTGGGAGTTCCCATGTCATTTCATGAAGTTGCGGATCATTATAATCGTTACCCATATCCCTGCTATCCCCTGCTGGCATCTGTTCGCCGTCATGATACCTATGCCATGAATCTGACGGCCCTTTGGGCACGTTTTAATGGTGAACTGTTACCGGAAAAAGAGGGCAGAATCCTTTTATCCGGTTGTGGGGCCTTTGCTCCATATACTGCTTCCTGCTCCAATCCCAGAGCGATGATTGATGGTGTTGACCTTGCTGACCGTAATCTGCAAAGGGCCAGACAACATTGTCTGCTGCATGGCAGCTTTAATGTCAGGCTGTACCAGGGGGATTTTCTTAACCCTGCCATCACCCCTGGCCCGTACCACCTTATAGAGGCATTTGGTGTTCTGCATCATCTGGATGATCCGGCTGCCGGTATGCGTTCTCTGGAAAAACGTCTGTTGCCAGGCGGCATTCTGCGGGTGATGGTCTATGGCCGTTATGCCCGTAAGGAGCCGGAATCTATCCGGCGTGCCCTGCGGCTTCTGAAGGTCAGCCGTGTTGCGGAGGTTAAAAAGATGCTGAAACAGGCAGCACCTGACAGCCGCTTCAGGCAATATGCAGAATCAGCCTGGGAGGCTGAAAATGATTCTGGTCTGGCTGATCTGTTTTTACATCCCAATGTGAAGACCTATCGGATGGATGAGTTTATTGAACTGGTGGGGCAGACCAGTCTTAAACCGTTGCTGTTTACCCATCTGGGTGCCCTGGCTGATCCCTCTCAGGAGATTGCCAGGGTGCAGGAGCTGGACCGGCAGCGGGCAATGCAGGATAACATTATCTGCTATCTGGGTAAGGACTGTAAGGGGCCAGCTAAATCGAGGCCGGAGGCCAGGTTGTTGCTGAATCCGGCACTCAGACAGGCTGTGGGGCTGTTTAAGCTAAAAGCTCCCAGACCGATTGACAGACTGGGCCACGAAAATCCTGCCTTTGACTGGCTGACCCGCAGGTTTTTACGTCGCTTTATAAAGCCGGTGCCAGAATCCAGTCTTTCCGAGCAGGATCGGAAAAGGGCTGAAGAGTACATCAGCAGGCTGTTTCTGGTACGTTTCAGCTAATTCCAATGTGCCATATCAAAGCGTCTTCTTCGTTAGCTCATCATCGGCTTCTAAACGTACTACGTGTACGCCTTCGTCGCCGATCTCCTCGCCGCCTTGAGTCCATCTTTGATCTGGAATTGGAATAAGGTGCTGAATTATTTACCGTTGATGGTAATGCAGAGACATTCACCTTGTGCATATACAGTACCATCTGCATCAATCAGCCTGCCATGCACCATGATTTTACGTCCCTCAACCGATACAACATGGCCTTCTAAAGTAACGACCTTCATAATTGGCAACATATTACGGAAGCTGATATTAAGGTTGCCAACAACAATTCTGTAACCTGCTGCCCAGGCGGTCAGACCCAGGGCTTCATCCATCACGGCTGCTATGGAGCCGCCGTGGGCATGGCCTGGAGGGCCTTCTGTACCAGGTCCGAACCAGATTCTGGCATTCAGGTGTTTCTCATTATCACGGTAGTAACGGATTCTGAAACGGTCACTTTCCGGCTCTCCTGATACAAAACGCAATGAATCACCCACCAGGGCGGGGGCATCAAAAAGAGTCCAGTCCGGTTTTCCGCTCAGGTCTATAGCTGTTTTTTCTGTTGTGTTTGTCTCCAAAACAAATAACTCCAGTTCAGTTTTGTGCTTGTTATTCCAATTCCATATCAAAGCGTCTTCTTCGTTGGCTCGTTATCGGCTTCTCAACGTACTACGTGTACGCCTTCGTCGCCGATCTCCTCGCTGCCTTGAATC
>CAZRKG010000084.1:0-8718 GCA_964600635.1 uncultured Geobacter sp. | reverse complement strand
CGAATCTGCACAAAAAGATATTAACCGCCGATTAACGCAGGTCTATTAAGAGTAGGGGCGAACCGGTGTGTTCGCCCTTTTTAATTTGTAAACCCACGTCACAATACTAAGGGCAGACACATCGGTCTGCCCCTACCAAGTCATGGATTAAAGATTGATGTAAACTCGTGTAGTTCGTGGCTAAAAAGACTTTATCAATATTAGCTGCTGGCTAACAACTTAAAAACCGCTCTCCTTGATCAATGTCATCCAGGCGTATCTCAAAAGCTCCAGTACCGGTGACTGCCGCTCCGCCTCCAGATGGGCCACACCCCGAAGCCTGATTGTCGGCACATTACCAGGATCGCACTGATCCAGCCGTACCCGAAAGCGTGGCTTAAGAGGTGTAAGTTCATGCTGCTTATCCATATCAGTGGGGATCGGGCCACCAAAACTTGATGCCAGGGATGGATCATCCAATATAGTGATCGCAACACGGTCAACCTCAGCCACACGGCAACTAAAAGCCCCATATTCCAGGGCATCTGGCAAAAAGCGTGCCTTACCCCCCAACTGCACCCGTCTCAGATCCTGCTCTTCCAGATAGACATCCACCCGGTTAGCCCGCAGATCAGCCACACTAAGCACCCACTCACGGGCCGCTACCCAACCGCCAGGCATCACATCATCATTGCGGTAGACCACCACACCATCAAAAGGTGCTGTCAGTGATAACCGTGCAATCTCGGAGCGGACACCCCCAACCTGACTGCTGCTGCCTTCCGCCCGCTTTTGGAGTACATTACCCTGGCTGATCAGCTCTTCACTGAAAGCCTGTTGCCGCACCTGCCAGGAAGATACAGTGGCACCTGGCAACAGTTCTGACATCCTGGCCTCAAGATCAGGTGATTTGAGTTTAGCCAGCAGTTCACCCTCACTCACCTTAGTGCTTTGCGGGGCCGGGCCGTAGGACATTACGCCAGGGGAAGGGGCTGTCAGACGCTGTTCATAGATTGCCCCCAACATGGCCGGTGCCTTAACTGTGGTCTGCCAGGGCAACAGCAGCAGTCCAAAACCGATTGCCATAAACAACATTGTTCTGATCAGGGTCAGATTCAGTCGCAATGATTCTCTCCTTTGCCACCAGACCTTCAGTTCATTGATGATCGGTAGGGCAATAAACCAGCCGATTTCCACCACAAACAGAAGAATGCCCAACGCCTTGAAAAACAGGTGATAAACCAGCACAGCAATCCCCAGGAAAAGCAGGAAGCGGTAAATCCAGACCCCCCAGGCAAACAGGGTCAGAATCCTACGCAGGCTGTCACTGGCAATCTCTGGCGGTGGGTCATTATAACCAAACAGAAACTCCCGCATCCGCCAGCGTCCAAAGGCAAAGGAACGTTGGTGCAGGTTGGGAATTGAAAGCAGGTCCGACAGTATAAAATAGCCATCAAACCGCATTATGGGGGAACAGTTGATAATCAGGGTCATCACCCAGGCAGTACTGGCAAGAAAAAAGGCACCGGCCCGCAGTGGGCCATCTGGCAAAAGCAGCCAGCACCAGGTGGCAAACACCGCCAGGGTCAGCTCAGAGGCCACTCCGGCACTGCCTATAATCAGCCGTTGCCGTCGGGATGACAGCTTCCAGGATTCATTGGTATCGGTATAAAGCATTGGTGCCAGCACCAAAAAGGCCACCCCCATTGCCGGTACGCGACAGCCATAACGCAGCGAGGCCGTGGCATGGCCGATCTCGTGTATGATCTTGGTGGCAGCCAGGGCAAAGGCCAGGGCCAGGATACCTTCGATGGATCTGTAGGCAGTGAAGGAATGGGTGAACTGATCCCAATGGCGGATTACCAGCATCAGGGCCAGAACGGCAAAGGTTATCAGCAGATATGGAAAGGCATTTGAGAAAAAAGGCCGCGTAAGCGGCATGATCACCTCAAGAAAGCGTTGCGGCCTGACCAGTGGAATTCGGAAGAAAAGGTAGTTTTTAAGCAGAGTCGTCAGCCAGTGAGTCCGGCTACGCTCTTTGGCAGCCATGATCCGAGCTGTATCACGTGCTGAATGGACATCAGTAAGAAAGCCTGATTCGAGAAAGGGCAAAAGAGAAATTACATCCTCTTCTGTAATTTCCAGGGTGGTTTCACTGTTCACCGCTGCCACCACCGCTGATGGCCGCTGTAAATGCCAGCGGTTAAGCATCTCAAAGGCCGGCCAGGTAATCAGGTAAAACTTGTTTGCTGCCGGATCGTGCAAAGACCAGACCGGCGAACCATCCCGCTGGGGTGGGGCATCATAAAGGGCAATATCCTGCCGCAAAAGGGGCAGGATAATCTCTTCCTTCTCTGTTCCGTCTACCAGCCCAGCCATTGCCTGACCGCAGTTATCGGGCGACGCAACAGGGCATAGCCCAGAAAAGTCTGCTCACCATACAGTTTGGCTGTGCCGGACAGCCCGATTCTGGGCAGATCAGAGTCATCACTGAAGTCAGCCTTCAGGCGATAGCCTACACCACCGCCTGGCAACACTTCGGCCCGGAAGGCGGCAGAAGTCAGGGTGGCCTCACGGGGGTGGCGAGGATCACTGGCCAGGTAGAAAATTACTCGTGTACCAGGGGTCAGGGCAATGGCATCAGCCACCGGCAGGCGGATCAGCAGATCGGCCCTGGAGGGATCAGCCACAATCAGCACCTTCTCGCCAATACTGACCCCTTTACCAACCCAGTCAGTGGGGTCACTGAAAATGGCAATTCCGTTCCTGGGGGACCTGGCCTCAAGACGGTTCAGCAGCTTGCTGGTACCGGAAAGCTCTGCGGCCCGCTCCTCCATCCTGCCACGGCGGGGAGCCATCTCCAGCTTGCCACGGTCATCCTGCAAAGCCAATACAGCGGACTGGCGGTATTCCTCTGCTGCAACTTCGTAGGCTTTACGGGCCATACCCAGTTTGGCGGTCAGATTGGTGCTGTCCATCCTGAAAAGAAGCTGCCCCTCCTTCACCTCCTGGTTGGGCCGCACATGGAAGCTGTCAAGCACACCATCCTGGGGTGCCCGCACCATAAATGGATCCTTAGCTGCCACCTCGGCCGGTGCCAGTGCTGACAGACGCACCGGTATAAACATGGCAGCAATAATGATGGCAAAGATGGCCAGTGTAACCACCCGTTTACGCATAGCACGGCCAAACAGACTGGTAAATGAGCGTTGCCGGACATGCAGGCTAAAGGCATGGCTGTACATCTTGGTCAGCTCAACCGCCAGCGGTTGCTCTGCCTCACCCCAGGGTTCATCCCTGGTTAGGATCAGAAAGCCCCAGGCACCGGTATCACCAAAAACAAGCGGCAGCACCAGGGCATATTCTGCCCACCATTCATGCCACTGGCTGTTGATTCTTTCCGGCAATCTGCTGCGATCAAGGGGAGCTGGTTCTGTTGTGCGGGGCAGTGTCTTACAGACTGCCGACAGCCACTGCATATATGGGGATTGCTTTTCCGGCAACGGCAGGCCAGAGATGGCGGATACACCGCCTTCCGACAGCCAGAGTACCCCCTGACGGTATGAAAGCAGCGATTTGGTTTCATTAACTGCAATAAAACCCGCCTCTTCCAACTTGTTGGAATCCCTCAGCCGCCGTTGCAACTGCAACAGCAGACTTAAACCAACTACCTGACCACTAGCTGCTTCGCTCATCGGTTATCCTACTTGCCAAAATTTGCCCAGCCACTCATGCCAGGGGTCAACTCATTAAATGTACCGATGATTTCCCCCACCGCCATTACTGTCTGGCTTAAAGGATCAATCTTAGCACCAACCCGTGCAACCTGGGCCGGAAACCTGCGTCCACCAAGCTCTTCGATGGTTACATTGAAGTGTGTACCAGGCTTCAGCCAGGCCAACCAACGGGAAGAGACCAGCATCCGAACCTCAAGGCGGCTGGTATCCACAATATCCAGCACCGGCTTGCCTGGAGTCATATACTGGTACGGGTCAGCATGAAGCTTGACAACCCGACCATCAAAGGGGGCTTTTACATTACATCGGGTTACGGCAACCTGGGATGCCGCCAGCTCGGCCTCGGTCTCCTTGGCCTTTGCTATGGCCTGTTCCAGCTCAAGGGTACTGATCGCTTCAAGCTCGGCCAGACGCTTGTTGACATTCAGAGTGCTTTTTGCAACCTCTGACGCTGCCTCGGCTTTTTTAAGCTGGGCCTCAATAATGGCACAATCAAAGCCCACCAGCAGATCACCGGTTTTAAAGGTTGCTCCGTCCTTCATTGGCAGACTTAGGATATTTGCTGACACTTCCGATGAAATAGTGGCCTGTTGGAAAGCTGTCAACTGAATCCGCACCCGATTAGCATGGGAGGTTGATGGGGTTAACATGAAAAGGGCTAAAAAGACCAAAAGCGGCAGAGCAAAAGCCCTGCCGCAGGTTACTGCGTTAAACAGCCTGAATTTCATTTGGTTATCTCCGGTTTAAGGTTTCAAGTGTTCTGGCTATACGCCCGTCTTCCCAATTTTCAAATGGGGAAGACGGGGTTTATCAGACTTGACCAGTTACCTTTATTACATATTCTTTGCAGCTAATACAGGTGCAACATGGACAGCAGAAGCACTGTTTCTGGCACCTGCCTCAATCGGAATAGAGTAGATCCGCTTTCTGATCTCTTCAGACAGGGTCTTAACATCATCCGATGGAATGGTGTTTGGCAGTGGGTCAAAACCCAGGGTGGTTTCCACCTGACCATAGGCATTTTGCAGTGCAGCGTAGTTCTGGTAACGGCGGTAATCTGCCATTAAAGAGCCGGTGGCAGATTTGATTGCATTCAGGCGGCTTTCAGCACCGGTACCGGCCTGCTTGCTGGTCTGCTCATGGATTTTGCTGTCAATTTGAAGCAGTTGATCAGACAGCTCATACTGACGCTTACGGCTGGTAAATTCCTGGTAAGCAACATGCACCTGAGTCAGCACCGCCATACTGAGTGCCATCCGCTGCGTGGAGACAAGATCTTCCTGGCCTTTGGCCATCTTGTACTGGGCAGGGCCAGAGATAACATTCAGCAGGTTCCAGGTTACCCTGGCACTGCCTTCAATCCATTTTCTGTGCATCAGGAAGGAGTTATCATCATAATGCCCGCCAATGGTCATCTCCATACCTGGCAGCATACGCAGGATGGTCTTCTTAACTTCATGGGCAGATACCCGCTGGTTATAGTCTGCCTCACGCAGCTCTGGACGCATGGTTAAAGCACGCAGCTCCATAATCTCAAGAGATTCTTTAAGTTCTGGCACCGGCAGATTGCCAGGGTCTACCAGTGTAAATTCCTGACCAACCGGAAGGTTAATCAAAGAGGCCAGACGGGCTTTAGATTGCTGTAATTCATCCCTGAATGTCTCAAGCTGTTTGACAATCTCCAGCAGGGTTTTTTTGTAGTTGAGGGTCTCCATTGCCGGACGCAGTTTTTCTGCCTCAATCCGGTTCATATCCTCCAGTGCGGAATTTACCTCTTGAAGTAAAGGACCAAACTGGTTTTCAAGCTGCTGGGCTCCCAGGGACTGCCAGTAAGCCTGACGGATCTGCTGGAAGATGGTATGCACAACCTTGCGGCGACGCTCGTGCATAATATGGTTACGCTCGGCCTGCTGCTTGGCCTGGAAGTAGCTGACACCAAAGTCAAGGATGTTCCAGGTCATGGTCAGGTCACCCAGATAGCGGCCTTTGTCAGTGGATGTTGAATAACCATAGTTGTAAGTATTGTTTTCCAGGTTGTAGCTTGACGATCCATTCCATGAATCCCGCTCGGTATATCCAGCAGCAGCTACAATCCTTGGCAGCATGTCATAGGTCATAAGTTGGGTCTGACGCAGGGAAAGGGCATCCTCCATCAACTTTACACGGTGGTCCAGGTTATACTTTAGACCGCGGGCCAGGGCTTCTTCAAGGGTTAATGGCCCTAAAAGTGGCTCCTGATCTTTATACATGTTAATGCGGTCTTCCTGCACACGGTTTGTCAGCTCTTCCTGGGACAGCGGGTTGGTTGTAACTGCACAACCAGAAGCCAGGGCTGATGCAATCAGCAGGGCCAGTAGTTTACGTTGGATCTTCATGTCAGTTTTTTAGTCCTTTCGGTTTTAAGTGATGGCCAGCGTTTTGTTGGATTTCTGATCTATTTATATAAAATCACCTTATTCAATAAGTATTTGCTGATACCAAGTGCATTGTCTGAAGGCATCTGTTAAAAACGAAAATATTAATAATGCTGTTTTATATAGGGGAAATAACCGACATCTTGCAAGTTACGAAATCTGACATTTTGGAGATTCACCCCATCTAGCTTGCTGCGAGAGAGAGGTAGAATCAATTTCATAACTCCCATTAGCCATTAGATGCTGCAAGGATGCCAGCAGCTCTGCTGTTTTTGTTCGTGGTTCTGCTGGAGGAACAGATCTGTAAGAAATGGCATACCAGCCAGCTTCTTTGCTGCTGGCTGCACTGTTTGGGGCAAATCTGGAGTTATTTGAAGAGTAAGCACGGCAAATTGCAGCAGCATAAATCAGATCACCCAAAAATTGAGATTGCACGGCACTACATGCCTCGCCTACCTGTGCGTGTTTTCACCCAGACAGGGCAGGTGAATAAAATAAATCTGCCCGAAAACTATAAACCGCCAATTAACACCGATGAACGCCAAGAAAAATCGGTCTTTACGAAGAGTGCAGCTACGAAGCAATCTCCAGACTGCCACGCTCCTTGCAGTCGCTCGCAGTGACGGGAAAGAGTAGCCGTCTTTGCCTGTCTGCGTGCGGACGCACAGGCAGGGTGTGGGCCACCCTTCTTCCTCAAAGTTACGTTTGACTGACAGCAAAATATCTTCACCAGCCTGCTGCATAACAGGGGTCATATCTGCCAGTTTGGAGTGCAGCCTTGCCAGGGCCTGTTGTAACTGTTCATCCTTGACGGTTATTGTAATCATGGATTATCCTTTTGCTGCCAGTGAACGCACGGAAAAGGGGGGACTCACCCCGCCTAACTATCCGTGTGGGCCGGTTCGTGAGTCGATCCGACAATGTCACTGGCCCAACTGTTCATCCTTGATGATAATGTTGATCATGGAACATCAATCTCCCCAGTGTCATCTGCGATGAATTGTTCATAGGTAACACCAAACACGGATTCACCAGGCTTGACCAAGTCAAAGCAACAACCGATGTCGCTATCTTCTGACTCTGCCTGTGCGTGAACCGTAATGGTGATTTTATCTTCGTTAATCCAATAAAACAGCTTCATGGCAGCCCCAACTTGTTTTTAATAAACTCGGTAGTATTCGGGAACATATCTGTCACGCAAGGCCGATTACCTCCACCGGCAAGCTCTGCAAATATTTCAGCGAATGCCTCACTTCTGCACGCAGACCCCGGCTGTGTCAAAGATTTAAGGCCAGCACCTTTTGGCGGCAGTTTGTACACATCTCGATAATATGCCACCGATATATTCAACGCTTTTGATACGTTTGCAAAAGAAACATCTGCTGCATGGCCCAACTCGTGTCTGATTGATGTGGTAACCCTCTTATTCCTGACTAACTCCCCAATTATGCGGGAACATAGGCAGCTATTGAAATAATCACGGATATTGATAGGTTCATCCCCGCATGTGCGGGGAACATGACATCACCAGAGACTGGCAGAACGCCATCAGCGGTTCATCCCCGCATGTGCGGGGAACATTCTCCACTGAAATAACCCGCATGGCCCAAACTCGGTTCATCCCCGCGTGTGCGGTGAACATCGCACATTATCCGCCCCAGGAATAAAAAGGCTCGGTTCATCCCCGCGTGTGCGGGGAACATTTAGGCACCACCTCAACCCTGTAACCAGCCTGCGGTTCATCCCCGCGTGTGCGGGGAACATGAAGCATAGTAATCGATTTCATCTGCAAGGGACGGTTCATCCCCGCGTGTGCGGGGAACATTTGCTGTGTAAGGCATTTGCCCTTGCGTATAGCGGTTCATCCCCGCGTGTGCGGGGAACATAACCGGTCGATAATATCATCTGTCCAGCCCCACGGTTCATCCCCGCATGTGCGGGGAACATGGGAACACAAAAAATATAAGTCAAAACAGGTGCGGTTCATCCCCGCATGTGCGGGGAACATCGGCACAGCGGCAGGCAGAGAAGGCAGCGGCACGGTTCATCCCCGCATGTGCGGGGAACATGTCACCGTGGAAAACCTTTTGCGTCATACTTTCGGTTCATCCCCGCATGTGCGGGGAACATATCAGCGCACACTATTAACTAAAGGTATCACCTGGTTCATCCCCGCATGTGCGGGGAACATCTGCAACTGCTGTAAACTCGTTCGCTGCTGATCGGTTCATCCCCGCATGTGCGGGGAACATCCATAAGGCCGAAGCTATCCGCTCCGTGACTACGGTTCATCCCCGCATGTGCGGGGAACATACCATGCCCACAGAAACAACGGTTTTAAGCGACGGTTCATCCCCGCATGTGCGGGGAACATCCTTGCATCAACCCTACATAGTTCTTTGAAGACGGTTCATCCCCGCATGTGCGGGGAACATATCATGATTTCCAATGATACAGTGAAGTACAACGGTTCATCCCCGCATGTGCGGGGAACATTGTAGAAGGAGTATTTGAAGCAGCAGGATTACCGGTTCATCCCCGCATGTGCGGGGAACATTGCTGGGCCTGGTGGCAACAGCCGGAGAAAT
>CAZRKG010000083.1:0-8920 GCA_964600635.1 uncultured Geobacter sp. | reverse complement strand
AGATCGGCGACGAAGGCGTACACGAAGTACGTTGAGAAGCCGATGACGAGCCAACAAAGAAGACGCTTTGATATGGATTTGGAATTAATATCATTGTTGCAACAAAGGAGGGTTCCAGATATGCCATATACAGTTCTACCAGCAAGATCACTGAAAGGGGAGTTCAGTATACCAGGTGATAAATCCATATCCCACCGTTCAATTATGCTGGGTTCTCTGGCCAACGGCACCACCCGTATCAGCAACTTTCTGCGGGGTGAGGACAACCTGGCAACCATGCAGGCTTTTCGCAGCATGGGGGTGCAAATTGCAGATGATGGCGAGATCATTACGGTGGAAGGCGTTGGGCTGCACGGCCTGAAGGAACCGGAAGATCTGGTTGATTGTTGTAATTCCGGTACCACCATGCGACTGATGACCGGCCTGTTGGCTGGACAAAAGTTCTTTTCTGTGCTGACCGGTGATCAGTATCTGAGAAAACGCCCCATGAAGCGGGTGGTTGGGCCTTTGCTGGAGATGGGAGCAAATATCACCGGACGTTGTGGTGGCAGCCTGGCACCCCTGGCCATTAGCGGAACAGCACTGAAGGGGATCAGCTACCGGTCCCCCATTGCCAGTGCCCAGGTTAAATCAGCACTGATGCTGGCCGGACTTTACGCCGATGGCGAGACTGTTGTAAGCGAGCCATCCCGTTCACGGGATCATTCAGAGCGGATGTTCCGCCATTTTGGTGCTGATCTTGAGGTTCTGCCAAATGGCGTACTGGTCAGAGGAGGGCAGGAGCTGCATAGTCTGGAGATCAACGTGCCAGGTGATATTTCTTCAGCAGCCTTCTTTATTGTAGCAGCGTTGATTGTGCCAGGTGCAGAGGTTCTGATCTGCAATGTAGGTGTTAACCCCACCAGAACCGGATTGATTGACATACTGCATAAAATGGGTGCAAGAATCACCCTGCAAAACCAGCGGGATGTTTCCGGTGAGCCGGTGGCGGATCTGCTGGTGCAGCATTCAGAACTGAAAGGTATTGGGATTGCTGGTGATGTAGTCCAGCGGGCCATTGATGAATTTCCGGCCATCTGTGTTGCGGCAGCGGTTGCCGATGGTGTGACAACTATTAAGGATGCCGGGGAGTTGCGGGTAAAGGAGACTGACCGGATTACAGCTATGGCTGACAACCTGCGTAAAATCGGTGCCGGTCAGATTGATGAAACTGAGGATGGCATGGTAATTCATGGGGTGGAATCGTTGCAGGGTGGCCAGGTTTCCGGTTACGGTGATCACAGGATTGCCATGTCCCTGTCTGTTGCTGCCCTGATCTGTCGCAATCCGGTACAGATTGATGATGTCAGTTGTATTTCAGCATCCTTCCCCAACTTTTATCAGTTGCTTGACAGTGTGGTGATCAGATGAAGCGTGCAAACGGTATGATCATTGCGGTGGATGGCCCTTCCGGTGCAGGCAAAAGCACCATCAGTAAAATCTTGTCAAAACGCCTGGGCTACCTGGAGATTGATACCGGTGCTATGTACAGGGCCATGGCCTGGCTGGTACTAAAATCAGGGCTGGATCTTGAAGATACACAGGCTGTGGAGCAGTTTTGCAGGGAAGCCCAGGTGGAATTATGCCTGGAAAATGGCTTTACAGTGGTGCTGGCCAATGGCTGTAACGTGACCAGTTGCATCAGAACTCCTGAGATTTCAATCCTTACATCTAAAGTATCTGCCCTTGCACCGGTACGGGCCGCAATGGTGGAGCTGCAACGTAAAATGGGCACAAAAGGCGGAGTGGTGATGGATGGCCGCGATATTGGCACAGTGGTTTTTCCTGATGCTGATATTAAGTTTTTTCTGTCTGCTTCGGCAGAGGAGCGTGGCCGCCGCCGTTTTCTTGAACTACAGGCAAAGGGGGTTGATACCACCCTTGAAGATACAATCAGGGATGTTGTTATGCGTGACCAGTGTGATTCAAAGCGGGATCTGGCACCACTCAGGCAGGCAGAGGACGCTATTATGATTGACTCTACCGGTTTAAGTATAGAGCAGGTAATTGCAATGATGGAGCAGTTATGTCATCAGAAACTGTCAGGAAGGGATTAAAATGAAAGTGATTCTGGCAAAACGAGCCGGATTTTGTTTTGGTGTGAAACGGGCCACACAGATGGCTTTTGAGGCAGCAGGAAAAGACCAGAACACATTTACCCTGGGGCCGATTATCCATTCTCCCCAGGTGGTTAACAAGCTGGAAGAGATGGGGGTAGGGGTAGTCAAGGATCTGACCGGTGTCAGCAGAGGTACTGTGATCATACGTTCCCACGGTGTTCTGGCCAGTGAGATGGAAGAGGCACAACAGAAGCAGCTTAATGTGCTTGATGCCACCTGCCCATTTGTAAAAAAGGCCCAGGAGCATGTCAAATACCTGTCTGATGCCGGTTATGATATTTTGGTGGTGGGTGATGCAGAACATCCCGAGGTTCAGGGGATTGTATCCTATGGCCATGATAAAATTTACGTAGTTGCATCTGGCGAGCAGGTTATGCAACTTCCGAGAATGGGTAAAATGGGAGTTGTGGCCCAGACTACACAATCCTTTGATAACCTGAAAAGTGTTGTAACTGAATGTCTGCGACGTGGTGGTGAGGTACGGGTCTTTAACACCATCTGCGATGCAACAGCGGTAAGGCAGCAGGAGGCTACAGAACTGGCCCAGGAAGTTGACTGTGTAATTGTGATTGGTGGCTATAACAGTGCCAATACAAGACGGCTGGCGGAGATCTGTACAGAAATTCAGCCTAAAACCTATCATATTGAAACTGCATCGGAAATTGACCAGGACTGGTTTGACGGAACGGAGACAGTTGGGGTAACAGCCGGAGCCTCCACACCCAAATGGATTATTGATGAAGTTCTGGATCGCCTTGAAAAAATTGGTAATTCTACATTGAAATAAAAACAAAAGTATGAAATAGTAATCAACTTGCGTCAGCCACCGGCAGGCGATGGTATGATAGCAAAATTCAACCTGGGGGGTACCTTTTCGATGACTGATGTAAAACGACTCAACATAGATCATGATGATCCAGATGCTGAGCAACAAAGCAGTGAGTTTGCAGAACTGTTCAGTGCCAGCCTGAAAGAACAGGAAGAGCGCGCAGAGCGGGATAAAATAATTGAAGGGACCGTTGTTCGTATTGACCCTGACACAGTGTTGGTTGATGTTGGACGCAAGTCTGAAGGTTTTGTTGCAGTTTCCGAGTTTCAGGATGCAGAAGGTAACCTGACCGTTGCTATTGGCGACAAAGTACGTATCATGCCAACCCGTGAAGGCAGCAACCGTTACTCCAAGCGTCGTGCAGATCAGATGGCTGCCTGGGAGGCGATCAACGAAGCCGGTGGCGAAGGTTCTGTGCTGGAAGGTACTATCATTTCTAAAATCAATGGCGGTTTCAGCGTTGCTATTGGTGGCATCAATGCTTTCCTGCCTGCATCACAGGTTGATATACGACCTTCCGGCAATGGTGAGTCCTACATCGGGCTGGCAGGACAGTTTAAGGTAATCAGCCTGAATCAGCGTAGAGGCAATATTGTCCTTTCACGCCGGTCACTCCTTGAAGAAGAGCGTACTGTGGCACGTCAGTCCACACTGGAAAAACTTGAAGAAGGTCAGATTGTGCAGGGCGTTGTAAAAAACCTGACTGATTACGGTGTGTTTGTTGATCTGGGTGGTGTTGACGGATTGCTGCATGTAACAGATATGTCCTGGGGACGTGTTGCCAAGCCTTCTGACCTGCTGCACCCAGGCCAGGAAGTAACTGTAAAGGTGCTTAAATTTGATCGTGAAAAGGGTAAGGTTTCGGTAGGTATAAAACAGATTCAGCCTGATCCGTGGCAGGGTGTTGCAGAGCGTTATCCGATATCATCAAGGGTGTCCGGAAAAGTGGTCAGTCTGATGGATTATGGTGCATTTGTTGAATTGGAGCCTGGCATTGAAGGTCTTGTTCATGTTTCTGAAATGTCATGGACCAGAAGGATACGTAAGGCAGCAGATATGCTTTCAGTTGGCGATCAGGTGGAAGTGGTTGTCCTGGGCGTAGATCTTGATAACAGGAAAATCTCCCTGGGTCTGAAACAGATTACCGACAACCCCTGGCTTTCAATTGCAGAGCGTTATCCGGTTGGTACCAAGCTGGAAGGTCAGATCAAGAACATGACCGACTTTGGTATGTTTATAGGTATTGAAGATGGTATTGATGGGCTGGTGCATGTCTCTGACATCTCCTGGACTAAGCGGATCAAGCATCCTGGCGACCTCTACAGCAAAGGTGATCTGGTGCTGGCGGTAGTTCTCAAGGTTGATCCTGACAGTGAACGTGTTTCCCTTGGCATCAAACAGCTTGCCCCTGATCCATGGTCACAGGTACCTCAGAAATATGCCCCTGGCACCTGCCTGACCGGTAAGGTTTCATCCACCACTGACTTTGGTATCTTTATTGAAATTGAAGAGGGTATTGAAGGGCTGATCCATGTGTCTGAGCTTTCCCGTGAGAAAGTTGCTTCAGCCAAGGAGTTTGCCAATGTTGGAGATTCCATTGAGGCTGTTGTGCTTAGTGCAGATCCCAATGAACGTCGTATCTCCCTTTCAATCAAGGCTGTAGCCGCTGCTGTTGAAAAGGCAGAGTTTGAATCATACCTGGGCGGCGGACAGGGCGAAGCCACATCCAACCTGGGTGATCTGCTGAAAAGCCAGTTGGATAAAGTACAGTAAACATCTGCAAATAGTTTTACAGTATAATAAATATAACGGCACGGTGTCAGATTGATACCGTGCCTTTTTTATAATCAGATCAGGTGCGGCTATGTGTGGAAAAAATAAAAGGGATTGTACTGACTCGCCAACCGGCCAGGTACTGCTGGGGATCAGGCAGTTTAATGCCCAGGAATGGTTTGAGTGCCATGAAACCTTTGAGGAACTCTGGCTGTCAGCAGAAGGGGATTTACGTAACCTGTACCAGGGGATAATTCAACTTGCCATAGCCCTGAAACATTGGCGGGAAGGCAACTTCAATGGTGCAGTACGGTTGCTTGAAGGGGCTGCGGCATACCTGACGGGTGTTCCGCAACCCTGCTTGTGGATTGATCTGGATAGCCTGCGTAAGGGTATTGCAAATCTCAAATCAGAACTTAAAGAGTTAGGTGTTAATAATATGAAATTACTGGATATAAGCCTGATTCCCAAGATCGTAACGGTAAACATCTAATTCCAATTTCAGATCAAAGATGGATTCAAGGCGGTGAGGAGATCGGCGACGAAGGCGTACACTCAGTACGTTGAGAAGCCGATGACGAACCAACGAAGAAGACGCTTTGATATGGAATTGGAAAAAGCCTCCCTGAACCGGGAGGCTTTTTAGTGAACTCAGGCCATTATTTAACTGGCGGCCTTAACCATCAGCTCACTGACCAGCTTTGTAAATTTAAGCGGATCCTTAATGGCTGAGCCTTCGGTTAGCAGGGCCTGGTCATAAAGCAGGTCAGCATAATCATGCAGGCGGTTGTTATCAGGATTTTTTGTGTGCATCTCTGACATTACCTTCAGAATCGGGTGGTCAGGGTTAAGCTCCAGCACCCGCCTGGATTCCGGCACCTCCTGATTCATCGCCTTCATGATCCGCTCCATATTGGCGTTCATGCCATACTCGTCGGCCACCAGACAGCAGGCACTGTCGGTCAGGCGGTTGGAGAAACGAACCTCCTTGATCTTGTCAGCCAGGCGGGTATTGATCAGCTCCAGCAGGGTGCCAAACTCTTTTTTAGCCTCCTCCTGCTTCTTGTCCTTCTCCTTTTTTTCCTCTTCGCTATCCAGATCAACATCACCACGGTCAACAGCCTTCAGTTTCTTTTCCTGATACTCAAACAGGGATTGAACTACCCATTCATCAACAGGATCGGTCATAAACAGGACTTCAAACCCCTTGGCATTAAACGCCTCCAGAAGCGGTGACTGCTCCAGGCTGGCCCTGTCATCGCCGGTAATATAGTAAATCTCCTTCTGGGCCTCTGGCATCCGCTCAACATATTCCTTCAAGGAAACATACTCTCCAGCAGCGGTGCGGGTACTCTGGAAAAGCACCAGCTCCTGCAATTTTTCCTTATTGGCATAATCAAAATGCAGCCCTTCCTTCAGTACCGGGCCAAACTCCTGCCAGAAGGTCAGGTACTGGTCGTACTCCTTCTCCTTCAGGTCAGAAAGGGTGGAGAGCAGCTTGTTCACCAGGCTCTTCTGAATCCGCCTGATCTGAACATCTTCCTGCAAAATCTCACGGGATACGTTCAGTGGCAGATCGGAAGAATCCACAACACCACGTACAAATCGGAAGTAATCCGGCAGCAGTGCATCGCACTTTTCAGTGATAAAGACCCGCTTCACATAAAGCTGAATGCCACGCTTACGTTCTGCCATGAAAAGGTCAAAGGGCTTCTTGGAAGGCAGGTAGAGCAGAGCCTTGAACTCGCTGGTGCCTTCAGCCGCAAAATGTATGGTTTGAAACGGATCTTCAAAATCATGGGAGATATGCTTGTAAAACTCCTTGTACTCCTCTTCACTGACATCGTTTTTAGGGCGTGCCCATATCGCCTTCATGGAGTTAAGGGTCTGCTCTTCAACCTTATCAATGGTGCCAGCCCCTTCAATCTCCTTGCCATCAGCATCTTTAAGGGTTTCAGTGCGGGTGATGTCCATGCAGATCGGATACTGGATAAAATCAGAGTACTTTTTTACAATGGAACGGATCTGCCATTCATCCAGATACTCCTTAAACTCCTCTTTCAGATGCAGCACAATCTCGGTGCCACGATCTGCCTTGGTGCAGGTTTCAATGGTGTAGCTGCCATCACCGCTGGATTCCCAACTGGTGCCCTGGTTCTGATCTCCGGCACGTCGGGTAGTCATACTGACCTTGTCCGCAACCATAAATGAGGCGTAGAATCCGACCCCAAACTGGCCGATCAGCTCTGGCTGATCCGTTGCCCTGGCCTCTTGCATGGCCTGCATAAAAGCCTTGGTGCCAGACTTGGCAATGGTTCCGATATTCTCCTCCACCTCTTCCATAGTCATACCGATACCGTTATCGCAGATGGTCAGGGTGCCATTATCTTTATTGGGGATCAGCTTGATTTTCCAGTCGCTGTTGCCTTCCAGTATGGATTCATTGGACTGGGCTTCAAAACGGGCCTTGTCAATGGCATCGGAGGCGTTGGAGATCAGCTCCCGCAGGAAGATTTCGCGGTTGGAGTAGAGGGAGTGGATAACCAGGTCAAGCAGTTGTTTTACTTCGGTCTGAAACTGTTTTGTTGCTTTGGACATAGGTTTGTTTCTCCTTGGTGGGTAATCAGATTTCATAAATGTATATACTGTTCAGGCGGATTTCAAGGGGCAGGGTGATTTTAAGATACTTGTTGTGGGTTAGATTAAAAGCATCAACCGCAGATGAACAACGATGAACGCCGAAAAGTCATTGTTTTCAGCCACGAATTAACACGAATCTGCACGAAAAAATCAGATAATACATAAAGAACACAGGGAAAACCAATCGCACATGGATTATATAGACTGCCACGTTCCTTGTAGTCGCTCGCAGTGATGGGAAAAGACGGTTATTGCGAAAAGCGTAGCGACGAAGCAATCTCAACCCATCATCTCTGGCCTTCGACCACCTTCTCCCTTAAGGTAGTTTATTGTCCTTGTAGGGGTACTGCTTGCTGCACCCTGACTGACTTATGGGCGGAGCAAGCACCGCCCCCCCCATACATGTCTATCTTACTTTCTCGGCGTTTATCTGTGTTTATCGGCGGTTAATGGTTTTTTCGTGGGATTTGTGAGATGCGTGTCTAAAATTCATGGATAAACGTAAGCCCTGCAAATGTGCTAACTTCTGTCTTGGCAATATCACCAGAATCAAAAAGCTGTCTGGCTTTCTGTTTGCTGATCTTTTCTTCGGCTTGGGCCAGTTCAATCTGATCTGTAATGTTCAGTTTTTTGTCCAAGATCATATCTTATTCCGGTTCCAGTTCAAGGATGAGATCAAGGCGGCGAGGAGATCGGCGACGAAGGCGTACAGGCAGTACGTTGAGGAGCCGATGACGAGCCAACGAAGATATCGCCTTGAAATGGAATTGGAATTACCCCTGTTGTAAACCGTGCGGCAGTTGGTCAATCTGCCTGATGGCTTGTCTATCAACTACATCCCCACATTAAAGTACTTTCCACCCTGATGATGGAACGCCAGGGCTGTTACCGAGGCTTCCGGGTCCATCATATCTCCATCGGTCAGTTGTATGCCGATCTGCTCTGGTTGCAGCAGCCGGAACAGTTTACGCTGGTCATCCAGTTCAGGGCAGGCCGGATAGCCAAAGGAAACACGAATCCCCTGATATTCTGCATTAAAGATCTGCTTCATGGTCAGGTTGGGATCATCGCTGATTCCCCAGGCGGTGCGGATACGGGTATGTACAAACTCTGCCGTTGCCTCGGCCAGCTCCAGGGCCAATGCCTGTAGCAGGTGAGAGTCCAGAAAGTTACCCTCTGCCTTCCATCTTTCCGATAACTCCCTGATTCCTGCCCCACAGGTAACGGCAAACAGGGCCATATTGTCCCTTTCAGCACCAGCGGCAGGGCGTACAAAATCTGCCACGCAAAGCTGCTCACCAGATTGCTGGCGGGGCAGGGTGAACCGCTCTGTTTCGCTGCCATCCGTATTATACAAAACAAGGTCGTTGCCATCACCACTGGCAGGGTAAAACCTGTAGATTGCCTGGGGCTTGATCAAGCCTTCGTTAAGCACCCGCTCCAGCATCGCCTCCACTGTCAGATGCAGCTTAACCGCCTTGTCATCTTTGCCAGCCAGCAGCTTTTCCACAGAGCCGGA
>CAZRKG010000082.1:3726-9019 GCA_964600635.1 uncultured Geobacter sp. | reverse complement strand
TTCCTCGCCTAACTGCGTGTTATGTCTCGGTCGCTGTGCTCCGTACGCCTGGTATCTGGCCTTCCTCATGACGTTTTTCAAAAGCCTGATAAGACAGTTTCTGTCTGCTTGCATTTTCTGACAGCGGGGAATACGATACAGAGATAAAACTGACCCTGATTTAGGAAGGATAGACATGAAAGTTATTGTTACCGATGAAGTTGCTGATCAAGGTTTGATGTTGCTGAAACAGGACCCACGGGTTCAGATGGATGTACGTCTGGGGCTTAAAAAGGCAGAACTGCTGGAGATTATCGGCAATTACGATGCAATCATTACCCGTAGCGGCACAACCGTTGACAAGGTTCTGCTGGATGCCGCCACCAGCCTGAAAATGGTGGCACGGGCCGGCGTTGGCATTGACAACGTTGATCTGGACTATGCCAGCTCCAAAGGGGTAATTGTGGTTAATGCTCCCTTTGGCAATACCAACAGTGCTGCCGAGCATACTCTGGCCCTGCTGCTGGCTGCCTGTCGTAACATAACCGTTGCCAATTCCTCGCTTAAATCAGGTGAGTGGAAACGTGCCCCCTTTACCGGTGTGGAGCTGAAAGGGAAGGTGGCCGGTGTGATCGGTATCGGTAAAGTAGGCGGTCGGGTTGCCACCCGTCTGAAGGCATTTGAATGCGAAGTGCTGGCCTGTGATCCCTATGTTGGTGCCAAGCGTGCCCATGACCTGGGGGTCAGGCTGGTCTCCCATGATGAAATCTACCAGAATTGCGATATTATCACCGTCCATACCCCTTTAACTGACGAAACCAGAGGGTTAATCGGAAGCCGTGAACTGGCCATGATGAAGGATGGCGTGATCCTGATGAATGTGGCTCGTGGCGGTATTATTGATGAACCTGCCCTGCTGGCAGCCCTTGAAAATAATAAAATTTCCATTGCAGGTATAGATGTCTGGAGTGAAGAACCACCGGATACAGATACCTTGAAGGCACTGATCGGACATCCCAGGGTGACAGTAACGCCACATCTGGGGGCCAACACCCATGAAGCCCAGATTAATGTGGCGGTGGATGTTTCCAAGGAAATTCTCAACTACCTGGATGAAAAACCGTTGGAAAATGCGGTTAATATCCCCCGTTTTGATCTGGCTCTGATGGATCAGATGCGGCCATTTCTTAATCTGGTCAATGTAATGTCAGACTTTGCCATCCAGCTTCTGGACGGCAGGCCCACCAAGCTGATTTTTGCCTACGCCGGTGCCATTGCCCATTATGACTGCTCACCTTTAACGGTCTGTGGTCTGGCTGCTTTGCTGGGCAGGGTGGTTGATCAGGATGTAAACATGGTTAATGCCATGCTGGTGGCTGACCAGATGTGTATTGAGATTGAGGAGACCAAAAGCACCTCGGCCGGTGCCTTCTCCAACCTGATTACTCTGATTGCCGAAGGTGATGGCAAGCGACGCACCATTGCCGGTACCCTGTTTGAAGGTAGCCCCCGCATTGTTGGCTTGCGGGATTATGCAATGGACTTTACCCCGGAAGAACATATGCTGCTGATGAATTATGCTGATCGGCCAGGTATGATCGGCAGTATCGGCACTATCATGGGCAAACATGAGATTAACATCGGTTCCATGAATCTGGGTCGCAGCGAGAAAAAAGGGGAGGCGATGGTAATCCTGTCCCTTGATTCTGCTGTACCGGATCAGGTTCTGGAGGAGATTAAGCAGGCAACCGAAGCAACCTTTATCAGGGCGATCCGGATGAAGGCCACCAAAACAACTTGACCAGTCAGTTTTACTGGTGCTAAACTCTTTCAATAATCACTAACAACTAATCCAGCCTTTTAATCTAACCCTGTGAGGTTGACAAAGGTATTTATGAAAAGTCTGCTGATATAACTAAGGGGTCTTCCTGCATTTTGCGGGAAGACCTTTTTTTGTGATCGGAGGTTTACATGCAGGTATCAGTAAGTAAAACAATCATAATGGATGCAAATGGCATCCGGCGTGCCCTCACAAGGCTTTCCCACGAGATTGTTGAGAAGAACAAAGGTCTGCATGATCTTGTTCTGATCGGTATCCAGTCCGGTGGTGTCCAGTTGGCTGAAGCTGTGGCCCATTGTCTGGAGTCGATTGAGGGGGAGCAGGTTCCAACAGGATCGCTGGATATTACCCTGTACCGTGATGACTACAGCAGCAGGACACTGACCAGATCGGTGGGCAAGACAGAGATCAACTTCTCGCTGGAGGGGAAGCGGGTGGTGCTGGTGGATGATGTACTCTACACTGGCCGTACCATCCGTGCTGCAATGGATGCCCTGATGGATTATGGCAGGCCAGACCGGATTCAGTTGGCGGTGCTGGTGGATCGTGGACATCGTGAATTGCCGATCAGGGCTGATTTCGTGGGGCGTAATGTTCCCACCAGCCGCTCAGAAAAAGTCTGGCTGGTTTTTGGTGAAGACCAACAACCTTTTGAAGTTATTCTGGAAAAGCAGGGGGTAAACTAGACAATGGAGTTCAAGCACAAGCATATTATTGCACTGCGGGATCTTTCCAGGGCTGATATGGAACTGTTACTGGAAAGTGCAGCCAACATGCGGGAAATCAGTAACCGTGACATTAAGAAAGTACCTGTTCTGCGTGGCAAAACCATCATCAACCTGTTCTATGAATCCTCTACCAGAACCCGTACTTCCTTTGAAATTGCAGGCAAGCGGCTATCGGCGGATACAGTCAATATTTCCCCCTCCACCAGCTCTGCCACCAAAGGAGAGACCCTGGCGGATACAGCCCTTAACCTGCAAGCCATGAAGCCGGATATTATTGTCATGCGTCATGCAGTTTCCGGCTCCCACTACTTTCTGGCAAAGAAACTCAACTGCTCCATCATCAATGCCGGTGATGGTGCCCATGAACACCCTTCCCAGGGGCTTTTGGATATGCTGACCATCAAGGATAAATTTGGCAGGCTGGATGGTCTTAAAGTAGCCATTGTGGGGGATGTCAGCCATAGCCGTGTTGCCCGTTCCAACATCCAGGGCTTAACCAAAATGGGATCACATATCTTTCTGGCTGGCCCACCCACCATGATGCCGCCAGCCGTTGAAAGGCTTGGCAACGTAACGGTCTGTAAAACCATGCAGGAAGCGATTTCCGATGCAGATGTGGTGATGATGCTGAGGATTCAGCAGGAGCGTCAGGGCAAGACCCTGATGCCAACCACCCGTGAATACTGCCGCTACTTTGGGCTTAATCCCCAAAATATCAAGCTGGCCAAGCCGGATGCAATGGTAATGCACCCAGGCCCGATCAACCGTGGTGTGGAGCTTTCATCCTATGTGGCTGATGGTGATCAGTCACACATATTGAAACAGGTTGAAAACGGTGTGGCAGTACGGATGGCGATGCTGTACCACGTCTGTGGTGAAAGTGTTGAGTAGCCTGATGACGGCCTGAAAAACCGAAATCTGCGTAATTGTTTAATAATACTAGTAGCTAAACCAAGAGGTGAAAATATGAATCTGTTGATTAAGGGTGGTCGTGTAATCGACCCCAGCCAGGGGCTGGATGAACTGTTGGATGTTGTGGTTGAAAATGGTCTGGTGAAGGAGCTTGGTAAAGGTTTGACAGCTCCGGCCAATGCCGAGATTATTGATGCCACTGGTAAATATGTGGTGCCTGGTCTGGTGGATATGCACGTACATTTGCGTGATCCCGGGCTGGAATATAAAGAGGATATTGTTTCCGGTACAAAGGCAGCGGTGGCGGGCGGCTTTACTTCACTGGTCTGTATGCCCAACACAAAGCCGGTAATTGACAGCAAGGCGGTGGCCAGCTACATCATCAACAAGGCCCGGACCGAGGGCTATTGCAATGTCTTCCCGGTTGGCTCCATCACCCAGCAGATGAAGGGAGATCGCCTGTCCGAGATGGGCGATCTGAAAGAGGCTGGCTGCGTGGCTGTTTCCGATGATGGTCTGCCGGTTGTCAACGGTGAACTGATGCGTCGTGCCCTGGAATATGCCAAAGGGATGGAGATACTGGTGCTGACCCATGCTGAAGAGCCTGATCTGGCAGGTGCCGGGGTGATGAACGAGGGGTATGTGTCCACCGAGCTTGGCCTGAAGGGGATTCCCCGCGTGGCGGAAGATATTGCAACTGTGCGTGATATTCTGCTTGCGGAATACTGCAATGCACCGATTCATATCTGCCATGTTTCCACCAAAGGATCGGTTCAGTTTATCCGTGAAGCCAAGGCCCGTGGCGTAATGGTAACATGTGAGACAGCACCACACTACTTTACCCTTACGGATGATGCGGTGCGGGGCTACAACACCAACGCCAAAATGAATCCGCCCCTGCGTGAGGCTGATGACGTTGCTGCCATCAAGGCTGGTCTTCAGGATGGCACCATTGACTGCATTGCCACTGACCATGCCCCCCACCATCTGGATGAGAAAGATCTGGAGTTTAATGAGGCGATGAATGGCATCATTGGACTTGAAACCTCATTGCCACTTTCCCTGAGACTGGTGGCAGAGGGGCTGCTGACCTTGCCCCAACTGGTGGAAAAAATGAGTTGCAGACCTGCGGAGCTGCTGGGGATTAAGCGTGGTACATTACGGACAGGCTATGTTGCTGATATAGCTGTGATTGATCCAGATAAACAGTGGACTGTAACCGAGGAAGGGCTTGCCAGCAAATCCAAAAACTCGCCCTGGTTGGGTGAAACCATGACCGGAGCTGCTGCAAGTACAATAGTGGCAGGCAAAGTGGTTTATGGTGGCAGGTAAACTGGTTTGAGGTGTGTAGTATGGTTAAGCTAAAGCGTGTCTATGATCCACCTGCCGAGGAAGATGGCAAGCGGATTCTTGTGGAACGTCTCTGGCCCAGGGGGCTTTCACGGCAAAAGGCCAGGCTTGACCTCTGGCTGAAGGAGATCGCACCCAGTGATGAACTACGACGCTGGTTCGGGCATGAACCTGTGCTCTGGCAGGAGTTTTGCCAGCGTTATCAGCAAGAGCTGGAACAAAAGCAGGAACTGCTGGAGCAACTACATCAGCAGGCCAAGGATGGAACCATAACATTACTTTTTGCAGCCAGAGACACAGAGCATAACAACGCAGTAATGCTGAAAAAGCTGCTAGAGGCTGAAGGATCGTTGTAAGGAGGTGCAATAATGCGGGCACTGAATTTTAAGGAAGCACAAACAGATTTTTCCAGAATGATAGATGAAGCTGCCAATGGAAAATCTTTTGTAATTACAAAGTCTGGTAAACCAGTGGCTAAAGTAAT
>CAZRKG010000082.1:0-3626 GCA_964600635.1 uncultured Geobacter sp. | reverse complement strand
TTGTAGCTAATATAAGGAGCAATACTTACATGCCCAAAAGAACAGATATTGAGAAGATTCTGATTATCGGCTCTGGCCCGATTGTGATTGGCCAGGCCTGCGAATTTGATTACTCCGGTACACAGGCCTGCAAGGCACTGCGTAACCTTGGTTATAAAATTGTACTGGTAAACTCCAACCCGGCCACCATTATGACTGATCCGGTAATGGCCGATGCAACCTACATTGAACCCCTTAATGTACCCACCCTGACGGAAATCATCGCAAAAGAACGTCCCGATGCACTGTTGCCAAACCTGGGGGGCCAGACAGCCCTTAACCTGTCTTTTGCCCTGGCAGAAGAAGGTATTCTGGACAGATACGGTGTCAAGCTGATCGGTGTAAACCTGGAAGCCATCAAGCGTGGCGAAGACCGTGAGACCTTCAAGCAAACCATGAATTCCCTTGGGGTTGAGATGGCTAAAAGTGACATCGCCCATACACTGGAAGAGGCAAAGCAGGTGCTGGAACAGATCGGCCTGCCGGTGGTTATCCGCCCGGCCTACACAATGGGCGGCACAGGTGGCGGCTTTGCCTACAACATGGAAGAGTTTGAAACCATCGTAAGTCGTGGGCTTTCAGTCAGCCCGATCAAGCAGGTGCTGGTGGAAGAATCCATTCTGGGTTGGGAAGAGCTGGAGGTGGAAGTTGTCCGTGATGCCAAAAATCAGAAAATCACGGTCTGCATGATTGAAAACGTTGATGCAGTCGGGGTGCATACCGGTGACTCCTTCTGCACCGCACCAACGCTCACCATCAGTCAGGCTTTGCAAGACAGATTGCAACAGACCGCCTACATGATTGTGGATGCCATTGAGGTAATCGGTGGCACCAACGTACAGTTTGCCTATCATCCCGATACTGACCGCCTGGTGGTCATTGAGATCAACCCCCGTACATCCCGCTCATCGGCCCTGGCCTCCAAGGCCACCGGTCTGCCGATTGCACTGATTTCCGCCATGCTGGCTGCTGGTCTGACCTTGGATGAGATCCCTTACTGGCGTGATGGCAGTCTGGATAAATACACCCCATCAGGCGATTATGTGGTGGTCAAGTTTGCCCGCTGGGCCTTTGAAAAGTTCAAAGGTGTTGAGGATAAACTGGGTACCCAGATGCGTGCTGTGGGCGAGGTGATGAGCCTTGGTAAAAACTACAAGGAGGCATTCCAGAAAGCGATCCGTTCACTGGAAGATGGTCGCTATGGCCTTGGCTTTGCCAGGGATTTTAACCAACGCAGCCTGCCAGAGCTGATGGAGATGCTTAAAGAGGCCACCAGCGAGCGTCAGTTCATCATGTATGAGGCGTTCAGAAAAGGTGCCACTGTAGAGCTGCTGAACCGCCGGACCCATATCAAACACTGGTTTCTGGAGCAGATGCAGGAGCTGGTGGAGCTGGAAGAGCAGATTCTGTCTGCCGGATGGGCCAACCTGCCGGATGAACTGTTGATTAAAGCCAAGCAGGATGGTTTTGCAGACCGTTACCTGTCCAGAATCCTGCAAGTTTCTGAAACAGAAATCAGGCAACGTCGCATAGCCTTGGGGATGCACGAGCGTTGGGATGTTGTGCCAGTCAGTGGTGTGGATAATGCTGCCTATTATTACTCCACCTACAACGGTACCGATAAGGTGGATGTTTCTGGCAGGAAAAAAATCATGGTGCTGGGTGGTGGTCCCAACCGGATCGGCCAGGGGATTGAATTTGACTACTGCTGTGTGCATACAGCCTTTGCCCTGCGGGATGCCGGTTATGAGACCATCATGGTCAACTGCAACCCGGAGACCGTTTCCACCGACTATGATACCTCGGATAAACTTTACTTTGAGCCGCTTACCGTGGAGGACGTACTTTCCATCTATGCCAAAGAGCAGCCAGAAGGGGTTCTGGTGCAGTTTGGCGGGCAGACACCGCTTAACATTGCCCGTCAGTTGCAGGAGGCCGGAGTAAACATCATCGGTACCCAGCCCGATACCATTGATCTGGCAGAAGACCGTGAGCAGTTTAACGCCATCATGACCAAGCTGGGTATTCCCCAGCCGGAATCTGGCATGGCCAGCACCATTGAAAACGCCATTGAGATCGCAAACCGGATCGGCTATCCGCTGATTGTACGTCCGTCCTATGTGCTGGGGGGCCGTGCAATGGAGGTGGTGCATGATGAAACAATGCTGCGGGAATATCTTGCTAAGGCGGTAGATGTAACACCAGAAAAGCCGATTCTGATTGACCGCTTCCTGCAAAACGCCATTGAGGCAGAGGCCGATGCCATCAGTGATGGTCAGGATGCCTTTGTACCAGCGGTGATGGAACATATTGAAATGGCCGGGGTACACTCCGGTGATTCAGCCTGTGTGATTCCGCCGGTCAACATCCCTCAGAAACATATTGATACAATCTGTGAATATACCCGCAAAATAGCGGTTGAAATGGGCGTGGTGGGACTTATGAACATCCAGTACGCCATTGCAGATGAAAAGGTATACATACTGGAGGCCAACCCGCGGGCCAGCCGTACCGTGCCGCTGGTTTCAAAGGTCTGTAACATTGCCATGCCCCGCCTGGCTGTACAGGCCATGTTGGGTACAAAGCTGAAGGATATGGGGCTAAAGAGTAAAAAAGTGCCTCACTTTGGTGTTAAAGAGGCTGTTTTCCCCTTCAACATGTTCCCGGAGGTTGACCCTGTTCTGGGGCCGGAGATGCGTTCCACTGGCGAAGCCCTGGGAATGGCGGGCAACTACGGCCTGGCTTTCTACAAATCACAGGAAGCGGTTGGCGGATCATTGCCTTTGCAAGGCTCTGTGCTGATCACCGTGGCAGAGTGGGATAAAGACGGCATTGTTCCGGCGGCCAGGCGTTTTGCAGAGCTTGGTTTTGAGATCATGGCAACAGAGGGGACAGCAGACCATCTGGCAAGTCATGGTGTGGCAGCAAAGGTGCTTAACAAAGTACATGAAGGCAGGCCAAATATTGCCGATGCCATCATGAACAAAGAAGTGCATCTTGTGATCAACACCCCTTCCGGCAAGCTGAGTATCCATGATGACTCATACATCCGCAAGGCTGCCATCAGGCACAAGATACCGTACATCACAACCACTGCTGCTGCCATTGCCGCTGCTGAGGGGATTGCGGCCCGCAGGCATGGTCAGGAGGCGGTACGCAGTCTGCAAGAATACCATCAGGGGCTTGTTGATTGAGGTTTGATACAGATGATGTCTTGTAAAGCGTAGGGGCAGATCGATGTGTCTGCCCAAACCATTAACCGCCGATTAACACAGATAAACGCCGATTTAAAATCATTTCAGCCACGAATGAACACGAATTTTCACGAAAAAATCATATAAAACACCGAGGCACTGAGACACAGAGAAAGACTTTTAAGATTTAAAACCAATAGCACACGGATAATACTGATTTAAACGGATAATCACAGATTTATTCAGAGATAAAGCCTGTCTAACATAGACATAAATTGTATGGGCGAACCTGCGTGTTCGCCCATCTGATTTGGTTGCACGTACATAAGGGCAGACAGATCGGTTCGCCCCTTGTATTATGTTTTAGTATTTAATCATACAATGTCGTGTTAA
>CAZRKG010000081.1:6511-9074 GCA_964600635.1 uncultured Geobacter sp. | reverse complement strand
TCGTCGCCGATCTCCTCGCCGCCTTGAATCCATCTTTGATCTGGAACTGGAATTACATAACACGTGCGGCAATTAAAAAGCGGGTCTCCTGTAAATCAGGAGGCCCGCTTTTGTTTTAGCATTGCCTGTTCTTCTGCCCGCTCTGGTTCTACTTACTGGCAGCAACTGTAGAGCCAAGCGGTGTAACCGAGTAATCCTTGCCATCTTCAGGCGGATCAATGAAGACAATTACAAACGGTATGCTTTTGCCAGGCAGCACCTCAAGGTTGGTGAGTGAATCACCAAACTGGTTGTTCATGGCAGCCTCAATCTTGTCAGCAGGCATCTCTGCCAACTGTTCATTGGTCAGTATATTGCCGGCATAGGCTGTTTTGGTTGCCAGATGCTGATTGTTTGCAGCAAGCACTACAGCCCTGACCTGCAATGTTGCACGGGCGGTCTTGAAGCTGTTAACAGCATCACCGGTAATTACCAGCAGCTCGCCTGCCTCTGCTTTCTCAATATAGCAGGCTTCAACATTACGTATATCTATTCTGCCTTCCTCCACCACTGCGGTCTGTTTACCAAAAATGGATAATGCCTTGGAGCCGCCGCCGATGAAGTTGTAAATCAGGTAGCCCAGCACCGCCAGCACAATCAGTGTAACTATTATGATCAGAGCAGAAAAGGCAGAACCCTGGCTGCGTCTGGTGGTCAGGGGTGGTGGCAGAAGGGCATCCAGCTCTGGTCCGGTATCAGGGGCTGATCCGGCAGGGGCTTCTGTAGTAACCGTTTCCTCAAATGGTGAGAAGATAGGGCCAGACAGGTTTCTGGAGGATACATCCACCCTGACAGGATCTGTTTCCTTGCTGAAGTCCAGCTCTGACAGGTCAAGATTGCCGCCTGTGGTTGTTGTGCTGCTTTTATCATCAGGAAAATCAAAGTTTGTGAAATCCAGGCCAGGTGCCTGGGGGGCTGTGGTTGGCTCTTCACCATCAAAACCAAAGCTAAAATCCTGCTTACCCTGTTCATACGGCTCAGGCTGTGGAGGGGGAAATTCTGTTGCAGACGAAGCCGGTTCCGGCTCTGCGGAACCGAAGTCTTTATAATTTGCCTCAGGTTCATAGGCCAGGCTGCTTTCAGTCGGCTTGTCAAAGTCAAAGCTGACAGCGTCTGCGACAGGTTCTGTTGATGAAGCCGTTTCTTCAGCACCAAAGGTTGTATCAAAGTCAGTGGTGTCTGACTCGGTGTGCAGACTGGCAAACTGGTCAGATGATGCTTTTTCAGGGGCTGTTTCAGCAGCAGGAAAATCTGCCTGGCCAAAGGAGAAGTCAGACTCATAAAAACTGGTGTCATTATCCTCCGAGGTAGTTGTGGCTTGAAAAGCCGGTGGCTGGTCAGCATCCGCAGAAACGTAATGGCCGGATTCAAAGCTGGCAGGCTGGTCATCAAAACCGGTTGTTACCGGCTCAGGAACAGCAGGTGCAACCGGCACTGAAAGCGGTGCTTTCTGAATTTGCTCTGATACCTGTTCCGGCTCTGGTCTGAAAACCCTGAAAATGTGGCGACACTTGGCACAACGAACTTTGGCACCTTGCTCTGGAATTTTGTTTTCATTCAGTTTGAATCTGGTCTGACATTTTTCACATTGAATGACCATCTTGTCAGTTCTCCATGACCAATAAATTATACATCAGCTTAACCGCATTATAAGCATTAAAAATATGTAGCAGAAGCGATGGTTAGTGTCAATTTGCTTGTGGTTTTACACAGTTATTAACATTACGACTGGTTTATGACAGCACAGTAGGCCGCTACCGGACAGCTCTGGCAGCAATCGCTTATTTTACCGTTACAGCCTTCTGATATTCCAAGGTGACAGATGGAAAAATCATACTTAACCGGATCATTCGGATCAAAACATCGCAATGCAGCGGTAATCTCCCTTGCCATCCGCCAATCCGGTGTGGTTCGGCTGGTAAAGCCCAGCAGTCTGCCGATCCGTTCAATATGCCTGTCCACCGGAATTATCAACTGGGCTGGTCTTATTATCTGCCAAAGCCCCAGGTCAATGCCATCGGCAGGCCGTGCAACCCAACGCAGAAACATACAGAGCCGCTTGCAGGCACTGCCACCAGCAGGGGAGGGAAACAGAAACCGGAAGCCCCGTGAAGGGAATCCGTCTTCATGCTGGAACAACGACGGGTAATCAAGGTTCAGGACAGCCTGGCAAAAGCCGTTCAGCCCTTCTGTAACATCGGTACTATCTTTGGAATGAAAGCAGGCAAAAAACCGCTGGATGCTGCCATGCTGTTTTCTGATCTGGCCTATGGCCCATAAAAGGGCAGCCAGATCAGTCTGGTTATTGAAGCGGTGTTTGAAGCCTTCAAACAGTATGTTTTGGTTTGCAGGATTAAAGCTGTCCACAAAAGCAGCCGGGCTGTCACCCAGAACAGAAAATATCCTGTGCAGGCTGCCCTTGATTACCCTCACATTGCCATAGGCAAAGGTGGCTGCAATCAGTGCTGCCACTTCCTGATCCTCTGGCCGCCTGTATTGGTGGCAAAAGGACAGGGGATCATTT
>CAZRKG010000081.1:0-6501 GCA_964600635.1 uncultured Geobacter sp. | reverse complement strand
TTGCCAGGTGTTGCTGTGAGCGATCAGCATAGAGCTGCTCCAGCACAGGGGCTAAATTCTGCTGACTTGCCATCATTAAAGCTCTGAATCCCGCAGGAATATAGCAGCATCTTCTGGCGAAGTTGGGTTTATGAAGAAGCCGGTTCCCCATTCAAAACCGGCAATGGAGGTCAGCCGTGGTACAAGTTCTATATGCCAGTGGTAATCATATTCCAGTGAACTCCAGATGCCGGGCTTGCCAGGCCGTTTGTGCATTGGCGGGCTGGTGTGCAGGATAAAATTATAGGCTGTATCCTTCAGTACCAGCTTAACCCGCATCAGCATATCCTTGAGTGCGGTGGCCAGCTCTGCCAGACGGGCATCATTCATCAAGGCAAAGTCATGGCTGTGCTGCTTGGGGTACAGCCGCAGCTCAAATGGAAAACTGGAGGCATAGGGGGCTATAGTCACAAAGTTGGGGAACTCCCGTACAACTCGCGTACCCTGCTCCAGCTCAAAGGAAATCAGGTCGCAGATCAGGCAGCGTTCCTTCTTGTCATAATAATCACGACAGACCTTCAACTGTGTGGTGGCCACCGGTGGCAGTAGCGGTACTGCTATCAACTGGCTGTGGGAGTGGGCCAGTGAAGCACCGGCCCGCATACCGTGGTTTTTGAACAGAATCATGTAGCGGAAACGAAAATCTCTGCGAAGGTCCAGCATCCTGGTACGCCAGGCGATCAGCACATCGGTCAGTTCGCTGCTGGTCAGATCCGCCATTGATTTCTCATGGTCAGGTGTCTCAATAATTACCTCATGGGCACCAATGCCGTTCATAAGGTCATAGGGGCCGTAGCCACGGTTTTGCAGCTCTCCTTCAATCCGCAGGGCCGGATATTTGTTGGGGATCACCCGTACCTTCCAGTTGGGGGCATTGGGCATCCCACTGGGGCGGATGGCAAAGATTTCCGGCGGTGTCTTGTCTTCATTGCCATAGCAGAAGGGGCAACTGGTAACCGGCAACTGTTCCTGCTCGGCATTAAAATCCCGTGGTCTGCGGCCCCGCTCTGTTGCAATAATAACCCAGTGTAGTTTCAGTGGATCCCAGCGTAATTCAGACATTCCTGCTCCTTTATTTTAACTTTGGTGTTTAACGGGAATGGTAAAGACTACCCGTCAGATCAGCCAGTCATCAGCCTCAAGGTCTGGCCCTTCATATTGCAGCATCAGTGGTGCATCAGTGGGCCAGCGGCCAATCTCTTCATTATTGCGGGTCAGGGTTATGCTGGCAAACAGCTTGGCCCTGGGAACAAGTTTAAGTGAACTGATCGGTATGGATACTTCACAAACACGGTCTATGGCCCAGGCACAACGGATTTTTTGGGGTGACCAGCCACCGTGTTCTTTCAGCATCAGCATCCCTGCGTTACCAGAGCGTTGCATCGGCAGGCGGTATTCGCGGTCTGCAATCAGTTGTAGAGCCAGAATGTCATCCTCCAGCATAAGCCTTGACAGCTCCTGCAAGCCATCTATCCTGAAAAACAGGTAGTCCTGGTTATAACCCCAGTAGAAACTTTGCAGCATCCGGTCAGAAGAGTGCATAGCAGAACCCTGTCTGGTCAGGTCAAACAGGCCGGCTGCCAGCCACTCAAAATAATCCCCCACCCGACCATTTATGACCGGATCAAGGAATCCGGCCGGCTCCCGTACCAGGCCGGCCGGGCTTTTCTTCTTGATCGGCTCCAGCAGTTTACGTGGCGGACTTAAATGCAGCAGATTGTATATATTCAGCAGGTGCTGCCGGAACAGGCGGTCAAAGCGGTCACTATGGGGTGAAAAGTGGTCATCCCCAAACCACCAGAACCAGTCACTGCCTTCCGCAGCATAAAGGGATGTGCAGATCAGTTGCGTAGTCGGGTCATTATCGTCGGGGCCGCCCTTAAGACGGCTTGCAGCCGCAGGATGGTGCTCCGTAATTGCCTGTCTGGCTGCCGAGACCATATCCCAGGCCAGGTTGTCCTCTGGATGTCCGATCCAGATGCCGTAGTTGGCGTTAATCCATGAACCGGAATGGATACGGTGCAGACGGCCATCAAAACTGGATTTTTCAAGCATCTGGCTACAGGTCACAAGCTGCATATCCGCAGCATCGGCAACGGCGGTGTACAGGCCGGACAGAAACTCATAGGCATTATCAGGGTAAAACTCCCAGGCATTTTCGCCATCCAGAATCACCGGTACAACACGGTTTTCACCAACATGACGACCAATCTCCCGCAGCCGTCCGGTGAAATCCGCCACAGCACGGCGGGCATCCCACTGGCTGTAGGTGAAACCGATCAGGTCTGACAGTTGATGGTCACGGAAGAACAGCCCCAGATCACCGCTTCTGGCGGCAAAACGCCAGGGATGGTAGAGCTTTTCCTTATAATGCCCCAGGCCGCCATCCAGAGAACGGGCCAGCACATCCTCATCAGTGGCTGCCCATTCAAAACCGCATTCGTGGATCAGGTGCAGTGCCTCATCACAGACCGAGCCTTCCGAAGGCCAGATCCCCTTAGGGGTGATGCCAAAGATCTGCTGGAAATACTCCTTACCAAGACAGATCTGTGCCATGGCATCCTCTGGATGACGGAAACGCTCCTTGGGCAGCACCACCTTTGGCATTGCTTCACGGGCCAGGTCTGTATCACACAACAGTGGCAGGATCGGGTGGTAGTAGGGCGTAACCGAAAGCTCCACCTGACCAGCATCCTGAAGCCGCTTGTAAAGCGGTATGATCTCCTGTAGCAGGGTGCGTTGTTCAGCAAACAGGGCGGCCTTGTCCTGGGGGGTAAAATCCTGGCCCTTGGCCAGCAGTTGTCGGAACAGGGGATAACGCCGCCTGGCAGCTTCACCGGTCCAGGCCAGAAAGAACCAGACTTGCAGATCCAGCAGATCCTGATTGCTGAACAGCTTGACCCGTTCCCCTGCAATTCCTGGCTTGCCCTCGCCAGCCATATACAACAGCTCCAGATAGCGGCGGTGAGGTTCAATCAGCCGTTGCCGGTTGGCGGAAAAGAAGTTTTCCAGCAGGAAAATCTTATCATCATCATCCATATCAGCCGGATCCATCTGCCCTTTAATCAAAAATGGATCAACGGCAACGCCATCGGCGTAATCCAGCAACTGCTCCAGCAGTGAAGGTACCAGATTAAAGACGGCCCTGGCCCCCGGGGTCTCCTCCACAATGGCCGGCATATCGTAATAATCCTTGATGCCATGCAGATAGGTCCAGGGCAGGGCGTATTCGCACTTGACCGGATCCTTGTAATAGGGCTGGTGCATATGCCAGAGGAAAATCACATTTAAAGGTTTGCTCATTGTCTGTTTACTCCAGTTCCTTCTTCCAGGTTTCAACCTTGCTTTTGTACTGTTCCAGAAGTGCTGTTGCACCCTTATCATCACCAGCTTCAGCCACAATATGCACAAAGGATTCATACTGGTCTGGAAGTACCAGCACCCAGTCCTGACCATAATGTACCTTGATTCCATCCACAAAACTGGCTTCCTTGTCCAGTGAATCCTCGCTCATCTTACGCATAATGCCCCCTTTCAGCTCAAAGGGACAGGGCACACTGGCGGCAATGTAACTGGATGCCGGGTGTTCAGCCAGAACTTTAGAGAAGGGGATGCCAAGGCTGGCGGAAAGCTCAATCAGCTTTGCTATGGTGAACATGCCATCAAAGGCCGCCTGAAAGGCGGTAAAGGCAAAGCGGCCATCGGTGGTGGCGGTCAGTGTAACTACCGAAGAGTTGGCAGCCTCCAGCATGGCACGGTCATTACTTTTGGTTCTTACAACGGTACATTTGTGTCTGTAGGCCATCTGTTCCGTTGTAGCGGGTGCCTGCACCGGCACTGCAATGCTGCCTGCCTGCTCTGCCTTCAACATCAGTGTTGTTACCAGTGCCAGCAGCCCTGCATCTTCATGGATTGCGCCGCTTTCATCTACCAGGGCGATGGATTCTGCGGTGGGATCAAGCCAGAAACCGGCCTGGGCCTGTAGCGAGTTTACAATTGCACTAAGCTGTTGCAGTGACTCCTGGCGTGGTTTGTGGGTAACGCCCCCCTTGCTCTCATCAACATAGGCGTTAAGGGCGATTATATTGCAACCAAGGCCATTTAACAGCATTGGCAGAATCTGGCAGGCCGGAGAATAGTTGAAGTCCACCACCACTGTCCAGCCAGCCTTGCTGATAACATCACCATTCAAGGCACGCAGAAAGCCTTCACGATAGAAATCCGCCACCTGGGGAATATCCACCAGCCCGCCCGGCTCTGTATGGTGGGCACGGCGGTAATTATCCTTGTAATAAATACGTTCCACGTTCTTGGCCATGTTGGTTGAAAAATCCAGGCCATCGCCATCAAGAAAGGTAATCTCCATTGTGGCCGGATCATCCATAGCCTGGTTGAAATGAACCCCGCCCACTTCGCCAAAGGTTTTCAGCTTGTATCGCAGGACAGATGGGCAGGTCATGGTAACATCCCGCACATTGACACCGGCGGACAGCAGCCCACCCACAAAGCAGCGTTTAAGCATCCGAGAGGCACGATTGCCATCTCTGCCAGCCAGTACATAGCTGCCCTTTGGCAGCATTGTGCCGTAGGCACAACCCAGCTTGGTGGCAAATTCAGGTGTCAGCTCCACGTTGGAAAGCCCTCTGATGATTGCCCCTTCAAACAGTGATTTACGCCACTTTTCACCCCAGATCAGATTACTGGTTACGATTGCTCCGGCCTCAATCACCTTGCGGGGCCAGATCTTTACATCGGCCTTGATCTGAACCCCGTCACCAACCGATGTACCATCTGCCACAATTACGCCATCATCCAGCACCGCTCCCTGACCAACCCGCACATTGGCACAGATTACGCTGTCCGTGGCCTGTACCCCCTGTTTGATTTGCGTATTATCCCAGATTACGCAACGATCCAGCCTGACACCGGCCTCAATGGTGCAGTTGCGGCCAATCACCGTATCTTTTATCTGCACCTGGCCCATGATTCTGGTGTTGCAGGCCACCACAACTGTGCCGGAAAGACCGGCCGGCTCTTCCAGGGTTACATCGCTGCCCAAACGCAGGTCTTTATCTGCACAATCCTGTTTTTCTTCATCAACCTTAAGTTCAATCAGGCCGTTGCAAATATCATGGTAAGCCTCACGGTAAGAATCCGTATTGCCTATATCACGCCAGTAACCTTTGACGGTATAGCCAAACAGGGCTGCCTTCTGTGCCAGCATTTTTGGGAAAAGATCCTGGGAGAAATCAAAATTTTCAGCTTCCGGGATAAGTTGCAGCACCTCCGGCTCCATAATGTAGATACCGGTGTTGATGGTGTCAGAAATCACCTCGCCCCAGCCTGGCTTCTCCAGAAACTGGGTAATCCGCCTTTTTTTATCTGTAACAACAACCCCAAATTGCAGCGGGTCCTTGACAGAAGTGAGTGTAACGGTGGTTAAAGCCTGGCTGTTGGTGTGGAAATCAACCAGCTCTTCCAGATTAAAGTTGGTCAGCAGATCACCGGAAATCACCATAAAACGCTGATCCAGGTACTTTGCTGCCGCTTTGACAGCACCGGCAGTACCCAGATCTTCCAGCGGTGTTACATAGGTAATCCGCACACCAAAATCAGATCCATCACGGAAGAATTTTTTGATGACTTCGGGCTGATGGTAAAGCAGCATCACCAGATCAGTAATGCCATGTTTTTTAAGCAGCTCCACAATATGGAGCATAATCGGGCGGTTAAAAAGGGGGATCATCGGTTTGGGCAGACTGCTGGTAAGGGGCTGGATGCGGGTGCCAAAACCACCGGCCATTATGACTGCTTTCATCTGACTTACCTCCTTATTATTCCAATTCCATATCAAAGTGTCTTCTTCGTTGGCTCGTTATCGGCTTCTCAACGTATTACGTGTATGCCTTCGTCGCCGATCTCCTCGCTGCCTTGAATCCATCTCTGATCTGAAATTGGAATTATACGGTAATTATTTTCAATCCACCAAAAACTGTGTTAATGGGACTTTACTTGAACTACCTGTGAGGTTTCAAGTTTATTGCTTAGTTATTCCACTTCCATATCAAAGCGTCTTATTCGTTGGCTCGTTATCGGCTCCTCAACGTACTACGTGTACGCCTTCGTCGCCGATCTCCTCGCCGCCTTGAATCCATCTTTGATCTGAAATTGGAATTACATTTTGTAGTGATTAAGAAAGGGGTATCAGGATGATGATTAAAACAGCAACCTTTGAGTCTTTACTGGATTCGCTGGTGGAGGAAGATGGAGAGTATGTTTTTACCCTGGAGGGCAAGACCTACCGGATAAAGGATCGTGATGAAGTACGCAGGATAGCTGAGGAGCATGGCTATATCCTGATTTATTGAGGGGCAAGGGTGCATACAGGCAGTGACGAGATAATTCATGGGTAGATACTGTTATTCAAGTCAACCCATGTAATGCAGGATCGAACATTTTATT
>CAZRKG010000080.1:0-9293 GCA_964600635.1 uncultured Geobacter sp. | reverse complement strand
CAATAGCAAAGGCCAGCAGGTACGTCAACCATCTTTTGAAAATCATTTTCACTGATTTGATGCAGATCAAGCCAAATCCAGTTAAGCAGTAGCGTCACATGCCCCTAAAAACTTTTACACGTATAGTTAAAAAGGCTGGTATACTGCTCAACTTATTACCTTTGGATTGTACTATACATACACTGACAACAGTTATAATAAGGTGTAAAACAACCCCAAACAGAAGGAGGCGATATGAATATTCACGAATATCAGGCAAAAGAAATTCTGGCCACTTACGGTATTCCGGTACCCCGCAACAGGGTGGCACTGACAGCAGACCAGGTGGAACGGGCTGCCAAGATGATGGGCGGCCACTGCGTTGTAAAAGCCCAGATATATGCTGGCGGCCGTGGCAAGGCTGGTGGTGTCAAGGTGGTACACCATCCAGAACAGGCGGCTGATGTGGCAAAAAATCTGTTTGCCCAGCCGCTGGTAACTGCCCAGACCGGCCCGGAAGGTTTAAAAGTACGTCGGATTCTGGTGGAAGAAACCGTTGAGATAGCACGGGAGTTTTATCTTTCAATCACACTGGATCGGGAATCATCACGTTACTGCCTGATCGCCTCTGCTGAAGGTGGTATGGATATTGAGGAAGTAGCGAATAAGTCACCGGAAAAGATCCTGGTTCTGCCGATAGATCCTTTCACCGGACTGCGTACCTACCAGGCCCGCAAAATCGCCCTGGCCCTGGGCCTGACCGGCATGGTCTGTGAGGATTGCGTTGAATTCATCCAGAGCCTGTACAAATGCTGTCTGGAAAAGGACTGCACACTGGTGGAGGTTAACCCGCTGGTGGTCACCAAGGCTGGCTGGCTGCTGGCAATGGATGCCAAGGTTTCATTTGATGACAACGCTGTCTACCGTCACCGTGAATACCCGGATATGATGGACTACTCCCAACTTGATCCGCTGGAAATCACCGCTGGCAAGTACGATCTGGCCTACATCAAACTGAGCGGCAATATCGGCTGCATGGTCAACGGAGCCGGTCTGGCAATGGCAACCCTTGATGTATTGAAGGAATTTGGCGGCGAACCAGCCAACTTCCTGGATGTTGGTGGTGGTGCCACCAGAGAAAAAGTAGCCGAAGCCTTCAAGATCATCCTGAAAGACGATGATGTTGAAGCGGTTTTTGTCAACATCTTTGGCGGTATTATGCGTTGCGATGTGATTGCCCAGGGGATTATTGAGGCAGCCAATGCGGATAAATGCACATTGCCGATTGTGGTGCGGATGGATGGCAGCAATGTTGAGGAGGGCAAACAGTTACTGTTGGAGTCCGGCCTTAATGTACAGATCGGTGAAAACCTTGGCGATGGTGCCAGTAAGATCGTCAGTATGCTGGCAAAGGCATAGGGAGGAAAACTGCAATGGCTATTCTGATCAACAAAGATTCTAAAATTTTAGTACAGGGCATCACCGGTAAAAGCGGGCTTTTCCATACACAGCAATGCCGAGCATACGGCAGCCAGATTGTGGCCGGCGTAACACCAGGCAAAGGCGGCATACATGTTGAGGGGATTCCGGTCTTTAACACCGTTGAAGAGGCTGTAAAATATACCGATGCAACGGTTTCCATGATTTTTGTTCCGCCACCAGGGGCAGCAGATGCAATCCTGGAGGCATGTGAAGCTGAACTGGAGCTGGCGGTCTGCATCACAGAAGGGATTCCGGTCAAGGATATGGTGCTGGCCCGTGCAATCCAGGCCAGGAGCAAGACCCTTCTGGTAGGCCCCAACTGCCCTGGCATCATCACACCTGGCCAGTGCAAACTGGGGATTATGCCAGGCTACATCCACAAACCAGGCAAGGTTGGTGTTGTCTCCCGCTCTGGCACCCTGACCTATGAAGCGGTCAAGCAACTTACCGATGTGGGCCTGGGCCAATCCACCTGTGTCGGTATTGGTGGTGATCCGATCATCGGCATGAAATATATTGATGTTTTGACCATGTTTAATGATGATCCCGATACAGAAGCTGTCTTCATGATCGGCGAGATCGGCGGTGGTGCAGAAGAGGAAGCAGCCTACTGGATTAAGGAAAACATGCAAAAGCCGGTGGCAGCCTTTATTGCCGGCAGCACCGCCCCCCCAGGCAAACGGATGGGCCATGCCGGGGCCATCATCACCGGCGGCAAGGGCAAAGCTGAGGACAAAATCCGCACCCTGCGGGAATATGGTGTAACCGTCGCCACCTCCCCAACACAGATGGGTCAGGCGATGGTGGAGGCAATGAAGTAGATCAGAACTTATTCCAATTCCATATCAAAGCGTCTTCTTCGTTGGGTCGTTATCAGCTCCTTGAATCCATCTTTGATCTGTAATTGGAATTACTTTACCCCTCCTCATATAGGGGAGGGGTTTTATTATTTTGAAAAAGCTACAGGGAAAGTGATCAGACATGAAACGTCTTTTAGTGGTAACACTGCTGGCAAGCAGCTTTTTCTGGTGTAAACCAGCCTATGCCAACGATATTGAGGCTGTAAAGCAGACAGAACTGCTGGAAAAAATCAATCAGTTGGAACAACAGATCAGAGAACTGACAGAGCTGAAGCTTAAAAACCAGACTCTGCCAGCCAAAATGGAACAATGTATGAAGGTTGTAGGTGTGGAAAGTTACTGTAACTGCATTGTGGAAAAGCTGCCGGTGGCGGTTGATTACAAACAGTTTGTGCAGATTATGCTGTCACCTGCTGCCGAGCTTGGTTATGCACAGATGGATCAGGGACAACAGCAGGATATTGATAATACACTGGTGGCCTGGGCAAAATGTGTTGATTACAAAGGCCCCAAAGGAGCCGGTTTTATAGAGGGATTGATGCAACGGGATACTTTGTTTTAGATGTATATCTATAATGCCGCCTGACCAACTTGCACAACCTCAGCACAATCTGCATAAAAAGGCACATCTACAGGGATTCAGACAATCAATTTCTTCTTGCGTAACTCTGCCAGCAACTTTGTACGGCTGATCGGCTTGGCAATATAGGATGTGGCCCCATTTTTATAAAATGAATTAAAAACAGTCTTTGGGTCATCCTGGGCTGTAATCATAAACACAGCACATTCAGCAGTTTGTGGCACACCCTGACTTTTTTCAAACTCACGTATCTGCCGCAAAGCCTCGCTGCCATCCAGGTTGGGCATCATTATATCCATACAGATCAGGCTGTACGGCCTGTTTTCTGTATGTGACAGCTTAAAGGCTTCCAAAGCCTCTGCTCCATCAGTAGCAATATCCAGATCAAAGTAGGGGGAAAGAAACGCTTTCAGAATCTTGCGGGAGATAAAATCATCTTCAGCAACCAGACATCTCATAATGCTCACCTCAAACAAAAAAACAGCCTGCTGATCTTTACCTTAATGATTAAGTCAGGACTTACGCATTCTATTTAAACCAACCAATGCCCTTTCAAAGATATTCCTGAAGCTGTTATCTAAAACTTGAACTTTCTTACTATTGATTGCAGGTCACTTGCCATAGTTGCCAGTTGTGACGCTGCTGTGGCAGATTCATTGGCACCATGTGAAGTCTGTTGAACCACATCGGTAATCTGCATCATATTGCTGCTGATTTCATTTGTAGTGGCTGTCTGCTCTTCTGCGGCAGTGGCAACCTGGCTGATCTGCATGGAAACCATGTTAATCTGTTCTATAATGTTCTGCAACGCCTCACCGGATTTGGCCGCCTCTAAAGTACCCTGTTCAACATCCCGCACACCTTCTTCCATAGAGCTTACCGCAGTTCTGGTCTCCCCCTGGATAGTACGGATCATGGTACCAATCTCATGGGTAGCTCTGGTTGTACGCTCTGCAAGGGCACGTACTTCATCGGCAACAACCGCAAAACCACGGCCCATCTCACCGGCACGGGCAGCCTCAATAGCTGCGTTAAGTGCCAGCAGGTTGGTCTGGTCGGCAATATCCTCGATTGTACCAACAATAACGCCAATCTGGTCAGAGCGGGTACCAAGATTACTTACTGTATCAGCAGTATCTTTAACCCTCTCTGCAATCTTGCCCATAGCCTGCACAGTGGCTTCCACCACCATAGAACCGGCACTGGCACTGGTGGAGGCATCCAGGGCACTGGTGGCGGCGTTCTGGCAACTGTGTGCAATATCATTGGCTGTGGCTGCCATCTCCTCACCGGCGGTGGCAACGGTGTGGGACTGGGCCACCATCTCTTCGGCACCAGTTGCAATCTGTTCTGATGTTGAATGTAGTTGTGTTGCAGCAGAGGCTACGGATTGGGATGTGGCAGAAAGCTGCTGAATAGTGTTACGCAGATTTTCTGTCATGTTGCGGAACGCTTCTGCCAACTGACCGATTTCATCATTAGAGTGGGCTTGTACCTGCACGGTTAAGTCCCCCTGTGCTATTATGTCCGCATCAACCGCCAGCTCCTTTAATGCACCAACTACGCCTCTGGCAATCACTACCCCTAAAATAAACGCCAGCACAGAAGCACCACAGGCTAGTGCAATCATTATGATGCCTGAATTACGTGCCATACTTTTATTATCGTCTGCCAGTATCTGCCCCTGGTGGATTTTTGACTTCACCAGAGCATCCAGTGCATCCTGAAATTTTGCTCCCAACCTGGCACCATCACCATTTATCATGGTGTTATATTCCTCATGATTACCGGCATTGGCCAGATCAACATAGCGGTTTACAGCAACCGCATATTCTTTACGGGCTTCTTTGTAGCTGGCAAAAAGCTGCTTGCCTTCATCGCTGTACAAGAGACGATCATATTTCTCGGCTTCTTCATCAATAATCTTGAAATAGCCGTCAATCTCCTGTTTTAAAGCGGCTACCTGGTCAGCATTACCAACTGCCCTTGCCAGATCACCCCGTACGATTACCCTTATCTTCTGAAAGTCGGTGGACATTAAAGTTAATTGGCTTATCGGGTTAGTTATCTGCTCATACAGCTTCTGGTCTGCTTTCTGTATACTGCTTAAACGCTGAAATCCAAACAGTCCCACCACCATAGAAACCAGTGCCACCAGCAGAAAACCACCAATAAGTTTTGTCTTGACTGTTAAAAACACAACCTTAATCCCCCTGTTTTTTAGTTACGCTTAACTCTGTTAATGAGAATAATATTCTTTATCTCATTAAGTGTCAACATACCTTTGGCACATAGTATAATCAATTTAATACGCAGATAAACGAGTAAAAGTCATAATTTAACGTATTGATTAACGTTAATTACTATCAAGTATACGTATAGTCAACCAAAATACTCTTAAATCTGCGTTTATTTTCTGCCAGCTTTCGCCAAACTACACTTGGGAGGAATCAATGGGTAGTGCAACTGTGCTTTTGGGAAAGCGTATCAGGGAACTGCGTAAATCTATGGGATTGTCACAGGAAGAACTGGGGGCAAATATCGGCATAGATCAGAAGCATATGAGCAGGATAGAGCTTGGTAAAAGCTATCCATCCCTGGACAGACTGATTCAGATCTCTTCAATTTTACAGGTAGATCTGCCCAGTCTGTTCATGTTTAACCACCTGCAAGCAACTACACGTCACGACCAGCTTATTTGCGATATGGTAAAGAAAATGGGTAAACGTGATCAGCAGATTTTATTAAGAATCGCCCAGACTTTTATTGAAAGCTGAACATTAAAGATCAGGATTAACTGCTACCTGATTAACTATCACCTGTAAGTCGGCAATATTAACAGGTTTTGCAAGGTACCCATCAAACCCTTCATCAATCAGCCGCTGTCTGGTCTCCTTCATTGCATCGGCAGTCAATGCTATGATTGGAGTTTTCCGTTCCTGGCCGATCTCATTCATGCGGATGGCCTGTAATGCCTCAATGCCGTTCATAACCGGCATCTGAATATCCATCAGTATCAGATCAAAGCTACCCTCCAGCACCTTATCCAGAGCTTCCCGTCCATTGCTGGCCGTTTCAGTGCTATGACCCAGCTTTTTCAGCATCATTTCAGAGGTCTTCTGGTTAATCAGGCTGTCATCAACCACAAGAATATGCCGTGGTACTACAGGGGTTGTCAGATCCACCGGTTTTGGCATTGCACAGGTACGCAATCCGTTTTTACCTGGCAGGACAAAAGACACTTCAAAACTGAAGCTGCTGCCTTTACCTGGCTCACTGGCAACACTAATACTGCCGCCCATAAGATCCACCAGCTCACGGCAGATGGCAAGCCCCAGACCGGTGCCGCCAAACTGCCTGGTTATGGAGCTGTCCGCCTGTGTAAATGGTTCAAACAGCTTCTTCTGGTAATCAGGGGCAATCCCTATCCCTGTATCATTAACCGTAAAACGGATCAGGACAGAATCTGTCAGTTGCTGCAAAAGTTTTACCTCTACAGAGACAGACCCCTGTTCTGTAAATTTAATGGCATTACTCAGCAGGTTCAGCAATAACTGTTTTATACGTAACTGATCACCAATCACCTGTTCTGGCAGATTATCCGGCATTACAATATCCAGATTAAGCCCTTTACCAAAGGCAGCCGACTGTTGCGTCAAAACAACGCTGCTCACTGACTGACTAATGGAAAAACAGGCGTACTCCAGCTCTACCTTGCCGGCTTCAACCTTTGACAGATCAAGTATGTCATTAATCAGATCCAGCAGGCTCTGGCCTGATTCCCTGACACAACCCAGGTATTCCCGCTGCTTGTCTGTTATATCGGTCATAAGCAACAGTTCTGTCATGCCCAGCACACCGTTCATAGGGGTACGGATTTCATGGCTCATGTTGGACAGAAATTCAGATTTGGCCTTGTTGGCAGTATTGGCAGCCTGCACCGCTGCCACCAGCTTTTCTTCCGATCTTTTCAGATCATCAATCAGGCTGTACTCATTGGTTACATCCCTCAGCAGCTCCAGAATGCACTGGGTGCCGTCACTATCAATAAAGGGCAAAGTCACCACACTGAAGGTTGTGTTATCAGGATGGGTAATAAGGGCCGGGCTTTGACCAGACAGGCGGTGTTCTCTCAGGCAATAGCTGCATGGACTATCGCTTGATGCCAACATACTGTAACAGTATTCGCCGGTATGATCGCCGTATAAATCTGATATAGCCTTGTTCATATATCTGATTCTGTAATCAGGGCCAATAATCAGCACGCTTATCCCTGTCTGGGATACTGCATCAAATATACGGGCTTGCCTCTCTTTAGTCTGAAATTGCTCGGTAACATCCTGAATGGTGCCAACAGTATGCATCGGACTTCCCGATTCATCTGCACATGCCTTGATTCTCAGGCAAACCCGCTTTGATTTTCCATTCTGTAACGTAATGGCAAGTGGCTGAGAAACCTGCTCGCCAGACTTCAGTGCCTGCTGTTCAAGTTGGATCAGGTGTTCACGATCATGTTCTGAAAAGCTGCTTAATATGGCATCAATGGTCATAACCTGATTGCAGGGGTCAAACTCTAATATATTACAGACCTCTGGTGTTATGCATACTTCATCTGTTTTGTGGTCATACTCCCATGAACCGGTTTTGGATAACCTCTGTGCCTCCCTCAACTGATTGGTCAGTTTGGCTGTCTGTGCCAGGAATCCGTTAAATACATTGGCAAGCAGGCTGGTTTCATCATTACTTTCCAGCTCTATCGGTTCAAGCTCATAGGGCCTGGCAGGATCAATCTGCTTCACAGTATTGGTCAGCATGATCAGATTCTTTGTAATTCCACTGGCAATCCACCAAACAGCAACACCACCAGAAAGCAGAATCATTGCAATCCCGAACATATAAACAGACCTGAACCGCTCAATTGGCTGCATCAGCTCTGCATAGGGATGATGTGCCGCCAGAATCCAGCCGGTTTTAGGCAGTTGCTTAAAGCTGCCCAACATCGGCACGCCTTTGTAATTAGTGGTTCTGCCAATACCTTCAAACCCTTCAAGGGCAGCCATATCAAACAGCCTGTTGACACCAAGGGGGATTTTATTAAACAGCAGTAAAGAATCATGGTGGCTGATTATGGAGCGGTCTTTGGCAAACAGATATATATATCCGTCCTGGCCAAACCTGGTGTTTTCCAGTTCCTGAAAGGCATGGCTGCTTTGAAGATCAAGGGCACCACCCAAAATGGCTATCATCCGGCCCTTTGCATCAAAGACCGGAGCGGTCATCATTATTGTGGGTCGGTTGTGTTTAGATGAGGGGTAATTGGAGGATACGTAAGGTTTGCCGCTGGCAAAGGTCTGTTGTAAATATTCTCGGTGGCTTAAATCCAGCCCCCTGCGTCCTTCTAAAAAAGGAGCTTCTGCAAACAGCTTTCCATCGGGGGTAAATATAAACTGGCCGCTGCTGAATGTGGATGCAAGACAAAACCTGTCATCCAGAAATGCCTGGGCCTTGTCAGCATCATTCAGTATATCGGTTGGTATGTTTGCAGCAACCGCAATCAGTACATTGTGGGCCATCTGCATTTTATCGTCTATTGCGGCACCCAATGTACTTACAAGGCTGTTTTGCTGCTGTGTGACAAGCTGGATTGTATGCTTCCTGAAATACAGATAGGTACTTGTTGCCGTAATACCCAGCACCAGCAGCATAAAGCAGATCACATACACAACAAGACGTTGTCTGATGCTTTTAAAGCCCATGACTGCTCCCCTGGTTTAATGCACGTAACTCATAAGCTGGCTGCATCACAAACAAGAATGATTATTTATATTTACAGTACCTGATAAAGTCAATTTTAAAAGAAACTGAATATGGGCACGTCAGGTGTAAATCCAGCCTTAATAACCACATTTTATGTCGAATAAGTTATATTAAAAATAGAATTTGTCAATTAAATTAGATGTTAAATGTAGTTATTGCATCCTCTGTTTCACTAGAAGATCGCCAGTGAAAGGGAGGGCAAAACAATGGCAAAAACTAATCAGTTGCTGGGCTTGAGAATACGGGAGTTACGTAAAAATGCAGGGTTGTCGCAAGAGCGTCTCTCGGAAATAATCAGCGTTGACCCCAAGCACCTGAGCCGGATTGAGCTTGGCAAGTCATTTTCAACCCTTGACACACTTGAAGCAATAGCAAAGACATTAAATGTAGAGATTCGTGATCTTTTTGATTTTTCACACCTGAAACCACAGGCTGATAATAAAAAGCAACTGAATATGCTGCTGGAAGATGCAAGCGAGAAACAGTTGCAACTGATTTACAAAATAGCCAAAGCATTGCTGAAATAAAACAGACTGCAAAACCAGCCTTTGCTGCAACACCAAAAAAACAGAGCA
>CAZRKG010000079.1:8407-9335 GCA_964600635.1 uncultured Geobacter sp. | reverse complement strand
AGGGATTGGGCAGTGGATGAAAGCTGCTGGCCGCCAGTGGCAACCCCATCAGCGGCAGACTGTACTTCACGCACAACGTCCTTGAGCTTATCCACCATAGTTGCCAGCGATTCCATCAGATCATCCTGATCACTACGCTTTTTAAGTTCAATCATCAGATTACCCTGAGAAACCTGCTTGGCATTGGCAGTGATACTATTGAGTGCATCAACGTTCTGGCGGATGGATTCGTTGATCTTTTCAAAGTTATTGGCAATATCCTTTGTATCCTCATCACTGCTGGCAATACTGGTATCCAGTTGCAGATTACCAATGGCCATTTTCTCAAGGTTGTGAAGCAGTTTTCCAACCTCAACATCCTGGAACCTGGTCTGTTTTTCTGCTACGCGTGCTGCCCGTTTAACCGCTGTCTGGTCATTTACAACCTCAAAGGCACCAATAATATTACCCGCCTCATCCTTAAGAGGTACACCTGTATATTCAATTTCCAGGTTGTAGTTACCAGGATGGGCATCGGTGGAACTGGTGTTCAGACGATTATCAACCATAGCCCTTTGACAGGCACAGTTTTCAGTCTTGCAATCAGATGTACGGAAGTGATCGTAACACCTGGTATCAACCACCTGATCCTGTGTTTTTCCTCCAAGTTCTGCTGCCAGTTTGTTCATGTAACGTACGCCAAAGTCACGGTCAATAATCATGGCCGGAGTCGGCATAACATCCAGCAGCCCCACCAGCCGTTCTATGGTGCTGTTGACACCAGCCACCACCTTGCGGAAGTCGCCCTGATGTTTTGAGGCATCGGCACGGGTAGTCAGCCTGCCTTCCATGGCTGCCTTAGCCAGATGATTGGCATCACCCACAAGGGCATTGATCGCATCAATACAGACGTTCAGGTTGTTTTTGATTTCGTTGAAGTCACCGTTGT
>CAZRKG010000079.1:0-8307 GCA_964600635.1 uncultured Geobacter sp. | reverse complement strand
AGCTGTCGGTGATGCGGGGCGGAACATCGCCCTTGCTGATCCGGTCTACATATTCAGCAGCAACGTTTAAGGGGCCGATGACGGCATCAAGGGTATCGTTGACCCCCTGTACTATCTTGCGGAAGTCTCCCTGGTGACGGGAGGCATCGGCACGGGTGGCAAGTTTACCGTCTACTGCTGCTACGGAGAGGTTGTTGGCATCATCAACTAAGGCATTGACTGCATCAATACAGCCGTTAAGGTTGTTTTTGATTTCGTTGAAGTCACCGTTGTAGCTGTCGGTGATGCGGGGCGGAACATCGCCCTTGCTGATCCGGTCTACATATTCGGCTGCAACGTTTAAGGGGCCGATGACCGCATCAAGGGTTTCATTTACACCACTAACAATCTTCTGGTAGTCACCCTGATGTTTTGAGGCATCGGCACGGGTGGCAAGTTTGCCGGCAATGGCAGCATCGGAAAGCTGGCCGGCATCTGTAATCAGGGCCTGAATTGCCTGTACCATCTTGTTCATGGCTCCTTGAAGAATACCGGTTTCATCCCTGGCACTATCATCAAGCTGTACACTGGTATCACCAGCAGCAATCTTGTTGGCTGCATCAACACAGGCGGTAATCGGCCTGGTGATTGATCTGGCAATCAACAACCCAAGCAAACCGCCCAGAATCAGGGCTATGGCTAACAGGCTGGCAATCAACAGTTGAGATTGCTTAACTACACCCTCTGCCTCTGTACCAGCTTTATTCATCAAATCAGTTTGCAGATCAATCAGAGCTGTAATTGATTTAAAGTAATCATTTTGGGAAGCACGAAGATCACCCATCAGCAGGGCAACCGCCTGATCATGTTTACCTGATCTTAAAAGGTTCAGATATGTTTCACTGTTACTTCTGTAGGCAGGTATCACACGTTCAAGACTTCCCATCAGGGCCAGACCTTGAGCGTCAGTTATACTGGATTTCAGGTACTGCATGTTTTTATCAACCGTTTTTCTGACTTCGGCTATTCTGGCATGCTCCTTTTCTACTTCTTGCTCTGACTTCACCAACGCCATGTTCCTGTAAACACGTGCAGCAACGTTTAATGATTCAACAATTTCGTTTGCAGCCGTTGTTTTAGGAAACCTGTCAGTAACCATCAGATTTATTGACGAGTGAAGCCCAAAAATCTGATAGAGGGACACACCGCCCAGAATTACCGTCAACCCTAAAATGGTAAAAAAACCGACTGCCAGACGTGTCCCGATCTTCATATTTTTCAACATAGTATGCCCTCCTCTTTGGCACTTATTTTATTAAGCTGACTTCAGATAATTTCGCTATTTCTTACATTCTGCAATGTAGACAGTAACATATTGCGTATATCTTCATCAAAATTCTCATCATGTCCAGAGTAGATCTGCTGAATGTCAAGCTGAGAGAGTTTAACCAGCGTTTTCAGGTATTCTTTGGTGTATTTTCCTCCCGCCGTCATAATACGTAACTGGGTATCGCCAGAAAACAACCGTTTCTGGGACTGGCAGTAGAATGCAACTGAATCTGACGAATGCCCGGGGGTGTGCAGCACATCCAGGTAGTAATCACCAGCTTTAAGCACCTGGCCATCCTTCAGAAGATGATCCACCATCGGGCCTGGAACAAATGCGTAAATTTTGGCCCCATACTTCTGACGGAACAGCTCTGCCGAGGCAGCATGGTCAAAATGGTTGTGGGTTAAAAGAACCTGTTCCACCGGCACTTTACCGCAGCCGGTGTAAATCTTGTCTATCTCCTGCAAAATAAAGTCATCCGTACCTGGATCAATCAGGGTATTGATGGCATCAATCTGGTTCCAATCCCCCAGCAGCAGGTAGGAGCGACAACTGTATACCTTTGGATTTTTAGGAAACTGAATTACACGCACAGACTGTACTAACCACCAATCTTGCGGAAAAGCTGTGCATCTTGTGTAACCTGCTCAAACAGATGTGCTATCTCTTCTGGCATCTTCTGGGTGTTTTCTGTGGCCAGATAGCCACCTGGGGCCAGACTGCGGTGATACATTTTTATAACCTCTATCCGTTGTTCGTATGAAAAATGCAGCAGCACGTTTTTACAGACAATCAGGGAATAATCACTGCCAACCGGCTCCAGATTCAGCAGGTTGTTATATTTAAAGAAGACCCGCCGACGGATTTTTTCAACCAGATGGTGGTAACCTGGCTTGCCAGGTACTTCTTCAAAATACTTCTTGAATATATCTGCCGGAATCCGCTGTAACTCCTCGGTTTTATATTCACCGGCTGTAACAATATCCCCAAAATTGTTTTCTTCATCATAATCCGTTGCATCCAGATAAAGGGTGTTAAAGCCCATCTCCCCCATCCGCTCTGCAAACAGAATCGCCAGGGTGTAAGGTTCCTGACCTAAAGCACAACCTGCATCCCAGACCTTTATTTTAAGCCGTCCCAGGGCCAGTTTCAGGGTGTGTTCAACGGCATATTCCAGCACCGGCAGGTCACGAAAGAAAAATGTAAAGGCCATAAATTCAGGTTCCTTGAGTAAGCTGTATCAGATCAGCTATCCAAACTGTCCTTGCTCCAATACAGCCACCGACTGCACCAGCAGACCAGGGTCAAGAATCAGGGCCACAGTACCATCGCCAAGAATGGTGGCACCGGAGATCCCCTTGACATCACGGTACAGTTTACCAAGGGTTTTGATGACAGTCTGATGCTCGCCCACCACACCATCCACAACAAAACCAACCCGCCTGCCATCCACCGACAGGATCACAATCTGCTCAATCTCCGGCCGGTTATTGATGATTTCAAACTCCTGCCGCAGGTTGATGTAGGGAGTCAGTTCACCCCGCACCCGTGCCAGATGGCGACCGTGGGCAGCCTGTATATCATCACGGGTCAGCTCAACACATTCTTCCACCATTGAAAGTGGCAACACAAAAAAGCTGTCATCAATCCTGACCAGCAGGGTCTCTATAATTGCCAGTGTCAGCGGTATCCGCAAAGTAATCACTGAACCCTGCCCTGGTGTGCTGTCCACATCTATGGTGCCACGCAGGGCCTCAATCGCCTTTTTAACCACATCCATGCCAACACCACGGCCAGAAACACCTGTCACCTTCTGGGCCGTTGAAAAACCCGGGGCAAAGATCAGGTTGTAGATCTCCTTGTCGGCAAGTTCCTGGGTTGCGGTGATCAAACCACGCTCTATCGCCTTACTTCTGATACGCTCCCTGTTAAGACCTGCACCATCATCACGGATTGTCACAAGTACGCTGTCACCGGAATGAATCGCCCCCAGGTGAACAACTCCGTGGGCCGGTTTGCCAGATGCAGTACGTTCTTCAGGCATCTCAATACCGTGGTCAATACTGTTACGGATCAGGTGTACCAGCGGATCATTCAGCTTTTCAATTACAGTCTTGTCCAGCTCTGTATCGGCACCACTGGTTTCAAGCTCGATCTGTTTGCCAAGGTCTGCCGACAGATCACGCACCAACCGCTTGAATTTACTGAAGGTTGATCCGATCGGCAGCATCCGCATATTAAGGGTGGTATCACGCAGCTCGGAAATCAGCCGCTCCACCTCTTCTGCCACAGCTATGATCTGATTGTCATTTCTGGTACTGGCAAGCTGGCTAAGGTTAGCCTGTACGGTGACAAGCTCACCAACCAGATTGACAAGATAATCCAGCCGTTCTGCCGGTACCCGTACCGACAAGGCTGACTCACTGACAGCAGGGGCATTGGCTGCCCTGACCAGCCGTGATTGCTTGACCTGTTGCTGCTCAATCAGTGCTGACTGCACCTTGGAGGCAGAGACTATCCCCTGCTCCACCAGCATTTCACCAAAACGCTTCTGCATGGCTACAACACGGTGCATATCAGTTGGCGACAGATCGCCCTTTTCCACCAGGATGTAGCCCAGCTTCTTGTAGTCTACTTCACTGTCCTGACAGCATGAATTGTCAATCAGATCAATTTTCAGCTCGCAATCATCTTCCACAAAGATAAAGACATCACGGATAGCCTCTTCACCCCTGATGGTTGACAGCAGAATATCCCAGTACAGATAGCAATGCTCCGGTATAATGTTGTCCAGAGTGGGCACTTCATCAAGATGGGCCATAACCTCGCAGGTACCAAGCTGACGCAGTTCGTTCAGCAGGGCAATCGGATTTGTGCCACCCAACAGAACTTCCGGTGCAGGTTTGAAGCGGATACGGTAGGTCAGTTGGCAACTGTCCCCTGCATCAACAACTGTCGGGCCGACCGTTGCCACGCTCATCGCCTCAACGCTTTCTTCGGAAACAGGCAGCAGTTTCTTCAAACCGGCTATGATTTTAGCTGCATTATCCTCATCAGCAGGGGAACCACCTGCTGATGCCTCCAACATGGCACTGATCTGGTCACGGGCCTGCAAGGTCAGATCCAGCAATGGACGGGTGACATGGATCTTGCCATTACGAACCTGATCAAAGACCGTCTCAACCTCATGGGTAAAATGGGCAATATCATCAAAGCCAAACATGGCCCCGGAGCCTTTAATGGTGTGCATAGCCCTGAAGACACGGTTGATCAGGTCATCGTCAGTTGGGCTGTCTTCCAGCTCCAGCAGAGATGTCTCAAGCTCGGACAGCAGCTCAGTGGCCTCTTCACGGTAGGCAGCTACATATTGTTCTTGCTGTGATGACATTTAGGCTCCAGAGGCAGTTCATATTGGGAGATCGGACTTCATAAAAACAGTTACTGTTCTGATGTTGCTAACAGGTTTTAAAGCTGACTCTATCCAAGCACCCGCTTGATAACCGCCACCAACTGCTCTGGCTTGAATGGCTTCACAATCCAGCCGGTGGCACCGGCCGCCTTACCTTCTGCCTTGCGGGAGTCCTGGGATTCAGTGGTCAACATGACAATCGGGATAAATTTGTTGAGGCTGCCGGCCCGCACCCCTTTAATCAGGCCGATCCCATCCAGATTGGGCATGTTAAGGTCTGTGATCAGCATATCAACCTTCTGGGTACTCAGTTTATTAAGGGCATCTTTGCCATCCACCGCCTCAACCACGTTATAACCAGCCTGTTTGAGGGTAAATGTAACCATCTGCCTGATACTTGCTGAATCGTCTGCTGTCATAATCAGCTTTGCCATTTCAGTTTAAACCTCCAAACCAGATGCAAGGTGTATTTGCTTTATATTTACATTGAGTTATATGGGTGATGCCAAGCTGATTCTTTATATGATCCAACGCTTCCGCAGTTGAACTGCCAAACTGGAATTTCCTGCCACCTTGCTGGATAGTTCGACAGGCAGAACAGATCATTTGCACACCGGCAATATCAATATCATCAAGACCGGCCAGATCAACAATGACAGAGTCAGGCTCATCAGCCAACTGCTCCTTTAAAAAGCCGTGTAGCTCTGCTGCTGTATCAATTGCCAGACGACCGGCAATGGAGATGGTTTTAACGGTGCCATCGGCGGAAACAGTGTGGTTAAAAATCAAATCAGACATATTTCACCTGCATCAGAAAAGGTCAACGTTATCGCCAAACTCGGAATCAGAGACAGAACTTTCCTGCCGGCGGTGCAGGTTAAGTTTGACACCATGACGAGATGCCATCATCTCATGGATCAGCCGCTCGCTCTCCATTGTGTAGCGTTGTTCCATATGTTGCAGGTTGTTGCGGAACTCGGTTGATGCCGGCACCTTTTCACGGGCCTCCATGTAGATCTGCTCCAGAGCTGAAACAGCCAGTTCCATCTGCTCTTTAACATCATCATGGACATGAATACCTGCCGTGGTAAGATTAATGTCATCGGAAAGATCATTGGCAGTATTGGCAAGGGTGTTAAGACTACGCTGAACAGTGCGGTTGGTCTCTGCCAGTGAAGCGATAATCTGACGGGCCTGCTGCTCCAGATCAGCCACCTCTTCCGAACCTTCCAGATCCTCCATAACCTCCAGACTGGCCATCCCTTCCGTAATCTTGTTGATGTTATGCAGGGTACTTGTAACCGCCTCGGTCTGAACCACTGCATCCAGGGAAAGCCGCTTGATCGCCTCGGCCAGTACACCCAGAGCCGCCCCCTGGGGGCCGGTATGGGCTGCTTTAATCTGGGCGTTAAGGGCAATCAGGTCAATCTCTGAGCCAACCGCCTCAATATCACTTACAAAGCTGCCAATCTCTGTAATTGTCCCTGTGATCTGCTGCATGGCAGCCGCCAGCTCACGATCAGATTTATCACATTTCTGCAGGATAAGAATCACCTGCTGCATCTCATCCCCCATCTGATCCAGCAGTGAGGTATTGCCAGAATCTGCACTGCCGATCATGGCCCGTTGCAGCTCTTCACTTATTCTGGTCTGCCTGGCAGCAATGTCACGCAGGCTGTCAAGAATGGTATTGGTGGCCATCCCCAACTGATCAGCGGCATGTTTGGCCTGGGCTGACTGCAACTCACAGACATCGCCTATTTCAGATACAAAGCTGGTGCAGGCTTCTTCAGAAGGTTCGCCGCCACAACTATGCTGCTGGATCTTGTCCAGTGCCTCAATCACATGTTCTATCTGCTGACGGGTAATGTCGTGGAACTGCATGGAAGAGACAATTGCCGCCATATCGGATGAGATTTCTTCTGAAAGATGGACCACTTCATGACCAGTGGCTGTGCTGCTGTTGTTAAGCTCTGTAATTGCTTCAAGATTATGTTCAACAGTGGAAAGGATCTGCCTGGCATCATTAAACTGCCTGGCCTCAGTGGAACGGACCATTTGCAGGTTGCTGCTGATAAGTTGTGAAAGGTTATGTCGCTGGCCCATGATCCCTTCTGATTTTTCGCTGACAGTCTGTGAAAGTTTTTCAACATCCATTGCCAGGGTAGTAAAGCCGGAACCAAGTTCGCCCAGGCGGGCAGATTCTATTTTGGTGGAGATTGAAAGCATCCGCAGGGCTTTATCCATTTTCTGAAAGCCCTCCAGAGGCTTAACCACCTCATCCAGTTGTTTCATAATCTTTTCAAGGGTTTCACAGCTTTCATCCCCCTGACGGTCCACCTGTTGCAGGTATTCATTCATCCTGATAAACAAAGTATGTAATGAGCCGGTAAGCTCGGCACTTTCTTCACCAGACAGCATCTGCACCAGCTCTGCTGCAAGATCTGATATGCGGACTGATCTCAGGGAAAAGTCCTGTAGCCTTGAACCCAGCTCCAGAAACTGTTCTTCTGTGTTTTCGGCCAGTTTTTGCAGAATGGACATAGTGGGGTCCATACATGACAACCAGTGTTTTACCTGTTTACAGACGTTAGAATCCATAGGGAAATTCCTTAGGGGCAGGTAATAAGCTTCATTTTACGCAGCTCTTCCAGCAGTTTGACGTTGCTGATCGGCTTCACAATATAGGCGGTGGCTCCATTTTTATAGAAGGCATCAAAAACAGTCCTGGGATCATCCTGTGATGTGGTCATCAGCACCTTGCATTCTGCTGCCGGAATCACCCCCAGATCTTTTTCATGACTTCTGATCTGCTGCAACGCCTCATTGCCGTCCATATTGGGCATCATTATATCCATACAGACCAGGCTGTACGGCCTTTTATCTTCAAAGGACATCTTAAATGATTTGACCGCCTCAGAACCATCAACAACAACATCCACATCAAAGTATGGTGCCAGCAGTTCCTTGAGAACCTTGCGGGAAATAAAATCATCTTCAGCTATCAGACACCTCATGGCAATACCTCACTTATTTGAAGTCAGTAATGCTTGAAAAAACATAATCCCTGTCCGCAACTTCCTTCTGGTGGCATTCAAAGCAGTTCTTTACCGGATCAAGCCCGCTTGGTTTACCCTTGGCGGTATAACCAACATACAACCAGCCGCCGGTCTCCTTCCGGTTTTTATCCTTTTTCATCAGCACCACCATGTTTTTACGGCCATCAACAGAGCTGTCGTTGCCTTTCAGGTTAAAATGCTCCACCACTATCTGGCTGCCTTCAGGAAACCTGTTGCCAGCCTGGTAGCCTTTATAGGCATTGGTATCTGCGTAAATATAATGCACACCGTAAAAAAGGGAAGTTTTGTCTGCCACAACCTTGCGGCTGCTTTTTTTCCATTGCTGGTATTCTGGCATGTCAGGTGGTTCAGCAGATGCAATCTTAACGGCCATCAGCAGACAAAAAAATGTTGCAGTAATTTTCAGGATTTTCATATTAGCTACGCCTTTATTCCAGTTCCAGATCAAAGATGTATTCAAGGCGGCGAGGAGATCGGCGACGAAGGCGTACAGGTAGTACGTTGAGGAG
>CAZRKG010000078.1:0-9464 GCA_964600635.1 uncultured Geobacter sp. | reverse complement strand
GCATATCTGTGGCACAGATGGCCATGATCTGATCACCGTTCACCTCATTGCCAAATTCATCACAGACAATTACACGGTCAGCATCACCATCAAGGGCAATTCCAATATCAGCACGGTGCTGTTTAACCGCCTCACTGATCACCTCTGGATGCAGTGAGCCGCAGCCATCGTTGATATTTGTTCCATTAGGTTTGACACCGAGCGGTATCACCTCGGCTCCAAGCTCGCTGAATACTGCCGGAGCCACTTTGTAGGCAGCACCATTGCCACAATCCAGTACAATCTTCATGCCACTAAGATCAAGCTCCTGGGGAAAGCTGTTTTTCAGAAACACAATGTAGCGACCACCGGCATCATCAATCCTGAATGCCTTGCCAACTTCATCTGCCGTTGGGCGTAAGGCATCAATCTTGTTTGATTCCATCAGTTTTTCAATCTTTAGCTCAATCTGGTCAGGCAGTTTGAAACCATCGCCAGAGAAGAATTTTATGCCATTATCCTGAAACGGGTTGTGGGATGCGGAGATGACAACACCGGCATCGGCCCGCATTGATTTGGTGATGTTGGCGATGCCAGGTGTAGGCAGCGGTCCCACCAGCAGCACATCCACCCCCATGGAGCAGATCCCTGCCATCAGGGCGGCCTCCAGCATATAGCAGGAAATGCGGGTGTCTTTGCCGATTACGATTCTGTGGCGTTTGTTATGGCTTCCTTTCAGGGTGTAGGCCGCTGCCCGCCCTAACTGCATGGCTGTTTCAACGGTCATTGGATGTATGTTGGCAACCCCCCGCACACCATCTGTACCAAATAGTTTCTTCATTCTATTGATCCCCTTCTGTATCTGACTGCTGGTTGACAATACCATGTGCCACCATTGCCACATCCTTCATGGCGGCAACATCATGTACACGGAGAATTTTTGCACCATTTGCAACCCCCAGTGCCACACTGGCGGCTGTTCCAAACAGTCGGTCATCGGTTGAAGGCCGATCAAGCAGCTTACCTATGAAGGATTTACGGGAAGTCCCCAGCAATAACGGGTAGCCCAGGGCGGCCAGTTCCGGCAGCCTGCGGAGCAGTTCAAGGTTGCCGGCCAGATCCTTGGCAAAGCCGATGCCCGGATCAAGTACAATCTGCCCGCGGTAAACACCGGCCTGCTCTGCTTTGCTGGCAGATGATAACAGTCTGTTGCTTACTTCGCCCATTATATCCCGATAGTATGTATCCAGCTGCATGTTTTGCGGGGTACCTCTGGTGTGCATAAGCACAAGTCCGGCCCTGTGTTCTGCTGCTACTTTTGCCAGGTCTGGATCAAAGGTCAGGCCGCTTATATCGTTAATAATCTCTGCACCTGCTTGCAGACATTGTTCTGCCACCTGGCTTTTCCAGGTATCTATGGAGATAGGAACTTTAAGTTTGCCAGACAATGCTTCAATCACCGGCAGTACCCTGCCAAGCTCTTCCTCAACCGTAATTGCATCTGATCCTGGCCGGGTACTTTCGCCACCTATGTCAATCAGGTCAGCACCTTCAGATTCCATCTGATAAGCACGTTCTACGGCCTGTTGGTGTGTGGCAAAACGTCCGCCATCAGAAAAAGAATCGGGTGTGATGTTCAGGATACCCATGATTAAGGGGCGTTTAAGTTGCAGTGTCTGATTTTTAATCTGCCATTGCTGTTGGGTTGTGGCCGATGATTGTAAAAAGTCAGTCAACTGTACTGATAATGCCTTTAATCCAAAGGGTTGTCCCACCAGCTTACTGCAAAGTCTGGTAAGTTGCTTGCGGGTGCCCATTAAAAGCAGGTCTGTGTGGGATACAGCACAGGAGACAGTCCCCCTGGTAACGGCTGCATCGCCACCAATGGAAAGCATCTCCTGTTTTATTATGTTTGCAGCGGCTGCACGAACCTGGTTAAGCAGCAGTGTGTGGTGTTGCAGCTTTGGCAGCATCTGGCTGATGCCGCCCGGATCTACACCGATTCTTTCCAGCACCTGACGTGCTGCCGTCTGATCTTTCAGGTGTAGGGGCCTGATATTATATCCTGCACCCTGCTGTGATTTCACGCCTGAATATCCACCGGCTTCTGCTCTGCTTCTGCTTCCTGTGCAGGCTGTTCTGCTTTCCTGCTGGTTGGCTTGCAGTCCGGTTGCCTGCCTGCAATGATGTCGTCTACTTCATCACCGGTCAGGTTTTCCTTTTCAATCAGGCAGATTGAAAGATTGTGCAGTATCTCTTCATTTTCCCGCAGGATTGTAATGGCACGTGTGTAGCTTTCGTCAACAATCCGCTTGATCTCTTCATCTATTTTTAAGGCAGTCTCTTCGCTGAAGTTCTTGTGGGTGGTCATTTCACGACCGAGGAAGATGGATTCATCCTTTTTGCCCAGTGAAATCGGTCCCATCAGATCGCTCATGCCCCACTCGCAGACCATCTTGCGGGCCATTTCTGTAGCTCGCTCAATATCATTGCCAGCTCCGGTGGTGAAGGTGTTGAAGATCAGGTCTTCAGCAGCACGGCCTCCCATCAGGACAGAGATTCTGCCCAGGAGGGTTTCGCGATTGTAGCTGTGCTTGTCCTCAATCGGTAACTGCATGGTAACTCCCAGGGCACGGCCACGTGGGATGATGGAAACCTTATGCACCGGATCACTGCCAGGTATCATCTTGGCTACCAGTGTATGGCCTGCCTCATGGTAGGCTGTACTCTTCTTTTCTTCGTCAGAGATTACCATGCTGCGTCGCTCAGCACCCATCAGTACTTTGTCTTTGGCAGCATCAAAGTCATTCATTTCCACTTTGGTTTTATCCTGACGTGCCGCCAGCAGGGCTGCCTCGTTTACCAGGTTGGCCAGGTCTGCACCTGAGAAGCCAGGGGTGCCACGGGCAATGGTTTCCAGGTCTACTTCCGGGGCCAGGGGTACTTTTTTGGCATGGACAGACAGAACCTGCTCACGCCCCTTGACATCGGGACGGGGTACCACCACCTGGCGGTCAAAACGACCAGGCCGCAGAAGGGCAGGGTCAAGCACATCAGGCCGGTTTGTGGCTGCAATCAGGATGACACCTTCGTTGGATTCAAAGCCGTCCATCTCAACCAGCAGTTGGTTCAGGGTCTGTTCCCGCTCATCATGACCACCCCCCAGGCCAGCACCACGGTGGCGGCCAACTGCATCAATTTCATCAATAAAAATGATGCAGGGTGCGTTTTTCTTACCCTGCATGAACAGATCCCGCACACGGCTGGCACCAACACCAACAAACATCTCAACAAAGTCAGAGCCGGAGATGGAGAAAAACGGTACGCCAGCCTCACCTGCAACTGCCCGTGCCAACAGGGTTTTACCAGTGCCAGGGGGGCCAACCAGCAGAACTCCCTTGGGGATCTTACCACCTAATGCTGTGAATTTTTTGGGTTCTTTCAGGAAGGCGATGATCTCTTCAAGTTCTTCCTTGGCCTCTTCAATACCAGCCACATCACCAAAGTTTACCTTGGCATGGGTGTCGCTTAAAAGTTTTGCCTTGCTTTTACCAAAGGACATGGCCTTGCCACCGCCCATCTGCATCTGACGCATGAAGAAGATCCAGATGCCAACCAGCAGTAAGAGCGGGAACCAGGAGATGAAAATGGAGAACCAGGACAGCCGCTCTTCTTCAGGTTTGGCCTGGATAACGATTTTTTTCTCCAGCAGCTTCTGGGTCAGATCTGCATCCATCAGCGGCTTGTAGCTGCGGAAGGATTTCTCTTTGTTATCTTTATCCAGATATTTACCGGTCAATTCATTGCCCTGGATAACAATGGATTTGATCCGTTCTTCTTCAATCTGGGTTATCAGCTCACTGAAGGACAGCTTGTCCTCAACAACCCTTGGTTTCTGGAACATATTAAACAGCATGATCATCATCAGGCTGATAATCAGCCAAAGGGCCAGGTTTTTGTAGAATTGATTCAAGTTGTTTTCCTCCCGAAATGGTACTGCATGACCGTTTATAGCACGTCCAGATCAGAATATTTTGTATTATTTATCCTGTCTTGTACTTAACTGATTTGTCTGTCTGGTTTGCTGATTTATGAGCTGATTCTGAATCTGACCTTGCTTTACTACCATACTGGCTACACAGGATTCAGTTAAAAGGTAAAATGTATATTCATTAACATAATTCAGTATTTGCCTACAAGTGCTTTGTCCTGTCCTGTTTGCAGCCGGATGAAAAGAGTGGCAGTTGTTCTTGGCCGGACAGGGTTATTCTGATGGCCTTTTCAGTGCTGTGTTGTACTAGTGCTGTTGCACTACGGCGGATACCGGCCAGCCAGACAGGCTGGTTATTGCAACAGACAAGCGGCAGACAGCTACGCAGGTGGCGGGGGATTTTAAGGTTGATCAGCAGCTTTTTTATGCTGATGCTGCCGGTTGTGTCAGCCATTGTCAGCCTGTCACCTGACTGTGCAGGGCGTACCAGCCAGGGTAAAGGGGCCAGTTCAGGATTTATGTAAGCTGTTGTGTCTGGTACTCTGCTCCAATCCGCTGGAGGATCGGTCTCTTCAACGGTTAAAACCAGGCCGTTACCAAGGGGATAACTGCCAGGGCCATTAATGGTGCAGGGTTCTGGACTGGCATGGTTCAACAGTCTCCTTTCAGCCAGCAGAAGCTGGTCTGTTGTTATTCGTGCTGTTATGTTGTCGGGCAGGTGCAGTTCTGTGCCGGTCTTGCCATGCAGCACCAGCCTGTCCAGCAGCAGGCAGTGTTGTTGCTCAAGGCGTTTCAAATGTCCCTGTGTCTGTTTTAGTGCCAGTCGATACAACCTGTAGCGTAACGCCCTGGATTTTTCAAACAGCCCCGCCTTATCCAGTGCAGCCCAGCCAGGGCCGGATATGGAAAGCTGTTGAAAATCATCCTGAACATACCGATCCAGCAGGGCCAGATCTTCCTGTAGTAGCTCTGTGGTTATCCCCAACTGCTTTTTGATTGCAGGGTTGTATTCTTCCAGTAAAGGCAGCAGTTGCAGGCGGATTCTGTTACGCAGAAAGATGGTTTCAGCATTGGTACTGTCAGTACGATATTGCAGCTTTTTTTCTGCCAGATATTGCTCTATCTCTTTACGGCTGATCCCCAGCAGGGGGCGGATAATGTTAAAGTTATTCTTTAAGGGAATGGATGCAAGACCATCCATGCCGCTGCCCCTCAGCATCCTGATCAGAAATGTCTCGGCCTGGTCATCACTGTTATGGGCAACTGCTATGGCTTTGGCATTATGTTGCTGTCGCAGCTCCTCAAAAAAACTGTAGCGGGCCAGACGGGCGGCATCTTCCAGTGAAAGCTGCTTTTGCAAGGCCAGGCTGTTTACATCAACCCTTTTAGTGAAGCAGGGTAAAAGGTATTGCTGGGCCAGTTGTTTAACAAACTCTTCGTCTCCATCACTTTCAGTACTACGCAGACAGTGGTTTAGGTGGGCTACTTTCAGTTCCAGAGGAAAACCTGGCAGATTGGCAAGCAGATCAAGCATGGCTACTGAATCCGCACCGCCGGAAACCCCCAGAATCAGGCCATCCCCTGGCTGGCAGAGCTGGTGCTGCCGGATGCAGTTCAGTACCCTGGTTGCAAGTTCATCCGCCATAACCGCTGATCAGATGCTGAGTATATCAGCCATCTGTAGCAGATCAGAATTAAGCCGCTTCTGACCACCCTTCAGGGCAACCTCCAGCAGAGTGGCGGTCAGGGAGCTGGCTGCCAGCCCCACCATTACCCCCGAAGTTCCGGTTAAGAGCAGTTCCACTGACTTTTTGCCAAAGCGGCTTCCCAAAAGGCGATCAAACACCGTGGGGGCACCACCACGCTGATAGTGGCCAAGCACGGTTACACGGGTTTCAAAACCAACGGCGTGCTTGATGCCAGCCGCAATATCCTCGGCACGTCCGGCACCTTCCGCCATAATAATCAGGGCGTTGGTGCGGCCTTCCTCATACCTGTTGCGTAGCTGGAGGCACATTTCGGCCAGATCAAGTTCCACCTCTGGAATAATGGCAAACTCGGCACCGGTGGCAATGGCGGCAGTGGAGGCCAGATAGCCGGAATTACGTCCCATAACCTCCACAATAAAGGCTCGGTCGTGGGATGAAGCGGTATCTTTAATGCAGTCTACGGCATACAGGATGTTGTTCAGGGCTGTATCCACTCCAAGGGACATATCAGTGTGCGGGATGTCATTATCAATACTGGCCGGAATGCCAATTACCGGAAAACCTACTTTGTCCAGACTTAATGCACCGTTCAGCGAGCCGTCACCACCGATTACAATCAGCCCTTCCACCCCTTCCTGCATCAGGTTGTCGATTGCCAGTTGCCTGCCCTCCGGTGTACGAAATTCAGGGCTGCGGGCAGATTGAAGGAAGGTTCCGCCCCGTTGCAGAACCCCTGCAACCGCCTTTGAATCCAGGATCAGATAGTCGTTTTTCATCAGACCGGCATATCCTTTACGGTAGCCGATCATTTCCACACCATTTGCAATGGCGGTGCGGGCAGCAGATCTGATGGCAGCGTTCATGCCAGAGCAGTCACCGCCACTGGTTAGTATTGCTAGTCTTTTCATCTGTATCTCCATATTTTTCAGGTTTGCGTTAATTACTGTTTCTGGCTTAAAAAACTGTCACTCCAATTTCAGATCAAAGATGGATTCAAGGCGGCGAGGAGGTCGGCGACGCAGGCGTATATGCAATACGTCGAGGAGCCGATGACGAGCCAACGAAGAAGACGCTTTGATATGGAATTGGAACTAATCAATCCCCAAAACAGATCCCTATATCACGGGCTGTAATGACGGTATCCCCTGTTGGTTCTACCCGTTTGGGAATCTTTAATGCCTCTGTAAGTGGAACCAGGGCTATATCCGGTGATTTTAAGGCCACCATTGTATCAAACTGGCCTGCCTCAATCGCCCTGACAGCAGCAGCACCAAAACGGAGTGAAAGCAGACGGTCAAAGGTAGTGGGTGAACCGCCCCGTTGCAGGTGTCCCAGCACCAGTGAGCGGGAATCCTTGCCGGTCAGCCTGCTGATCTCCTGTGCCACATACTCGGCTATACCACCCAGCAGCACATGCTGGCGACCACCTTCGGCCCCACCTTTGATGACCAGATCACCACCCTTGGGTATGGCCCCCTCTGCCACCACCACAATGGCGTATTTGCGGCCATTCAGCTCATTGCTCATCAGTTTGTCGCAGACCTTCTCAATATCAAATGGGATTTCAGGGATCAGAATCACATCGGCATTGCCGGATATACCGCTGTTAAGGGCGATAAAACCGGCATTTCTTCCCATTACCTCCACCACCATCACCCTGTCATGGGACTTGGCTGTTGAATGCAGACGATCTATCGCCTCGGTGGCAATGCTGACGGCAGTATCAAAGCCAAAGGTGGTTACAGTACCACCCATATCATTATCAATGGTTTTGGGAACACCCACCACAGGCATACCTTTTTCTGCAAAGCGATGGGCAATCTCCATACTGCCATCACCACCCACAGCCACCAGTGCATCAAAGCCCAGACGTTTGAAGTTATCCATCACACGGTCAGAAAGATCACGCTGTTCGCACTCGCCGGCAGCGTTGCAGACCGGCATCATAAATGGGTTGCCCTTGTTGGTGGTACCCAGAATTGTACCGCCCAGGCTGGCGATACCATCTACCTTTTCCGGTGTCAGCCGGATGATCTCTTCTGTATTCAGCAGGCCGGCATAGCCGCTTTTAATGCCGTAAACTTCCCACTGACGGGTCCAGGCAGCCATTGTGACCGCCTCTATAACAGCATTAAGGCCAGGTGCATCACCACCACCGGTATTGATGCAGATCTTCATACGTTTGGACATACAGCCTCCTGTATTTGTGGTTTTTTGTTGATGAATATTTTATGAGTGGCATGACTAGAACAGCACATCAGAAAGTGTGCTAACATCTTGTTTTCCATGAACTGAATAGATTCTGAATAGATACTTTATGGGAAATGGCCTGTTTAATCAAGTATATATCAGGTTTTGTGCTTTATGATGTGAATAGATTTTTGGGGGGGTGCTTGGAGATGATAGAGACAGGCTGAGGTTGTGTTACAGGGATGTGCTTCTTAGTTTTAATATAATTTTATAGGAACTTTCCGTAGGCTACAGACATCCTAATATTTAACAATTGCTTCTACTAAGTTCATTAGGTTTTAGTAGATTACCTGGAGCTTTTATAGCAATGTTTTAGGTTGTTAGTTTTAACTTTATATTAATTACTTGTGTTTTGAGTATCAGGAATTAAAAAGGTCGAAGTAATGATCTTCGACCTTTTTAAAATTAGGCTAGTAGGTTAATTATTTACAATTTAAATTTTATAAATGCTCTTTTAGAGTCTGCTCAAAAGATTTTGTATCATTTGTATTACCTGCAAGCCTTTCAAGTAGTGCAATTGCGTATCTTAATTCTGTATTTGTACCGCTGCCAGGATATTCTTTAAGCATGTTTTTATACTCTGCCAGCATGTCACGCTTTGTATCAGGATTAGCAAATATCTTTGACCATTCTGGTACACGAACTTCCCTATTCAAGAGCTTGCTCAGTTCCTTTGCTCTGTCCACCAGTGAAAACATAAAATGCTCTTGAAGGCTTATTTCTCCATTTTCTACCATACGTGCAGTTAAAGCGGCTAGTTCTCTTGGGCTGATGTTATGGACATCAAATACAGTGGGTTGACTATCTTTGTTATAAGTTACCGATGTAGTTTGATTAGATATATTACTTATCATTTCATCACCTCATTACTATTTAATATAAATTGTGGTCGAGTAAGAGCAAGACTATTTAATATACAAAAAGTCGGTCATTATGTTGTAAGGATAATTTTGGGATGTAGATTGGGTTGTTGCGTTGCCACCTTGATATCCAGAGGCATTATAATAATCAATAAACCCATAAACAATGTTGCTGGCATTAACTAAAGTATGTGATGTAATATGCTTTAAATGTATAGAGTTTATCTTTGCATTACCTATTCCGTATCCAATGGTAACAATCTCGATATACATTTGTGTACCGCCGTGGTCTTGCACTGTAGTGGTCTGATTAGGTTGTATATCTTCCCAGTATGGGTACATAGAGGAAGTAATACCCGTAAACTCTAATGAAGTAACAGGGGGAGCGGCAGCACTAGGATGAGCGGAAGCCATGTTTTGCACAAAATGAGAGACCTCTTCACTAGCAATCCTGAGAGCTTCCATATTGTTTCTAATGTATTCTTGACTTCTGGCTTTAAAATCTGGCTCTGCACTAGCAGTCGAAACAGCTAGTATAGATATTGCAATAAATGTTAAAGCCATTTTGTAAGTTTTTTAATTCTGTTTTCTCCTTTTAAAAAATAGTTTAAATCTACTCGACCAGTTCCATTAATATAATATTTATTGATTATTTTGTAGATTTTAATTTTTTAC
>CAZRKG010000077.1:3964-9481 GCA_964600635.1 uncultured Geobacter sp. | reverse complement strand
ATCACATGCACTCGGACAGCAAAAAGCGCCGCTCGTTCCTCGCTCTGCTTTTTGCCGCCGGTGATGTGAGGCGTTATGCCTCGGTCACTGCGTGCCGTGCGTCTTGTATCCGACCTTCCTCATTACGTTTTAAATTCACTGTTGCGACATTGACTCTTCACCAGGCATTAACCCACCTCAGCATATTCCCGCACCCTGAACTTTACCCCCAACTGCTCTGCCACCTTGCGGCAGGCTTCAATATCAACACCAGGTACTGTGACTGCTGTGGCTGTCACATCCGGTATATGTTTTAAGGCTTCCTGAAGGAAATCACAGATACCCTGCCAGGCAGCATCGCCAAAGGGACTGTTGCAGAGCTGCTGGTAAAGGCCACTATCTGCCGTGTTCAGGCTGATGGATATGCTGTCCACCAGTCCGGCCAGTTCTGGCAGGATGTTTCTGCCATGCACAAGATTGGCCTGTCCATCACTGTTGATCCTGATTTGATAGCCCTGTTTTTTCAGCTCACCTGCCACCTGTTTGACCAGCTCCAGCCTTAAAAGGGATTCTCCAAAGCCGCAGAAAACCACCTCATCCAGTTGACCTGGTTCACCAATGGCAGCCATGATTTCTTCAAAAACAGGTTCATGATCCAGCAGCAGGTTGTGTCCCTTAACAACATAATCATCAAACTTTGTGCAGAAACTGCAATGGTTTGAGCAGCGGTTGGTGATGTTAAGGTAGAGGGAGTTCCTGATTTTATAGGCGATTCGGGTGGATGAATCCCATAGCGGTATGTTGAAAAGCCTGCCAGCGTTCATGGTGGTGATTCGGCCAATGTCAGCCAGGGAAAGCCCACGCAGCTCTGCAACTTTTTCTGCTGTGATGCGGGTGTAGGCCGGTTCATTCCGTTTGCCACGGTGGGGAACCGGTGAGAGATAGGGACAGTCGGTTTCAAGCAGAATCCGTTCCAGCGGCACATTACGGACAACATTCCGCAACATCTCGTTGGATGGATATGTGACAGTGCCGGGAATGGAAAGGTAAAGGCCCTGCTGGATACACTGTCTGGCAAAATCCAGGTCTCCTGAAAAGCAGTGCATTACACCACGGGTAATCTCGGCAGACTTAATCATCTCCAGGGTTTCCTGGTGTGCGTCACGGTCATGGATTACCACCGGCTTGTCAAGCTCTTTGGCCAGTTGCAGCAGACGGCTGAAAACCCGTTCCTGTTCAGCCCGTGGTGAGTTGTTACGGTAAAAATCCAGACCGATCTCGCCAATGGCAACGCATTTATCTGATTTCAGTGCCAGTTGGCGTACAAGCTCAATATCTGCTTCACTTACACCATCGGCATCATGGGGGTGGATACCTGCTGTGTAGTAGATGAAGGGGTATTTTTCAGCAAGGTCAGCGGCCTGTTGGCTGGTGGCAAGGTCTGCACCAGCCACAACCATCCCTTTTATTCCGGCAGCCTCTGCCCGATCCAGCATCTGCTGCCAATCCTGCTGAAAGCTGTCGTAGTAGATATGACAATGGGTGTCTATGATGGAGATTTCTGTATGATTTTGCATTGGATTGTTTCTGGATTTTGAGTTTGGTTGATGGGAATACCCCTGTTCACTTCCGGGCCAAACAGGCTTGTGAAATCTGTAGGACTCTCAGCACAGTCATTATTTTAGAGTAACCTCAACTGCTGTTTGATGGATTATTCCAGTTCCAGATCAAAGATGGATTCAAGGCGGCGAGGAGATCGGCAACGAAGGCGTAAACGCAGTACGTTGAGGAGCCGATAACGAGCCAACGAAGAAGACGCTTTGATATGGAACTGGAATTAAAAACTTTTGGTCAGTCCCAGGTGAAAGGTAACATCAGGGGCGGTATGAACAGCCACATCCTCTGCAACGCCAATATCAAGCAGGTAGTTGCCTGGCAGTTTAAGAGTACCGCCAAAGGTCATCATAACACTGGTTTTACCCAGCTCATCCAGAGAGCTGCCCTTATAAAAAGCGGTGTTAAAATCGGTCTGTACCTTGAAGGCAATCCAGTCTGTTGGTGCCCAGCCCAGCCCGGCATTGCCAAAGGCCACAAAGTTTTTACGCTGATCTTTCAGAATATCGCCATCACTGGCAAACAGGCCGCCGGCAGCGGCATAGACCCCTAAAGTTCCGTAGCTGGTGTTGCGGTTCATGGCACCGGACAGGAACAGGGACAGATCTGTGCCACCACTTCCCAGCAGGTTTTTACTGTCACCACTGGGCAGGGTCAACTGTGTCCGCAGGGCTATGGTGTCATGGTCGGTATCGGTCTTATTATCGTACAGCTTGTAGGCAGCCAGTAATGAAATATCACCAATGCCGCCGGTTGAATGGCCTTTATCAAGTTTTGTCTGTCCGTTTTTTGTGTACTGGTAGCGGAGCCGGTTTCTGGGGGCCTTATCACGCCCACCCTGTGCCAGCCCAAAGAACTTATGCCAGTCTTCAATAAAGCCATCAAGAAAGCCACCGCCCTGTATAATTACCGGCAGTTCCAGGCCCAGCTCCAACCTGTCAGTCAGGCCATAACGGGCGGTCAGGTTCCAGCGGTACAGCTCGCCATCCAGCAGGATACTCTCATTGCTGTTTTCATTCTTGCTGTAGATACTGGCAATATCCTGGCTGATGCCAAGTTTCAGTTCACCAGGGCTGGTCAGTTTTGATGTTGTTTCCGATGGCAGGCCATAGATCTGGGTTAAGGGATTGCGGTTACTGCTTCTGAACGGCTCAATCTCCAGTGCTGATACACTGATCGGCAGGGCAAGGATTATGGCAACAGCCAGCAGAATCATCTGTCTGGCCAGTGATGTTTTAAACAGCCTGATTAGCATGATTTATTCATCCTCCGGTTTGATTCTGACCACCTGATGTACCGCAGGCATTGCTGCTATCTCTGATTCATCCAGCGTATTGGTGTTGCCGATGACACCGATGATTGTACGGTCTGCACCGGTGGATTGGTGAAAGTCAAAGCCACGATTAACCAGATGCTCCTTGACCTGATCCAGAGCTTCCTGATCGGCCTGCCTTTTTGAAACTATAATCACTGTTGCTCTCCTTCTTCTGCCTGGGTCATGATCCGTTCCAGGTGGCGGGATTCATCAATTACCCGTTCAAACAGGCGGACTATTGCACCATCATCCAGCGGGCCGGGATTATCCTGCTTCATCCGGCTGAAAATGTTCTTTTCACGGCCTGCATCGTAGACCGGCAGCCCCAGCAGTTTTTTATGGTGGCCGATTTCAAGGGCAAGCCTTGCCCGTTCGTTAAAGATCCGTAAAAGTACATCGTCCAGCAGATCAATCCGTTGTCTGATTTCGTTTATATCCAATTTATTCCTCACTAAAACTGTTTTTTGATGATTGAATCCTGCTTGCCCGTCACATCATCCCGTTCAGGATAATCAATGGTGTAATGCAGTCCACGGGATTCTTTCCGCATACGGGCACAGGTTATAATCAGCTCTGCTGCCGTGGCCAGGTTACGCAGCTCAATCAGGTCGGATGTTACGATAAAATTCCAGTAATATTCATCAATTTCATCCTGAATCAGCCTGATCCGACGCATGGCCCGTTCCAGACGCTTGGTGGTGCGGACGATGCCAACGTAGTTCCACATGGTACGGCGGATCTCATCCCAGTTCTGGGTGATTACCACCATTTCATCACTGTTGGTTGCTGTGCCGCAATCCCATTCCGGCAGATTTTGGTCAATTATAAACTTGTCAGCCTGTCTGGCTGCAATTGCATGGGCCGCAGCACGGCGGGCATATACAGCCCCTTCCAGCAGGGAGTTGCTGGCCAGCCGGTTGGCACCATGCAGACCGGTGAAGGATACCTCTCCAATTGCATACAGCCCTGGAACATCGGTCAGCCCGTCTTTATCAACCCTGACCCCGCCACAAAGGTAATGGGCCGCAGGCACAACCGGCAGCCAGTCTTTGGTCATATCAAGCCCGAATTCAAGGCAGGTCTGGTAGATGTTGGGGAAACGGTTGCGGACAACATCGGCTGGTTCGTGGGTAATATCCAGAAAAACACAGTCATCACCATAGGTTTTCATCTCATTATCAATGGCACGGGCCACAATATCCCGTGGTGCCAGATCCTTCAGGTGATGATATTTTTCCATAAAGGCGGTGCCATCACGGCGGCGTAAAATAGCCCCTTCACCACGTACAGCTTCTGAAATCAGAAATGATTTTGCATTGGGATGGAACAGGGTGGTGGGGTGAAACTGCATGAATTCAAGGTTGCCGACTGATGCACCGGCCCGATATGCCATTGCAACCCCATCGCCGGAGGCAACATCAGGGTTGCAGGTGTAAAGATAGACCTTGCCAGCACCGCCACTGGCTAAGATTGTGGCTCCGGCGGCAATGGTTACAACCTGGTTCTGGTTTATATCCAGCACATAGGCCCCAAGGCAGCAGTTGTCTGACACCTGCTTTCTGGCCAGCTTGGCACAGGTGATCAGATCAATGGCGATATGGTGTTCAAGGACAGTGATGTTTTTGTGCTGGCAGACAGCCTCCACCAGGGCACGTTCTATTTCCCGTCCGGTAATATCATCGGCATGGAGGATCCTTCTGGCACTGTGGCCACCTTCGCGGGTCAGGTCATAGCCGTTGCCGCCCTGGCTGGTGGTGAACTTAACCCCCCAGTCAATCAGGTTGCGGATTGTTTGCGGACCTTCTTCCACCACCATTCTGACCACATCTTCATGGCAGACACCGGCACCGGCCACCAGGGTATCTTCAATATGGGCATCAAAGGAATCTTCATCGGAAAATACCGATGCAATACCGCCCTGGGCATACCTGGTGGCAGATTCTTCAACCTCACGTTTGGTTACTATGGTAACCTTGCCATGTGCTGCTGTCTTAAGAGCAAAAGAAAGACCTGCAATGCCACTGCCGATGACAAGAAAATCAGTTGTAATTGTCATGTTGGAACCTCTGCCAGAAATTGTATACAATGAAGGCAGAAATATTGAACCTGACACCCTTTTTTGTCAAGAGAATCAGGGGAAACCAGCTTGTTTCAACGTGAAAATTATGTCATATAGCTGCCTGCCATGAGAACTGTAATTACAGATGATTTTTCCATCCCCCTTGCTGACTGTTCTATTGTAACGGTTGGTAACTTTGATGGTGTCCACCGTGGCCACCAGGAAATCTTCCGCCAGGTGGTGGAGCAGGCCAGGTCAGATAATGCCACTGCGGTGGTGGTCACCTTCAATCCCCATCCACTCCGTCTGCTGCAACCGGATCAGCATCGTTTCAGCCTGCTTACTACTGAGGAGCAGAAACGTGGTTTAATCCAACAGTCAGGCATTGATCTGCTCCTGATTATCCCCTTTACTAAAGAATTTGCCGCCTGGTCTGCCCGGCAGTTTGTCCGTCAGGTGCTGCATGGTTGTCTGAATGCAAGGCATCTGGTGATTGGTCGTGATTACGCCTTTGGCAGGGGGCGTGAGGGGAACGAGGATTTTCTGATTC
>CAZRKG010000077.1:0-3954 GCA_964600635.1 uncultured Geobacter sp. | reverse complement strand
TACGGCTGTTCGTAAACTTGTGGAAGATGGCCTGGTTGCAGATGCAGCTAAACTGCTGGGTCGGTTCTACAGTATTAGTGGGCAGGTGGTGCATGGGCGTGAAATGGGCCGCTCCATCGGGTTTCCCACTGCCAATATCAGCACAGAGAATGAACAATTGCCTGCTGATGGAGCATACGCAGTCTGGGTTATGCTGGATGGTATTGCCAGAATGGGGGCTTGCAGTGTTGGTATGAACCCGACATTTGATGCCAACAGGCGTACTGTGGAGGTTTTTCTGCTGGATTTTGATGCAAATCTGTATGGCTGCAAACTGGAGCTGCACTTTGTAGAGCGTCTGCGGGGGGTATGCAAGTTTGAAAATGTACAGGCCCTGATGGAACAGATTCATAAAGATGTGGCTTTAACCCGTAAACTGCTTTCAAACTCACTGGCACCAGTCAGCCCTCAACAAATTACTTAGTAAAGCTGGTTCGTGCCATGCTTCATACTTAGTTCTGATTACCACTAATATTTGCAGGCATGGTCAATAAAAGAGGCTACGGAGCATTATGCAAGAGACTTTTAAGATAACTGGTAAAACAAAACTGTATGGCATTATCGGACACCCGATTGGACATTCGCTTTCACCTGTAATGCAGAATGCAGCTCTTAAAGCAGCAGGGATTGACGGAGTATATCTGCCTTTCCATGTTCTGCCAGAACAGTTGCCCCAGGCAGTGGAGGGGTTGAAGGCATTACAGGTATCTGGTTTCAACGTCACAATTCCCCATAAAACCGTAATTATGCCACTTTTGGATAAACTGGCCCCCTCTGCCTGCCAGGCCGGAGCGGTTAACACAGTGGTCAATCATAATGGCTGCCTGATCGGCCACAATACCGATGGTGATGGCCTGGTGGCTTCGTTAAGGACTGATCTGAACTTTGACCCAATGGGGAAAAACATTGTGATGATTGGTGCTGGTGGTGCTGCCAGGGGTGCTTTGGCCGCACTTTGCAGGCATGGTGCTGCAACGGTTAACATACTTAACAGAACCAGAGAAACCGCCGTAAAGTTGGTCAATGACTTGCAGCCTTTATTCGGATCAGCAAAACTTCAGGCGGCAGCCCTTACGGATGATAACAGTATGGTGCTGAGTACTGCTGACCTGCTGATCAACTCCAGTTCAGCCGGTATGAATGGCGAGTGTATTGATGGAATTGATCTGGAGCTATTATCGAATAATACCTGCGTATACGATATGGTTTATAATCCCATGCTTACACCGTTGATTAATGCTGTAAGAATTCGTCGTTTGCAGGTCGTAAATGGTCTTGGTATGCTTATTGCCCAGGGTGAGCTGGCTTTTAAGCATTGGCATGGTGTTGAGGTTCCCTATGGTGTAATGAGGGAATCACTAATGCCCTTCTGAAAAAATTGTACTATTAAACAGGTGCTATTATGCAAACAAGCCGCTTGGGTGAAGTGCTGGTAAAGAAAAGTCTGATTACAGCAGAGCAGTTGGGTGCTGCAATGCAAGAGATCAAGCAGTCTGGTGGACAGGGCAAGCTGATCTCTGTGCTGGTCAAGCAGGGGGTGGTTAAAGAGGCTGATCTGGTGGCCTTTCTTTCCCGTAACTATGGAATCCCCACCATAAGCCTGGCTGATTACGATGTTGATCCGGCTGTAATCAAAATCATCCCCCCTGAAGTGGCCCAGAAATACAACCTGGTGCCGGTTAACAGGGCAGGTGTCACCCTGATTGTGGCTGTCTGTGATCCATCCAACCAGTTTGCCATAGAAGATATAAAGTTTATGACCAGCTACAATGTGGAGATGGTTGTAACCAGCGAATCTGACATCAAGGCAGCACTTGATAAATATTATGACCAGTCTGCATCCCTGCTGGATGTCATGGATGATATGGATCTGGATGACCTGGAAGTGGTGGATACGGAGGATGATGTTGATGTTCTCTCACTTGAGAAATCCACGGAAGATGCACCGGTTGTAAAGCTGGTTAACCTGATCCTGATGGATGCCATCAAGAAAAAGGCCAGTGATATTCATATAGAGCCGTACGAAAAGCTGTTCCGTGTACGTTATCGGATTGACGGGGTGTTGTATGAGGTGATGAAGCCCCCAATGAAGCTTAAAAATGCCATTACCTCGCGGATCAAGATCATGGCTGATCTGGATATTGCCGAGCGGCGGTTGCCCCAGGATGGCCGGATCAAGATCAAACTTGGTGGCGGCAAGGATATGGACTACCGGGTTTCAGTACTGCCAACCCTGTTTGGTGAAAAGATTGTTATGCGTCTGCTGGATAGGAGTAACCTGCAACTGGATATGACCAAGCTGGGTTATGAGCCAAAGGCTCTGGAGCATTTTCAGAGGGAGATTCACAAGCCGTTCGGCATGGTGCTGGTGACCGGCCCAACCGGTTCCGGCAAGACGGTTTCACTTTACTCAGCCCTGTCAGAGCTTAATAAAGTGACAGAAAACATCTCCACTGCCGAAGATCCGGTGGAGTTTAACTTTGCCGGTATAAACCAGGTGCAGATGCACGAGGATATTGGCCTTAACTTTGCCGCTGCCCTCCGTTCTTTTCTACGTCAGGACCCGGATATTATCATGATTGGTGAGATCAGAGATTTTGAAACCGCTGAGATCGCTGTCAAGGCTGCCCTGACAGGCCACCTGGTGCTTTCAACCCTGCATACCAACGATGCCCCGGCCACCATCAACCGTCTTCTTAACATGGGGGTGGAACCGTTCCTGGTGGCATCGGCGGTTAACCTGATTACTGCCCAGCGTCTGGCACGCAGGGTCTGCTCTGAATGTAAGGAAAAAGAGGATATACCTGTTCAGGCACTGATAGATGCAGGAGTACCTGCTGATGAAGCAGCCGAATATATCTGCTACCGTGGTGTTGGCTGTTCACATTGTAACAACACAGGCTACAAGGGCAGGGTGGGCTTCTACCAGGTTATGCCAATGCTGGAACCGATCCGCGAGCTGATTCTGAATGGTGCCAACACAGCGGAAATCAAGCAGGAATCAATGCGGCTTGGCATTAAAACCATGCGTCAATCCGGCCTTACAAAGGTTAAAGAGGGGGTCACTTCTCTTGAAGAGGTTCTGCGGGTAACTGTTTCAGATGATTGATGTTTAATCAGGATAGATTGTTATAAACTAAAACCCTTGAAGGAGGACTAACAGATGGCTGTCAGTCTGCATGAAATGCTTAAAACCCTGGTGGAAGCAGGTGCTTCTGACCTGCATATAACCACAAATGCCCCACCACAGATCCGGGTGGACGGCAAGCTGCGACCCCTTGATATGCCAGAACTCAATCCTGTAGAAACAAAACAGCTTTGCTATTCCATCCTTACAGAATCCCAGAAACACAAGTTTGAAGAGCAAAACGAGCTTGATCTTTCCTTTGGTGTAAAGGGACTGTCCCGTTTCAGGGGCAATGTATTTGTACAGCGTGGTGCTGTTGCCGGTGTTTTTCGTGTAATCCCCTACAAGATCAGGAGCTTTGAGGAGCTTGGGCTGCCGCCGGTCATCAGAAGTCTGGCGGAAAAGCCCCGTGGCCTGATACTGGTAACCGGCCCTACGGGCAGTGGTAAGAGCACCACACTTGCCTCGATCATTGACCATATCAACATGAACCGGCATGATCATATTGTAACCATTGAAGATCCTATTGAATACCTGCACCCACATAAAGGTTGTCTGGTGAACCAGCGGGAGGTTGGGGCAGATACCCTTGGGTTCAAAAACGCCTTAAAGTCTGTCCTGCGTCAGGATCCTGATATTGTTCTGGTGGGTGAATTGCGTGACCTTGAGACGATTGAATCTGCCCTTACCCTGGGTGAGACCGGTCACTTATGTCTGGCCACGTTGCATACAAACTCATGTGCCCAGACCATTAACCGTGTTGTTGATGTATTTCCAGCCCATCAGCA
>CAZRKG010000076.1:665-9506 GCA_964600635.1 uncultured Geobacter sp. | reverse complement strand
CCGATAGCGTAGGATAAATATAGTAGGGGCAGACCGATGTGTCTGCCCTTGTGACTCTGTGCCTCAGTGTTTTATATGATTTTTAAATAACCACCTTTGGCAGTTCCTTTGCAAATAGCAGGTATCGTTCCATATTTCTTCTGATTGATGCAATCAGCTCATCTGCAAAATCAGTTTCTTCACCTGGCAGCATTGCAGACAGGTCAATCAGATCCATTGCCTTCAGCATTTTGTCTGACATGGTTTTAATGGTGTTGGCAACCAGACGTTTTTGCAGGTTGCAGTCCTCACACATCTCCGCCAGTTGCCAGGGGGTAATATCCTCCGGTGCAAAGGCATCGCCAATTGCCATTGAAAAATCCTGATCGTATTGGCTGGCGTACATCTCAAGATTCAGCAGATCATAGGCAGGGGCCAGATCAATCCCCGCTGGCCCCACAAAAAAAGATATGTTCTTGCCGTGGGCATCACTGTTACCGATCAGAAGCTGAAACAGCACCCAGTTGAGCATATCCCGCATGGCAGCAGCCGGAATCCGGCACAACCGGCAGGCTGCAAAAAGGTCCGGCAGATTGGCTCCGCTTCTTATGCCAGCAGCATCACCACCCTTACCAAAGGGCCGCTCATATTTATAACTGGGGGGCAGATCCAGCATCTGACAGCCATCAATAATATGCTTCCTGATGACAGAACCATCTACCAACTGCCTGTCAAAACGATGCACCATCAGCACCGGCTCATCAAAACGGGCCAGGGACACCTGTGCAACCGGCAGCCTTACGGCCTTTGCCAGTTGCATACATACAAACTCATTAACCACCAGATGCAGGGCCAGGTCTGTACCAAATTTAAGAATATGGGTAGAGGCCAGCTTACCCTCGCCAAACCCCATTGTTCCATCAGGCTGAATCAGAAGCGGCAACTTATCCTGCACGCCTGCAATGGAAAGCCGTGGCCTGCCATCCCAGACCGCAATTGACTGGCTCTTGCGTTGGCTGATCCGTTCTGACAACTCCTTTGCTGTCACCGGTCTGAAGCTGGTGGCAATGCCATCATCCGGCCTGCCGCCCATTCTGAATGACAATGCACCGGTTGTCTCTGCACCTATGGCGGCGATCAGTCCGAAAACATTAGAGCGGGAAATCTGATGGGAGCTTGAAAGCTCTTCCAGCCATCTTCCTTCCGGCAGCAGATTAGCCAGAAACCGCCTGACTGATTCTGAACCGCATTCACCAGGCTTCAAATGGGGGGATACAGCATAACCGCCACCATCAAGCCAGCTTTGGGCATACTCCAGCCAGTACTGTTCACCACTTGCTTGCAGGACAACCTTTCCAAGATGCTGGCGGTCAAGGTATGTGGTCAGGTGCGTATCCACTATGCCCCCTTTGCCTCAAGGGCGATGGTAATACCCAGCATAGAACAGACAGTCAGGATGCTGCTTAGTTTAACATCACCAGATGCGGTCTCCAGCTTGCCAATTGTGCCAACGGCAACACCGCAGAAAGCTGCGGCTTCGTGGATGGTCATACCGGTTTGCGTCCTTCTGGCACGGATAAAACTCCCCAGTGTTGTGGCATCCACCAACTGTTGTGTATTTGGGGCAGGAAGCGGAATTACGGTTTTTGACATAGGAACACCCTCTGTTTTAATATCATTGGGATGATATATTTCCACAGGCAGGCGTAAAAAACAACATTAATATTATTAGGATGATATTTGCAAAGGTATAATGATGTAAAAGGGGTATATGTACTACTGGGGTGATATTTAAACCTTTTTAGCCACGAATGAACACGAATCTGCACAAATCTATAAAACCTATAAATGCGTAGGGGCAGACCGATGTGTCTGCCCTTATAAACCTGTGTAAACAAACGGAAAAGGGCAAACACGCAGGTTCGCCCATACAGTTGATGCCTATATTAAACAGGTTCTATCTCTAAACAAATCTGTGATTATCCGTTTAAATCAGCGTTATCCGTGTGCTGTAAAGGTGGTTGATGGTTGTTTTATGGTTTTCCCGTTAACGCTTTTTAGATCTTTTGATTCAGATTTTACAGATTTTTGAAATTCGTGTTATTCGTGTTCATTCGTGGCTAAAAAAGGGATTTTGTAGGGGTGCTGCTTGCTGCACCCGTGTTAGTAACTTTATTGGGCGGAGCAAGCACCGCCCCTACGGGTTTATATTATTTTTTCGGTGTTAATCGGCGGTTAATGGTTATTCCCCGGAAACAACAAAGGCCCGGTTCCCACGCCGGGCCTCTTTCGTTTTTCATGGCGGAAAAACGTTACTTCAACTTTTCTTAACAGCTACTGCTTTTCTGGTTGGGCCGTTCATCCGTATGGCAGCGGCAAATTCCATCCAGAAAACCAGGTAGATTGAGATCATTAACGATAGACCTATGTTCTGATGTTCAGGCCCCAGGGCCTTGGCCAGTATTGGTGATGCAAAGCCTGCCCCAAGTGTTCCGGTTACTCTTTCCAGCAGGTAGAAGGCCGGCAGGGTCAGCAGGGTACCCACAACCATTATGGCTATGCCAGGTATCCGCTTTACCCAGTATTTTGGTGAGAAGCCGTACATCCGCATGAATATAACCACCCAGATGATCCAGACTGAGTAATCAACAGCAGCATCGGGCAGGGCCAGCTTGTTTTTAACCAAAGCAACTTCCAGCACGGTTACAAAGGCCAGCAGGGTGAACATCCAGTTGAATTTTTCTGATGCCTGGGTCTGCCAGTTGCGGCTGTCCGGTGCAGGGGCTTCGTTGTAAGAGTGGTTGTGGGTGCCAAGGGCAGAGAACAGGATGGCAAACCAGATACCGGCATTGTGGAACATAAGCGAGGCATGGTTACCGGCAATGTTGGCAACCCGGGCCATTGGATCACGGATAAAGTCTGCTGCTATCCGCATTAAGAACAGGTTTACTATGATGGAGCAGGCCACAATTACAACGGTGGTAAATATTCGTCGTGGCAACAGGTATGGGTCCACCCTGTCAGGGAACCCGATGATAAAGGCAAACCAGATCAGGTACATGATCAGCGGAATACCAAAGCAGATGCCGTAAACAGAGTTACCGGCAAAGTCTCCACTTTGGGCGTAGATCATATAATCATTATGGGGGTCTATATCGGTGTTGGCTGCCAGCACTTCATCTTTAGCCACTGTTTTAAGGTGTGGCAGAAGCCCCATTGCGTACCAACCATGATCGCCCTGTGTGGTGTCAACAATCCAGTATTTATCGCCCATCATATCATCCAGCCCCTGGAAGATACGCATGTTAAAGGCGGCACAGATAACACACACAATCAGCAGCAGGGCAGCGTGGGATAGTTTCATCGGCATGGCTTACTCCTCCTACTCTTTGTGGGTAGTCCAGAACATAGAGACCGCATTGGCGGCAAACAGGCCGTAAAGCCACATTGTATTCCAGGCCGGGCCAGACCAGTGGCTGCCATGACCACCGCCAATTACACCAGCGGCAACCACAATACCAACCATTGCAGTAAATGAAACCATTGCAACTGCACGCAAGATAGAGCTGTTACGCCAGGTGTGGCGTTCAAGCTCTTCAATCCTCTGCATCAACTCAAGCTCTCTTTGGGTCATGTTTCTTCTCCTTTACAAATATAGCTACAGTAAACAGAATACTTACAGTGCATACAGAAAGCAGTGTTGCTGAATTTAAGGTGCTGGAAAGCAGGTAAAGCATGGCTTGGTTCCTTTCAGGCAGTGGCGGCCAGCAGCAGGGTTGGTTCCGGGTAACGTGCTAACAGCTCCTGGTATTTTGCACAGTTGGCGTAACATCTGCTGCAATAACGGATGATCATGTTGACATCGTGGGGTGAGATATACCCGCAGCCAACATCACAGAGATCATCGTTTTTTCCAAAGTATGGGCAGACAGACTTTTTAGGCATTGGAGCTTTCCTGTTAAATGGAAATTGCAATCTTGACTGTAGCAAGCTACGTGCCATTTAATGATTTACAATGATTACAGCAGGTTACTGGAGATATTAAGGGGGTTGTGTTGCATAAATGCAGTTTGGAGGGGGGATTAAGCGTAGATATATACGGAGAAATCTTTTTAGCCACGAATGAACATAAAAACTATTAACCGCCGATTAACACAGATAAACGCCGATAAAATCAGGAACCAGACACAACAAATACAGAAAACCCTTTTTTAGCCACGAATCTCACGAATTTACACAAATCTATAAAACCTTGAAATGCGTAGGGGCAGACCGATGTGTCTGCCCTTATAACTGCTTAAGCCAATGTCAAAGGGCGAACACGCAGGTTCGCCCCTTGTATTACCACTATTAATATATACATCATCCTGCACTCAGTTGCAGGATCCAGTATTTTTAATAGATTCTGCAATTACGTGCGGAATGACAATCAAAAGGTTTTCTCGGCGTTTATCGGTGTTAATCGGCGGTTGATTATTTTTCACGGCTGCAACCTTCTATTTGCATTTATGCAAAACAACCATCCTGCCTGGCACTAATTGCAAAAATGCAAACGGGGGCATTACGCCCCCATTGCTGGTTAATCACTTCAATTTACCGCTGGCCGACAAGACCCTTTAATATGGAATTGGAATAATCTCCAGCTTGCCATCCTTCAAGGTCACGGTCATACTGCCGCCCTCCCCTACCTCACCGGATATTATGGCCCTGGCAACCCTGGTTTCCAGTTCTTTCTGTAGATACCGCTTGAGCGGTCTGGCACCATAAACCGGGTCATAACCTGCTTTGGCAATCTGCTCCAGAGCATCTTGATTGATTACCAGACTGATCCTCCGCTCCTTCAACCGTTCCACCAACTGGTTAGCCAGTAATCCGGCTATTCTGGTCACTTCATCCAGTTGCAGCGGCTTAAACAGTACAATATCATCCACACGGTTCAAAAATTCTGGCCTGAAAGCCGTTTTCAGCTCATTCATAACCGCCAATCTGGCCCCTTCCCTGATTTCACCATCGGCGGTAATCCCCTCCAGCAGGTGATGAGCACCGATGTTGCTGGTCATGATGATTACGGTGTTCTTGAAACTGACGGTGCGGCCATGACTGTCGGTTACACGGCCATCATCCAGAATCTGCAACAGGATATTGAAGACATCGGGATGGGCCTTTTCGATCTCATCAAACAGCAGTACGCAGTAGGGCTTGCGGCGGACAGCTTCGGTCAGTTGGCCCCCTTCCTCATAGCCAACATAGCCAGGAGGGGCACCGATCAGACGGGAAACCGCAAACTTCTCCATATATTCGGACATATCAATCCGCACCATGTTTTCTTCAGAATCAAAGAGGGATTCTGCCAAAGTGCGGGCCAGTTCGGTCTTGCCAACCCCGGTGGGGCCAAGGAAGATGAAGGAGCCAATGGGACGCTTGGGGTCTTTGATGCCGGCCCTGGCACGCAGAACAGCATCCGCCACCAGTTGCACCGCTTCATCCTGACCAATCACCCGCTGATGCAGGATCTGATCCAGTTTCAGCAGCTTATCCCGCTCTGTTTCCACCAGTCTTGTGACCGGTATGCCGGTCCAGCGGGCGACAATCTCGGCTATTTCATCCTCTGTAACCTCTTCACGCAGCAGCTTCTGGCCACCCTGCCGAAGGTTCAGGTCTGCTTCTTCCTTTTTAAGTGCTTCTTCAAGGCCGGGCAGTTCAGAGTATTTAAGTTTAGAGGCCAGCTCCAGATTATAGTCACGCTCTGCCTGCTCTATCTCCCGTCTGGTCTTTTCAATCTGTTCCCTTAAACCCTGAACCCGCTGTATGGCTACCTTTTCATTGTCATACTGGGCACGCATGGCCGCTGCCTTTTCCTTTTCTTCGGCCAGTTCCTTACGCAGGGCATCCAGCCGATCTCGGCTGGCCTGATCCTTCTCTTTTTTAAGGGCCTGCTCTTCAATCTCAAGTTGCATTACACGGCGGCTGATGGTGTCCAGCTCCGATGGTAATGAGTCGATCTCGGTCCGCAGCATGGCACAGGCTTCATCCACCAGATCAATCGCCTTATCCGGCAGAAAACGCTCTGTAATGTAGCGGTGAGACAGGCTGGAGGCGGCCACCAGTGCGTTATCCTGAATCTTTACCCCATGATGCACTTCAAAGCGTTCCTTTAACCCCCGCAGGATTGAGACCGTATCCTCCACCGTTGGCTGCTCCACCAGTACCGGCTGGAAGCGGCGTTCCAGGGCAGCATCCTTTTCTATATTCTGGCGGTACTCATCCAGGGTGGTGGCACCGATACAGTGCAGCTCGCCACGGGCCAGCATCGGCTTCAGCATATTACCGGCATCCATCGCCCCTTCGGCCTTGCCAGCCCCCACAATGGTATGCAGCTCGTCTATAAACAGGATAATACGGCCTTCCGCCTGCTTGATCTCGTTCAGCACCGCCTTGAGACGCTCTTCAAACTCGCCACGGTACTTGGCTCCGGCAATCAGGCTGCCCATATCCAGGGCAAAGACGGTCTTGTCCTTCAACCCCTCCGGTACATCCCCATTTACAATCCGCTGGGCCAGACCCTCCACAACAGCGGTCTTGCCAACGCCAGGCTCACCGATCAGCACCGGATTGTTCTTTGTCTTGCGGGATAAAATGCGGATCACACGGCGGATCTCTTCATCGCGGCCAATTACCGGATCAAGCTTGTCAGTACGGGCCATCTTAACCAGATCACGGCCATATTTCTCCAATGCCTCGTAAGTCTCTTCCGGGTTGGCCGATGTAACCCGCTGGTTGCCCCGTACATCACTCAAGGCCGCCAGCAGGCGGTCATTGCTGATTTTATGCTGTTTAAGCAGCTTGCCGGCACCACTGCCCTCCCCTTCGGCAATCAGTGCCATCAGAAGATGTTCCACAGAGATATAATCGTCCTTGAGGCGTTTGGCCTCTGCCTCTGCCGCCACCAGCAGACGTGAAAACCGCTGTGATACATGGATCTTGCCCGGCTCTGCACCTGGGCCGGAAACCCTTGGCCGCCTTTCCAGCTCTGCATCCAGACCATGTTGCAGGGTTGGCAGGCTGACATCCATCTTTTCCAGCAGACGGGGGATCAGGCCGCCCTCCTGATTAAGCAAGGCCCATAACAGATGTTCGCCATCCACCTCCACATGACCAAATGATGTGGCTCTGGTCTGGGCAGCGGACAATGCTTCCTGGGATTTTTGCGTAAAGCGGTTAATATCCATTATGTTTTTCCTCCTTTGGAAAGTCTGGCTCAATAATCAAGAGGTAAGCATCACCTGTGGATAAGTCAAGGCTGGAGCTTTATGGTCTAACTTTTCAAACTACACCTTTTTGTGCTATAAATTACACCATGAAAAATCAGATTAACCTGTTACGTGAGTTTTCCATCCCGCTTCTGCTTGGCGTAGTTGTGGCTGTTATCTGGGCCAACCTGAACCCGGCTGGTTACGATCATTTCATAAATGCCCCCCAATTTGGCGGACTTTCCTTCCATTTTATATCCAATGAGCTGTTTATGGTGTTCTTCTTTGGCATTGCCGCTGTGGAGATTACCCAAAGCTGCCTGCCTGGCGGGGCACTGAACCCGCTTAAAAAAGCGGTCAGCCCGTTGCTTGGAACCATCGGTGGTGTGCTGGGGCCGGTGGTGGTTTATCTGCTTTTAAACAGCTTGATCGGCACGCCAGAGCTTAGAAACGGTTGGGGAATACCAACTGCAACGGATATTGCCCTGGCCTGGGTGGCGGCCCGGATTGTGTTTGGTGCCAGTCATCCGGCGGTTTCTTACCTGTTGCTGCTGGCGGTGGCCGATGATGCCATCGGCCTGGGAATCATAGCCATATTCTATCCTGACCCTAACCATCCGGTGCAGCCGATCTGGCTGGGTCTGACAGCAGCAGGAATGGCCATTGCCTGGTTGATGCGTCGCTTTAACCTGCGTAATTACTGGCCCTACCTGATTATAGCTGGAACCATGAGCTGGCTTGGCCTGCATAATGCCCACCTGCATCCGGCACTGGCACTGGTGTTCATAATTCCGTTCCTGCCCCATGCTGACAAGGAGGATCTGGGGCTTTTTGAGGCTGGCTCGGAAGCCCAGGCACCACTTTCACAGTTTGAGCATGAATGGAAGATCTTTGTGGATTTTGGCCTGTTCATGTTCAGTCTGGCCAATGCAGGGGTGCAGTTTTCCAGTGTGGGGACAGCCACCTGGCTGGTACTGGCCGCACTTTTAATCGGTAAACCGCTGGGTATTTTTGGTATGGGCTGGCTTGGAGATCGCTTAGGGTTCCCACTGCCGGACGGTATGAAGTCTGGTGAGCTGTTTATTGCCGGTATTATTGCTGGTACCGGCTTTACAGTGGCACTGTTTGTTTCTGGCGAGGCGTTTACCGATCCGGTGGTGCAGGGTGCCGCCAGAATGGGGGCCATGATGAGTCTGGTGGCGGCGATTATCGGGCTGATTGTGGGCAGGCTGGCAAAGCTGTACTCTACACATACAACATTAAAGAGGTATAAAAACCATGAACAACAATAAACTGGTGGTAATTGGCGGTGATGCGGCTGGTATGAGTGCTGCCTCCAAGGTCAGACGGGAACAGCCGGAGCGGGAAATCAGGGTTTTTGAGCGTTCGCCCCATACATCGTACTCAGCCTGTGGCATGCCTTACTACATTGCTGGTCTGATTGACAGCCCGCAGCGGCTGGTGGCCCGCTCACCGGAAAAATTCCGTGAAAAATACAATATAGATGTCAGCACCCGACATGAGGTGCTGGAGATTGATCCAGCCGGCCAGCGGGTTAAGGTGCTGGATCTGATGGCACAAAATGAATTCTGGGAAAGCTATGACCAGTTGC
>CAZRKG010000076.1:0-655 GCA_964600635.1 uncultured Geobacter sp. | reverse complement strand
CACTGGTGCAGAATCCATCTTCCCTCCCCTGCCCGGCCATGATGCAAAGGGGATTTTTACCCTTTCTACCCTGGAAACCGGCATCCGTGTATTTGAGTTTATGGACAGGGAGTTACCCCGCAATGCGGTGGTGATCGGCGGTGGCTATATCGGGCTGGAGATGGCAGAGGCACTGGTGCGACAGGGCTTGAAGGTGTCACTGGTGGAAAAGGCCCAACAGGTGATGGGTACGCTGGACCCGGATATGGGCCAACTGGTTTCAGATGCTCTGCGTGAGATCGGGGTCAGCCTGTACCTGAATGAAGCCCTGACCGGCTATGAAACCAGTGCTGGTATGGTGAGCGGAGTGGTGACGGATCAACGTACCATAGCGGCAGATCTGGTGATCGTAGGGCTTGGCACCCGCCCCAACAGCGGTCTGGCAAAGCAGGCCGGGCTGGAGCTGGGGGTAAAGGGTGCCATCAGGGTTAACCCTCTGCAACAGACATCCATCCCCCATATCTGGGCTGCCGGTGATTGTGCAGAGAGCTTCCACCTGGTAAGCCAGCAGTATTTTCATATTGCCCTGGGTACGGTGGCCAACAAGCAGGGCACTGTGGCCGGAACCAACCTGGCGGGCGGCTATGCCACCTTCCCTGGGGTGGTGGGTACAGCG
>CAZRKG010000075.1:0-9527 GCA_964600635.1 uncultured Geobacter sp. | reverse complement strand
AGGAAAGAAAACCATGTCAAAACAGTTTGTTGCAGAACTTAAAGATAGAGAACCTGTCAACTCCACCTTTATGGTCAAGGATAAGACCCTGGCAGTTGCCAAAAATGGCAAGCCGTATATGAACCTGAAATTCATGGACAAAAGCGGCGAGATGGATGGCAAGGTCTGGGATAATGTGGATGAGCTGGATAAGACCTTCAAAAAAGGTGATTTTGTCCAGATCCGTGGCACCGCATCACTGTATATGGGCAAGATGCAACTGGTGGCCAAGGAGATCAAACGTCTGGATGACGATGGAGTTAATCTGGCGGATTTTGTGCCGGTTTCGCCGGTGCCACTGGCTGACATGAAGGCTGAACTGGCTGGTGTTGTGGCCTCCCTGACAAACCCCCACCTGAAGGCGTTGATGGAACTGTTCTGCCGCGATGCAGAATTTATGTCCGCCTACTGCAAGGCACCGGCTGCCAAGGGGATGCACCATGTTTACATTGGTGGCCTGCTGGAACATTCGCTTTCTGTGGTGCGTCTGGTGGATGCCATTGTGCCGCTGTACTCGGGGCTTAACCGCGATCTGCTGGTGGTGGGGGCGTTGTTGCATGATGTGGGCAAGGTGGCCGAGCTTTCCTATGAGCGGGCCTTTGAATATACCGATGAGGGCCGTTTGTTGGGCCATATTACCATTGGTGTCGAGATGCTTTCCGAGCGGATTGCAAGGCTGGATAATTTTCCGGCCGAGCTGACGTTGCTCCTGAAACACTTTCTGTTATCACACCACGGCCAGTATGATTTTGGTTCTCCCAAGCGTCCCAAGACAGTGGAGGCCACCATCCTGCATTATCTGGATGATATGGATTCCAAGATCAACGGCATCCGCAGCCATATTGACAAGGAAACCGCTAAGGACAACCGCTGGACCAGCCACCACCGCCTGTATAATCTCTACTTCTTTACCGGTAATGGGATGGATGAAGATTATCCGCAACCGGAAGCAGGCGAAGCACCTGCCTTTGAACCAGATCACCAGCACCAGCCTGAACCAGCCATAGTTACAGAGCCACCTCCGGCAACAAGCAATTCAGAAAAGACACATCAGAAACCTGCTCAGCAGCAGCGGCAGCAGTTCAGCAATCAACCCTTTGAAGCCCTTCAAAGTCTTGATCTGTTCGGGGAAAAGTAGCAGTTATATCGTCCCGATACTCCCATTTTCTATGGTCTGATCATGTTCTTTGCTATATACTTAACCTGTCCGCTAGTTTATTCCAGCCAAACGGAAGTTTGTGGGGGCAGCAATGAGAAAGTACCGCACAATCTGGGTTATGATGCTGCAATGGGGATTGCTCTGGAGTGCAATTATTGTCACTTCTTTGCTCTGGAACCAGCATCTTATTAAAAAACGTACCACAGAACATGTACACCATCAGGCTGTCACCACCCTCAATAAAGACCTGGCCTTTCGGCTCTGGGCCACCATGCATGGCGGTGTTTATGTTCATCCAACGGAAAACACCCCTCCCAACCCTTACCTGAAAACCCCCAAACGTGATATTACCACCACCGATGGTGACCGGCTGACCCTGATGAATCCGGCCTATATTACCCGCCAGGCTATGGAGTTATACGGCGATCTGTATGGCATAAAGGGGCATATCACCAGCCTTTACCTGACCAATCCCGATAACAAACCAGATGACTGGGAACGGGCTGCCCTGGAACAGTTTGAGCAGGGTGAAGAGATGGTCTCAGGGCAGGTTAATATAGACGGTGAGCAGTTTTACCGGCTGATCAGGGTGTTGCGGATGGAACAGGGCTGTCTTAAATGCCACTTTGATACAGGAATACCGGAAGGTGGTGTGCGGGGCGGGGTCAGTACCCTGATACCAATGCGGCCCTCACTTGTTATGGCTAGTAATGCAGTCCGTTCAATAATATTTGGGCATGCAGCTATCTGGCTGGCCGGTATGATCGGCATTTTTGCCACCAGTATTGTCAAACATCGTTCCCATGCTAAAGAACGCATTGCAGATGAACAGCTACGGAAGCAGGAGGCACTTTACTCCTCACTGGCTTCATCTTCACCAGCCGGAATCTTCCAGTGTGATCTTGATGGCAACTGCAATTATGTCAATAGTCGCTGGACAGAGATAACCGGACTTGATTTTGAATCTTCACGAGGTCACAGGTGGCTTAACTGCGTTCACGGTGAAGATCGCAAGAAAATGTCAGAAGAATGGCATCAGGCTTTCCGGCAGCGGGAGACATTCGGTTCCGAATACCGCATTAAGCATACAGATGGCAGAGTTGTCTGGGTTTATTATCAGGCGGCACCTGTATTTGACAGTACCAGTACAGTAACCGGATATGTAAGCACCCTGACTGACATCACCAGATTGAAGAAGACAGAGCAGGAACTTAAAGACACTGCCCTGTTAATGGCAGAATCCCAGGCCATTGCCAAGGTGGCGGGCTGGAAGTCAAATCCTGGTAAAGATATGTTGACCTGGACGGATCAGATGTACCAGATGCTTGACCATCCACACGATGAGCCAACAACCCATAACAACTGCTTCCGTTACTTTGATCCCCGTGACCTGCCCCATGTGCAGGAGATGATTCAGCTTGCCTTTGAGGATGGTGTGGCCTTCAGGATCAACTGCCGTATCATCAGTGCAACTGGCCGTCGTTTCTGGGTTGATTTTCGCTGCATTGGGCGGATGGAAGGGCCAGATGGGCCGTATCTGGCCGGAATCATGCAGGATATAAGCGAGCATAAGCAGGTGGAAGAGCTGCTGACAGCGGCCAAGGAGCAGGCCGAATCAACCAGCCGTGCCAAAACAGAGCTGCTGGCCACAATCAGCCATGAACTGCGTACTCCGTTAAATGGTGTGCTGGGTGGTGTGCAACTGATGGAAATGACCACCCTGAGCAGTGATCAACAGGATTACCTGTTGATGGTGAAGGAATCAGCCAAAGCAGAACTGGATCTGGTAAATGATCTGCTGGATCTGGCCAGCCTGGAGGCTTCCGGCATTCAGTTGGAAAGCCAGCCATTTCAGCCGTTTGCAAGTATACAGCTTGCAATCAGCCGGCTTGAAGCCAAGATAAGGGAACGGGATCTGCAATTAAAAACTGATCTGCCGGTTGAGCTTAAACAGACAATGCAGGGTGATAGCAGCAAGATAACCCAGATTGTCTCATCCTTACTGGTAAATGCCATTAAATTTACAGAGCATGGCTTTGTGTCTGTAAGTGCCGGCCTGACACCGTTCAGCAGCCGCAGGTTGTTGCGGATAAAGGTGTCTGACAGCGGAATCGGCATTGCGACTGAAGACCATAACAAGATCTTTGAGGCGTTTACCCAGGCTGATATGTCCAGCACCCGCCGTTTTGGTGGTACCGGTCTTGGGCTTTCCATCTGCCGCAAACTGGCAGAGAAAATGGGTGGCAGCATCAAGGTGGAAAGCAGCCCTGGTAAGGGCAGTTGCTTCACGGTGGAACTTCCGCTCTGGCCTGCGGTGGTGGTGTCGGATAGTTGTGCTGATGTTCATTCGCCATTAAAGGCGGATGGCCAGAAGTTTAAGCTGCTGGTTGCAGAGGATAATGAGATTAACAGCAAAGCAGTTGCAGTCATGCTGGAACGGCTTGGCTATGATGTTGTCTGTGCCGGTGATGGTAAGGAAGCCTTTGAGATCTGGTCCCAGGGCAACATTGATCTGATTCTGATGGATATTCAGATGCCGGTCATGGGTGGCAGGGAGGCCACCGAGCTGATCCGTCAGCAGGAACATGGTGGCAGGACACCAATTTTAGCTTTAACCGCCCATGCCATGGCTGGTGATCGTGACCGTTTACTGGCATCTGGCTTTGATGGTTATGTTTCAAAGCCGTTCAGGTTTGATGACCTGCTGTCTGAAATAAAGCGGATGTTAAAAAACCAGGCCGGAGGAACAACATGAGCATGGTGATACGTCTGTCAGAACAGTGTGCCGATGAAATCAGCAATGGTATGCAGTGCAACTATATGAAAACTCTGCTTGATTGTGCCGCTGTTGGTATACTGGTGGTTTCCTCAGACCGGATTATACTGGATATGAACCAGTGCTTTTGTGAGTGGGTTGGCTATTCCTTTGAAGAGTTGCTTGGAAAATCCGTTGCCATGCTCCATACAGATCAGCAAAGCTATGAAGATTTTGGTGTTATGTTCAGAACAGCACTTGAAACCGGACGGCAGCTACAGATCGAATACAGCTTCAGGCTACAGGATGACAGCATTTCCTGGGTCTTGCTCTCCGGCAGTTCCATCAGGTTGCCGGATGGTTTGCAGGGGGTGGTCTGGAGTGTCCTGGATATAACCGAACGTAAAAAGGCTGAAGAAACCCTGCTGCTGGAGCAGTACCATCAGAAGCAGATCTTTGAATACAACGGTACCGGCAACATGATTGTGGATGATAACCGGATCATAACCAGGGTAAACCGCAAGTTCTGCCAGATGCTTGGTTATACAGAGGATGAGCTGCTGGGGCAATCTGTGCAGATGCTGCATATTGACCAGCAGCATTATGAAAACTGGGCACCGAACTTCCGGCAGGTGCATACCGGCCTGACCTATATTGAGGCAGAATATCCGATACGCCACAAGGATGGCAGCCGGTTCTGGTGTCTTTTCAACGGTTCCAGACTGAGGCTGCAAACCGGTGAAACCTTGGTGATCTGGAGCCTGATTGATATTACCGAGCGTAAAAACAGGCAGCAGGCTATGGCCATGCTTAACTATGCGTTGGATTCCATCAGTGAAGCAGCCTTCATGCCGGATTCAGGCGGTAAATTTGTCTATGTGAACCAGGAGGCTATCCGCTCCACCGGCTACAGCCGTGACGAGCTGCTCAGTAAATCTGTATCAGATATTGATACCTCAATTACAACGGAACGCTGGCCTGAGATACTCAGTCACCTGAAAGAAGAGGGTAGTCTGTCCTTTGAGGCAGTCCACACCACTAAAGATGGTAAACAGTTTCCGGTGGAGTTGCGGGCAACATACTTTGAGTTTGAAAGCCAGGCTTACACCCTTGGGCTGGCACGGGATATTACCGAACGTAAACAGGTGGAGCAGGAGATAAAGGCTGCCCGCCTTCAGGCTGAAGCAGCCAATGAAGCAAAAAGCCAGTTTCTTGCAAACATGAGCCATGAGCTTAGAACTCCGTTGCATGGAATTATCAGTATGGTTCATCTGCTGTCCATGACCAGCCTCACAAAGGAACAGACTGATTATGTTGAAACCATTGAAGTGCTGGGCCGTAACCTGATTGATCTGATCAGTGATATTCTGGATATTTCCCGCATTGAGGCAGGTAAGCTGGTGCTTGAACGAACCAGATTTTCATTGAAAAACCTGATTGATGAGGTGGTTCAGGCCCAGGTTGTCAGCATCCGCCAGAAGGATTTATCACTTAAACTGGATCTGGCAGATGACCTGCCGCAGCAACTGATGGGCGATCCGCTGCGGGTCAAGCAGATCATCATGAACCTGCTGGGTAATGCGGTTAAATTCACACAACAGGGCAGTGTTGAGATCTCGGCCAGGGTGGTTGAGGCAACCGATGACAACATTCTGCTGCACCTGAGCATCAAAGATACCGGTATCGGTATGAGCGAAGAGATCCTGTCCAGAATCTTCTCGCCCTTTGTGCAGGCAGACAGCAGTACCACCCGCAAGTTTGGTGGCAGCGGCCTGGGGCTTGCCATCTGTAAAAGATTGGTTGCCATGATGGATGGTTGCTTCTGGGCAGAAAGTACAGCAGGTGTTGGCAGTACCTTCCATCTGGAGCTGTCCTTTGGCCTGCCAGGGCAGATAATACCGCTGGAAAAACCGGCCCGCAGGGTTGAAATCAAGAGTGATCTGAAGCCGTTGAAAATATTGTTGGCAGAGGATAATGAGATCAATGCCAGCAGCTTGATAGCTATTCTTGAAAAGCTGGGTCATCAGGCTGTTCATGCCAGAGATGGGCAGCAGGCGGTGGAAAAGTGGGGGAAAGAACGGTTTGACTGTATTCTGATGGATATTCAGATGCCGGTAATGGATGGAGCAGAGGCGGTTCAGAAAATACGGCAGAAGGAGCAACTTACTGATAGCCATATCCCGATTATTGCCCTGACTGCCCATGCACTGCAAGGGGATCGTGAGAAGTTTCTTTCCCAGGGTTTTGATGCCTACCTGCCTAAGCCGATGGAAGTAAGCCAGTTGCTGGATGAGCTGGCAAGGGTTGGGAAAGATATAAACGCTCGTTGAGCAGAACCAAAGCATACAGGACTGACTAACCTATGCGTTACCGTACCAGACTTATAGCTGCCTTTGCGTTACTGACCCTGCTGGTGGTGGGGACAGAGCTGCTGATAAGCTATGCCAGAGAAACCCGTCACGATAAACTGGTGGCGGTAAATAACCTGCAAATTTCCAGTCAACATATCTCTGATAGTATAATTACCCTGCTTGGGCAGTCTGCTGATGAGCTTGCCTCTGTTTCCCGCTCCCTGTTTCTGAATGAGCCAGGTTACACGCCGGATGCAATTGAAAAACGGCTGACTGAACTTAAAACCAGTTCAAAAACCTTTAACCGCTACTGCCTGCATCAACTGGATGGAACACCGGTTGCAGATACAGATCCAGAAAAGCGGATACATCTGCCAGTAAAACTGTATGACCGTGCAGTGGCAGGTGAAACCAGCATATATGTACTGCCTGGCAGAGGTGGCGATACACAGCCCCAGATAATATTTTTCGTCCCTGTCCGGCGTTCACTGGATCAGGCACCCCAAAGACTGCTGACAGGCTTCTTTGCCCTTAAAAGCTTTACAGATCTTTATAACCAGTTCAGCCTTTTTCATCCTTCCCAGAGCAGGCAGATCCGGCTTAGGCTGATGACGCAATCCGGCCTGGAGCTGTACAGTTCAGGTCCTGAGAATCTGCCTGATCTGCCGCTTGTGTCAGGTATTTCACAACAACAGGTGCTGGAAGATGGGGATTATCTTCAGATCATAACTCCATTGCGGATTTCAACCCCCAGGGTTGCAGGTGTCTGGCAACTACAGATGCAGATGGAAGAGAAGCTGCTGCATACTGAAGCATTTACCAGAATGATGCGTAAGCTGACGGTAAACAGTGGTATGTGGGTACTGGGTCTTGCACTGATCTGGTTGCTGGCCCGCAGATTAAGCCAGCCGGTTGAAGAGCTGTCTGCTGCGGTTAACCGGCTTGGTAATGGTGATCTTACCGCTCTGGAGGAGTTACAACCCCGCAGGGATGAGTTTGCAGCCTTGCAGGCCAATCTGCAACAGATGTCCGGCAACCTTCAGGAAAGTATGGCCAGTCTGCGGGATAGCCAGGTTGTATTCCATTCTCTGTTTGTTGCCATGGCAGAAGGTGCGGCATTGCATCGTGCCCATTACGATCAAGATGGCAGGCTGGATAACTACTGGCTGGAAGAGATAAACCCCCAATACGAAGCGATTCTGGGGATCAGCCGTGAACAGGTGGTCGGCAGGTTGGCCACCGCTGCTTACAGTGCTAATGTTGCACCTTATCTGGATGAGTATGCCAGGGTGGTTGCTACCGGCCAGCCATGCAGCTTTGAGACCTTTTACGAACCGCTGCAACTTCATTTGCAGATCTCCTGCTGCCGGATTGGTTCAGACCGGTTTGCCACTGTGTTTACGGACATCAGCAGCAGAATCTGGCACGAAGAGACCCTGCGTAACACAATGAGCCAGTTGCAGCAGGCCAATGAGGCCAAAAGTATGTTTCTGGCGGTGATGAGCCATGAGATCCGTACACCCTTAAACGGTATTACCGGTATGGTGCAACTGTTGCAGGATCTGGATATGCCTGCATTGCAACGGGAGTTTCTTAACAACATTGACAGCTCGGCAGAGAGCCTGCTTTCTGTAATCAATGATATTCTGGATTTCTCTAAAATAGAGGCTGGCAGAATGGAGCTGGAAGAGACGGCCTTCTGCCCACGGGATTTTATGCACGATACACTGCGGGTAATGCAGTTGCGTGCCCAGGCCAAGGGGCTGGAACTTGGCCTGACCTGTGATGACAGCCTGCCTGTTGCCATATCTGGTGATCCCCACCGGCTGGCCCAGATTATCAACAACCTGGTAAGCAATGCCATCAAGTTTACCGCTGCCGGTGAAGTGAATGTCATTGCCTATGCCCGCAGGGTTGATCACCAGATGGTGATTTTTGAAGTTGCGGTGCAGGATACCGGCATCGGCATGGATGAAGAGACCAGAAGGCATATCTTTGAACCATTTACCCAGGCAGACAGCAGTACTACCCGCAAGTTTGGCGGTACTGGTCTGGGGCTGGCCATCTGCCGTCAACTGCTGGATCTGATGAACGGTAATATCAGCGTGGTCAGCAGCCCTGGTAATGGCAGTACCTTCAGCTTTACAGTACCACTCAAGATGGCGGAGCTGAGGCAGGAGTCAGCCACCTGCAATGCCATCAGTCTGGAGCAACCTTTGCGAATACTGCTGGCAGAGGATCAGCCGATTAACCAACTGTTTGTGGCTGAAATCCTTCGTAAAAAGGGCCATGAACCGATTCTGGCCAATAACGGCCAGGAGGCGGTGGAACTCTGGCGGAAAGAAAAGCCGGATATGGTGCTGATGGATATACAGATGCCGGTTATGGATGGTCTGAAAGCACTGGCAACTATACGCTCGGCAGAGTATGATCTGAAACAGCATGTACCGATTGTTGCACTGACCGCCCACGCCATTGTTGGTGATCGTGAACGGCTGCTTCATGCTGGTTTTGACGGTTATCTGTCCAAGCCGTTACAGGTGTCCAAGCTGTTTGAAGAGATGGCCAGGGTGTTGGAGGCGATTAAGCATGAGGGACTCAAGTAGCTGTTAAAACTTGCATTGTATTGACTGGAGTTTGATATGTTTCCGACTGGAGCTGACTTGATGAAAGATATTACCCTGCTGTATGTGGAAGATGAAGATATTGCCAGAATGTCCATTGGTGCGTTTCTGGGGCGTTACACAGGTAAACTGATGACTGCAACCAATGGCCAGGAAGGATTTGAGCTGTACAAGCAGCACAAGCCAGCCGTTGTGGTGACTGACCTGGAAATGCCGATTATGGGCGGATTGGAGATGATCAGAAAAATCAGGGAGCTGGATGATTCAGTACCGATTATTATAACAACTGCCTATGATGATGAATCCCATACCTGCCCGGCGGCTGATATGCGGATTTTAAAGCCGATCAGCTTTATGGAACTTCTGAAAGGGATTCAGGATTGCCTGGAGACACGTCAGGAATAGGAGTTTTAACCTTGGGCTTTTTTGATGCGGACAGGCAACAAAAAACCTTTTTCAGCCCTTAATTAACACAAATATCATAAAAAACGGCATAAACCGCCGATTAACACCGATGAACGCAGATAAAATCATCGGTAGGGGCGAACCGGTGTGTTCGCCCATCTGATTTGATTGCACGTACATCAGGGCAGACACAT
>CAZRKG010000074.1:8480-9667 GCA_964600635.1 uncultured Geobacter sp. | reverse complement strand
CCAACCATGATCTGAAGGTTTGGTCCAACCTTGTGGCCCGTTTTATGACCGCTGCCGGAGTTACCCCCGATGATGTGGTGCAGATAGCCTTTGGATACGGGCTTTTCACCGGTGCCTTTGGACTGCATTACGGTTCCGAGTCAATCGGTGCTGCGGTTATCCCGATGGGTGGCGGTAATACTGAAAAGCAGATCATGATTATGCAGGACTACAAGACCACCGCCCTGGTGGGTACCCCCAGCTATGCCCTGACCATTGCGGATCGGCTGGAAAAGATGGGGATTGATCCCAGGTCATTATCACTTAAAGTTGGCCTGTTTGGTGGTGAACCCTGGTCAGAAGGGATGCGAAACGAGATTGAACAGCGGCTCCAGATTATTGCAACCGATAACTATGGCCTGTCAGAGGTAATTGGCCCTGGTGTTGCCGGTGAATGTCAGTACAAGTGTGGTATGCACATTGCGGAGGATGCCTTTATTGCTGAAATCATTGACCCTGATACCGGTGAAGTACTGCCATCTGGCAGCACAGGTGAACTGGTACTGACCTCACTTACAAAAGAGGCCTTCCCAATGATCCGTTATCGCACAAGGGACATCACAAGTCTGATTTACGAGCCTTGTGAATGTGGACGCACCCTGTTCAGGATGAAAAAAACCATGGGCCGTAGCGATGATATGCTGATTATAAAAGGGGTTAACGTCTTTCCGTCCCAGATTGAAGAGGTACTGTTTGCTGTCGAAGGTTGTGAACCCCATTATCAATTGATTGTTCAGAGGGATGGGTCAACAGATAGCCTTGAAATTAATATTGAGGTCACAGAAAACATCTTCTTTGATGAAATGAAGAAACAACGTGCCTTTTTAACATCAATAGAACGTCAGATTCAGTCTGTGCTGGGCGTTGGTGCCAAGGTTAAACTTGTGGAGCCAAACAGTATTCCACGCCATGAAGGCAAAGCAGATCGGGTTATTGATAAACGGAAGCAGTAATCAAACCGATCTATCAAAAACTTTTCTGAGCAGGCCGCTACAAAAAATGTTGCGGCCTGTTTTGTGCCTGATAACTTTAAAACTACAGGGAACATAGTGAAATCAATACTGATCTTCTTCTTTTTAATCCTATTGTTAGCTGGTTGTACCGACCCGATTACTACAACTGAGAAGAATGACACAGTCAGCATTGTT
>CAZRKG010000074.1:0-8380 GCA_964600635.1 uncultured Geobacter sp. | reverse complement strand
ACAAGCTGGCCATCTGGCTTCAATGAACTACTGTCAAATTCAGACCCTGACAAAAAGTACAGAGCAGGGGAAAATCCTTATTTTGCATCTGAAAAAGGCTGGCCAGTTACATTTCCAACACCACTGGAAGGGTCAATACTGCCTTTTAAACGGGTTGTGGCTTATTACGGCAATCCACTTTCCAGGCGTATGGGAGTTTTGGGTGAATATTCCAAAGCTGAAATGCTTGGCAGATTGCAAAAAGAGGTTAAACAATGGGAAAAGGCCGATGCAGCACTGCCAGTGCAACCAGCCCTGCATCTGATAGCAGTGGTGGCACAGGAAGAACCTGGCAGGGCTGGTAAATATCGAATGATCATGAATGATGATCTGGTTAATCAGGTTTATGAATGGGCCAGAGAGATTGGAGCGATCCTTTTTATTGATATTCAGACCGGCCATGATGACATCAGAAATCTGCTGCCAGGATTTGACTGGATTTTGCAGAAGCCCGATGTGCATCTGGGGATTGATCCTGAATTTAATCTGATAGACAGTAAGGCGATGCCAGGGAAAAAAATCGGTAAATTTGATGCAAAGGATATAAACTACGTCAGTAGTTATCTGAAGAAGTTGGTCAAACAGCACAACCTGCCACCAAAGCTGTTTGTAATCCACCGTTTCACCCAAGGGGGAGTTACCAATACCAATAAGATCAGTCTGAATCCTGAAGTGCAGATTGTAATGCACATGGATGGTTGGGGGGCACCGTGGCTAAAACGTGACACTTACATGAATTACATTGTGTCCGAACCGGTTCAGTTTACAGGCTTCAAGCTTTTTTACCACAATGATACAAAAAAAGGGCATCCACTGATGACACCAGACGATGTTCTGAAGCTTGTACCGGCACCAGTATATATCCAGTATCAGTAAAGCTTATCCCTGGACTCAACTTTACATAATATGCCTTATGTGTGATGTGTAGTAAATATTGGACTTGGGAGCTGTTTCTTAGTAATATGTAAAAGCTTTAGTTAAAACTACAAAGGAGTAACCACCTGCATGAGCAAAGAAGAAGCAATTGAAGTTGAAGGAACAGTTGTTGAACCACTGCCAAACGCCATGTTCCGCGTAAAGCTGGAAAATGACCATATGGTATTAGCCCATATTTCTGGTAAGATGCGTAAGTTTTTCATCAAGATTCTGCCTGGTGACAAGGTGACTGTAGAGCTTTCACCCTATGATCTGAGTCGCGGCAGAATCACCTACCGTGCAAAATAAAACCATCCAGAATAAGATACCCGCATATACCTGATGGATAATAAACCAGGTCAGATTCTCGTCTGATCAGCAACAATTGACCTGAATCTTTATTTCTTAAATAAAATACATATTAAACTCAAGGAGTTACCATGCTTTCTGTTGCAGATCTGAAAAAAGGCACCAAGCTGATTTTAGATGGTGACCCATACATTGTAACCAATTTTGATTTTGTAAAGCCTGGCAAAGGTCAGGCCCTGTATAAGTGCAGGCTGAAGAACCTTGTAAATGGCAGCTCCCTTGACCGCACCTACCGATCTGGCGAGAACTTTGAACCAGCCAGTATGGATGAACGGGATATGGAATATCTGTACAAAGAAGCTAATCACTACTACTTCATGGATCAGCAGAACTATGAGCAGGTTATGATGGATGAAGAGCTGGTGGGTGATGCCAAGAACTTTTTACTGGAAAACACAAAGGTTTCTGTACTGCTTTTCGGAGACAAGCCGATTGGTGTTACCCTACCCAACTTCATGAATCTGCGGGTAACGCAAACCGACCCATGGGTTAAGGGAGACACATCCGGCAGTGATTCCAAACCTGCCACCGTTGAAACTGGCTATGTACTGCGGGTACCGCCCTTTATAGAGGAAGACGAACTGATTGTAATTGATACCCGTACCGGTGAATACTCTACCAGGGTTAAAAGCTGATATGTAATGATACAGCCCAACGCACTGTATATCAGGGCACAGGTATTGCAAACCATACGAAGTTTTTTTACAGGGCGGGGGTTTCTGGAAGTGGAAACCCCCCTTTGTATTCCAGCCAATGCACCTGAAGAACATATTAATCCTGTTAACGCCGATCATGATTGGCAATTACAGACCTCGCCAGAAATCTGCATGAAACGCCTTTTATGTCGTGGCTTTGACAAAATCTTCCAGATCAGCCACTGCTGGCGTGCCGATGAACGTGGCTCAAGACACCTGACAGAATTCACCATGCTGGAGTGGTATCGGACTGATGCTGACTACATGGTGTTGATGGATGACTGCCGGCACCTGTTGCAGTATGTTGCAGATGGCTGCATACCAGACCAGAAATACAGCCACTGTGGCCAGAAAATAGACCCAAACCGTAATTGGCAGCATATCAGTGTCCAGGAGGCGTTTTCATGTTACGCCCAGGCCAATGCCCTGGATTGTGTGAAAAACGGCTCATTTGATCTGCTACTGACCGATATTCTGGAGCCAGCCTTTGCAAAAATATCAGTGCCGGTAATTCTGTATGATTACCCTACGGAGCTGGCTGCCCTGGCAAAGATTAAGGAAGAAGACAGCAGGTTTGCTGAAAGGTTTGAACTTTATCTGGGAGGACTGGAGCTGGCCAATGGATTCAGTGAACTTAATGATCCTGATGAGCAACGTCTTCGTTTTAAAGAGGCCAACCAGCAACGTATTAAAAGTGGCAGGCAGGCCATGTCATTGCCGGAAAAGTTTCTTGATGAACTGTCCGCCCTGCCCCCTTCGGCAGGAATCGCATTGGGTGTAGATCGGCTGGTCATGCTGGCAATCGGTGCAGAAACCATTGATCAGGTGGTGGCCTTTACACCAGAATCACTTTGATCTGTAATCGGAATAACTTTCTTCCACCAGGCAGAGAGCACTGCCCTGGTTAAACTTAACCAGCAATTCGTCTCCGGCTTTAACCTCTGCACTGGATCTCACCAGCTTTCCATCCCTGCAATTCTCCACAATGGAATATCCCCGTGTCATTGTCTGTAATGGCGAAAGACTATGCAGACCAGCAGTGGCTTGCCCAAGATTGCTGGAACCTTCATCTAAAATTGACATCATACGGTTATCCAGTTTATCCATTAAAATAAGCAGTTTCTGCTGATATTGGTTAATCTGAGAGATCGGATCCCTATGTTGCAGGCGTTGTTGAAGACCACCGGTTTTATTTTTCTGATGTTGTATGAGGTTAGCAATAGCCAACTCCAACCGTAACTGAAGGTCATCACAACGCTGACTCCAGTATCCAAGCATACGGCTGGGATCATGCAGGGCCATTAAAGCTGCATCCAGCCTTAATCTGTGTTGTCGAAAAAATGATAAAACAGCCTGATCAAGCCTGTGTTGCAGATTTTCAAGCTGTTGTAACTGTTCTTCCTTGGCTGTTGACACAAGCTCTGCTGCTGCCGAAGGTGTTGGTGCCCTCAGATCAGCCACAAAGTCACAGATGGTCCAGTCGGTTTCATGGCCAACTGCTGAAATAACAGGGATTCTGGATTTGAATACAGCCCTGGCAACTATCTCTTCATTAAATGCCCAAAGGTCTTCCAGAGAACCGCCACCCCGCCCCACTATCAGCACATCGGCTGCATCAGCTTTGCTAATATCAGACACTGCACGGGCGATCTCAGATGCAGCTCCATTTCCCTGCACCATTACCGGATAAATCAGAAGTTCTACGGCGGCATTACGTCTGGCCAGCACAGTCATAATATCATGCAAAACCGCACCAGATCGGGAAGTTACCACCGCCACACGTTCTGGCAGAGCTGGCATCAGTTTTTTATGTTTCTGATCAAACAGCCCTTCAGCGGCCAGCTTGCTTTTTAGCTGTATAAAGGCAGCCTGTAGTGCCCCCAATCCCTTTGGCTCTGCATGTTCAACCACCAGTTGGTACTCGCCACGCTGGTCATAGACTGAAATTCTGCCCCTTAAAACCAGGGACATACCATTTTCAGGTCTGAACTTGATTGCAGCAGCACTGCTTCTGAACATGATGCAACGCAGCATGGCATTGCTGTCTTTAAGGGTAAAGTAGATATGACCAGATGATGCTGTTACCAGGTTTGAAACTTCGCCCTCAACCCAGACCTGGTACAGATTTTCCTCCAGCAATTCTGAAATCAGACTGGTCAGGCGGGTCACGCTCAAGATTGTTTTTTCAGTAAAAATATCCATGACAAATAAGCTATCACAGCCTTGAATTGCAGGTCAAACCTGTTGACCGGAACAGTGCAATTTTCGTATGATGCCTGCATGCAAAATTTTCCATATCTGTTCACAATCTCTTCAGAAAAAGGTGGTGTAGGCAAAACCACCCTGGCTATCAATCTGGCTATCTTTCTTAAAGCAATGCAGGAAGATCTACAGGTTAGCATACTATCTTTCGACAATCACTTTACCATTGACCAGATGTTTGCAACACCTGACCAACCTGTCAAAGGTACGGTTTCAGATCTGCTAAACGGTGTTCGTGGCTGTGATATTCTGCATGAAGGACAGTATGGCGTTAACTACATTCCATCTTCCGATGACCTGCCAGGTCTGTACCAGGATTTTAAAGGCCCCATGGCCCTTTGTCGCATGATGGCAGAGTCAAACATCCCAGGCATAGTTATTGTGGATACCCGCCCTGACCTGAACATACTGACCCAGAACGCACTTTATGCAGCAGATCGGGTGCTGATTCCGGTTAAAGATATGCCCAGCCTGGAAAACTGCAAACATATCTTTGACCTTTTTGAACAGCGGGGCATTGATAAAAAATCCCTTTCCCTGATTCCATGTCTGGTGGATAACAGAATCAAGTTTGACAGTATTTTTAAAGATCAACGCACATTGCTACGGGCTTTTGCCCTTAATCGTGGCTATCGCTGTCTGGATAACTACATTTCAAAAAGTCCCAAGGTGGAAAGCCTTAACACCAACCCCGAAGGCAGGATCTATCCGATCCTGACCCATGCCAGGGAAACAGATACCTATGGTCAATTCATAGAACTGGCCCGTGATGTGCTGACCAGTTATCACCAGACCAGTGAAACCAGAGCATTTTTATATTATAAATGGCTGACAGAGCAGGAAGGGCAAAAGAAAGAGGCTTTTTTAGCACGACTGGAAGGAATTCTGCCCCATTGTGTCATCTGTGGGCAACTGCATGACGAAGATGCCGGGGCAAAAGGTTTTTACTTTGAAACTTCTGACCGTACTTCACGGGGGTTTCTGCATTCAGACTGCTTTTCCGGGATGCTTTGTTCCATACTGCATGATCTACATCCCCGCTCTGACCTGTACAGCATCTCATTAAGGGTTGTGCAGGAAAAAGCTTCTGACTCCATAACCGTATTCCGTCCACTCTGGGATGAAGCTGGCAATCCAAGGTTACTTTTCCAGCAACTGGATCTGGAGTGGAATCAACAACAGGAACGGGAACTGTCTCTGGATGGCTTTTTGGAGGGAGTATTTGATGGTATTAAAGACCAGCTATTTCTGTTGCTGAATGAATCCATGACTGGCTATGACGGAAGCCTGAGGGCAAGCTGGCTGACTGTCCATCCTGTTGATCCTGCCCGTCCTGAACTGATCCTTCAGGATATTCATTACCGACGGATTCAAGAGCTGCATCGTCAGTTATCTGAGGCATACCAGCCTGCCAGAGCCTGATTTTTAAATGCAGGGATCAGTACGGGGTTGTTTGCAAAACCTTTCTGCTTTGCAACTACCCTACCTCTTTATCAGGCTACTGACATAAACCAGGCTGATCCCCTCCCCTGCCAGTTTTGGCAACTGCTTTGACAGCGTTGCAATGGTTGCCGGATGGGGATGACAGATGGCAATGGCCTGTCCGGTTCTAATGGCATGTCTGACAGCCTGCTTCAACTGTCCGGTAATATAGGTTTCCGACTGTTCATTATCCAGAAATACGTTACGCCTGGCCATTGGAAGATTGATTTCAGCAGCAACTTTATCGGCCACACTGTTTGGTGTGGTTACGCTATCTATAAAAAACAGCCCACCTTCTTTGAGACTTTTCAACACTGATCTCATCTTGTTGCTATTTTCCGTAAACTCAGACCCCATATGATTGTTGGCTCCAACCGCCTGGGGGATCCGCTCAAGATAGCTGTTTACTCTCTGTTGCAGTTCCTGATCGCTATGGGACAACAGCAGGCCATTGGATTCCAGCCTGCGTTTCGGATATTCCCTTGGCTGCATCGGAATATGTATCAACAGCTCAATACCATTGCCGGCAGCAAAATCAGCCACAGCCTTGTCATGTTTCAGGCCAGGTATGATGGCAAAGTTTAACGGAACCCCGATGGATGTCAGAAGTTTTGCTTCTTCCAGCGAACTGCCCATATCGTCAATTATGATGGCTAACCGGCCTGTAGCAGATCTATCTTCAGGCATGGCAATAGGTTTCTGAGCTGGTTCATGGTGGAAATCATCAGTAAACTCATGCAGATATTGCTCCTGTAGCCTGTCATCATCTTCATCTGGCTGATCGGTTACTTCTTTCGGAGGAGGCGTCTGTTCCGGCTCTGCCGGAGCCAGAATCGGTTGACTTGCTATTGGCTTTGGCCGATCAGTTTTAACTGTTTTGGAGAGTTGCATAACTGCAATCAGTGCAATAATCATCACAACAAAAGCGGCAAGGGTTAAACTACCCCTGCCGCTTTTCTGCTTTTTGTATCTGTTTGTACGTGGTCTGGAACCATTTCTGATTGCCACGTATTATTACTCCTGATCGATTTTCTTGAGTATTTCCCAGCCTTTAAGCAGGTCAATTGCACGTACAAGCTGGTAATCCTCTTTAAGTGGATCAGCGGCTTTAGAAGTTGCAGGTGTTTCAGGCTTGGCAACTTCCTGATCCCTGGCAGGTTCTTTTGCGTTTTCAGGCTTCAGATGTTTATCTTCTGCAGTATTTTCAAAGTGATTTTCCAGATCCTTCTCACGTATTAACATGGATTCATGCCGTGGTTTTTCTTTAGGCATTTCCATCTGTTCAACCACAATGTCAGGGGTAATTCCCTTAGCCTGGATAGAACGACCACTTGGTGTGTAATAACGGGCAGTTGTAAGACGTAAACCTGCTTCATCAGCCAGGGGAATAATTGTCTGTACAGAGCCTTTACCAAAGCTCTGTGTACCCATTACTATGGCCCGCTTATGGTCCTGCAATGCACCAGCCACAATTTCTGATGCACTGGCACTACCACTATTGATAAGAACCACAATCGGATAGTTGGGTTCTTTACTGCGGCCACTGGCTGCAAACTGCATTCTGGCCTCTTTTTCACGGCCTTCGGTGTAGACAATCAGCTTACCGCTCTCAACAAAATGATCGGAAACCCTGACAGCCTGATCAAGCAATCCACCTGGATCATTCCGCAGATCAAGTACCAGCCCTGCAAGCTGCCTGCCTTTATTCTCCTCAACCATACTATTAAGGGCTTTGCTCATATCTTCATCGGTACGTTCCTGGAACTGGGCTATCCTGAGATAACCGTAGCCACCATCCAGCAGTCTGTGCTTGACACTTTTGACCTGTATGATGTCCCTGATCAGCGAGAATTCCTTTGGGCGTTCAAAACCATCCCGCATAATTGTAAGCACAACCTTGGAGCCTTTTAGTCCACGCATACGCTTGACAGCTTCTGTGATGGTCAGATCCTTGGTAAATTTATCGTCAATACGCAGGATCTGGTCACCAGCCTTGACACCTGCCCGTTGTGCCGGAGTGTCCTCAATCGGTGCGATTACAGTCAGAAGGCCATCCTTCATGCTGATCTCGATTCCAAGTCCACCAAAGGCACCTTTGGTTTCTACCTTCATCTCTTTGAAGGTTTCAGGACTCATGAATGAGCTGTGGGGATCAAGGGCTGTCAACATGCCGTTGATGGCACCGTGGATAAGTTTTTTCGTATCCACCTCTTCCACATAGCTGCGTTTTACAATCCCCATGACATCGGTAAAAAGGCCGATATATTCATAATCCTTTCCACCCTGTGCATCACAGCGTTTCTGGCTGCCGATACCGATAAAGGCAACCAGCAGTACCATTAAAGATACCAGACCGATTGCGACCCTGCTTTTTCTACCTGGCTTAAACATTGCAAACCTTCCCTTCAGAATGGTGTAACTTCATACAAAACTGTATTTGATTTATCAAATTTATCAATTGCCATGATCAGACGGACATCAGTATATCACCAGCAATGAATGCTGTAAAACAACTTGCTTCTAATTCTAATTCCAACTCCAGATCGAAGATGGATTCAAGGCGGCGAGGAGATCGGCGACGCAGGCGTATATGCAATACGTCGAGGAGCCGATGACAA
>CAZRKG010000073.1:0-10111 GCA_964600635.1 uncultured Geobacter sp. | reverse complement strand
ATATTTTGTGCAGACAGATGGGGTTGCTACTAGGCCACAATACAGATGAACAGTGACAAAAAAACCGGTTATTGCCAGTCTGTGTGCAACGTACTTAAATTTTATTCTTGAGAAGAAGGGTGATCAGCTCTGTACGGCCACTTACATTGTATTTGGAATAGATGTTACGCAAATGGGTTTTGACTGTACTTTCACTTATCAATAGGTCGTAGGCTATGGCTTTGTTTGATTTGCCTGCAAGTAAAGAGTGTAAAACATCCTGCTCACGGATGGTCAGCGGATCCAGTGGGGCTGGCGGTTCAGTCGGGGCTGGGGTATCAATTACGGCTACGGGATGCCCGTATTCTATTACAAGTTCTTCATCATAAAGGTAGGCATGTTGCTTGATCAATGCAAAAAGCATACGGTTTAGCAGCGGAAGCATGACCAGTGTTACGCATACAACCGAAAGGGCTATAACGGCTATCTCCGCATTAGGCAGTCCTGAGGAGGTGATCAATACTCCTGCCGATCCCCCCAGAATAATCCCCAATATATTTGCCGAAAGCCCCAGCCCGAAGATTGCGGCTGGGTTTTCAGTATAATCGAGCATCTCCCCCAGAATGCTCCACCAGAACAGATCAAAAATGCCAAAGCAACCCAGCATAAGTGTGTTTATTATCAGATAATCCGGGGCATCCCTCCCAAGCAGCATAAAACCGATGAAGGAAGCGGCAAGCATTACCATGCCGGTATACAAAATAATGCAGCGGTTCATTTTATCCGCAAAGTTTCTCATAACCGCAAGGGCGATTATATAGGGTACGGCCCAGTACCAGCTTGTAAGACCGGTCAGGTGCTCAAAGGCGGGGTTGATGACCTGATACATAAGGCCAGAGTTGATTGTGATGACAAAAACGAACAGATACAGCATCAACAGCGGCTTTTTTATGCTTACTGCCGAGATCTTCTCTTCATAGAGCGTGGGATTTTCCGTATCAGTATCAACAGGCAGCAGGCGGATAAATGCCATGCCGCTGGTCAGGCAAAGCAGTGCAAAAACAAGCCCTGCAAATGGTGATGTGTGAATTGCAATGACATTGGTTATGATCATTACGATGTTGGAGTATATCAATATATCTGCACAGGTTTTGATCCGTTGCTGCCTGGGTGAGAGGATTTTCAGGAAATATCCCCAGCCTGCCACAGAGCAGCCAGAGGCATAGCTTGCGATTACAATACCTGAAAGCCATAAAACAGAGGGAGGGAAGAAAAACGGTATTGTTGCCAGAAGGGAAATCAACATTGCGGCTAAAATGATCTGCCTGGCTTTTTGCGGAGATTTTATAAAAAAACCGCCTGATGCAAGCCCTGCAAAGGTTGCGATAATTGCAGCCATTACATAAGAGCCTGACTGTGCAGCATGGTGTTGAATAATACTGTAAAGCACCTGTCCTTCAAACAGGAAGGAAAGTATATATGAAAAACTTAGAGAGAACCCTATAACTGAAAGTATGCGGCTGTTTATCTTTGGCTTGTTCATCAGTTCTGTGAAGACACCTTGTTTTCCATTATTTTACTGCATAGCCGGATCAATCCAGCAACATGGCATTTATTCTTGCCCGTACTTTCATCCCTTCTTTAACAGAGGCTCCACTTTTTTCAAAATAACGGCCAGAAAGGCTGCCATCCTCCAGGTTCAGTTCGGCTATGCTGGCCAGCACCTGGTTGTTGTCATCCACCACCTCCACCGCCTGTTGTTTCATCGGCACCTTACGCAGCCTGGATGTGTTGATCTGCACATAGGCAATCCTGCCGTTAATCCTGCTGATTGTACCCATTTCATAGCTTGGGTTAAAGCCTATGCCAAGTTTGTTGGCAGCAGCACGGAAGCCTGTTGTTACTGTACGTTTGAACTCATCGCTCTTTTTTACAGCAGAAATCTGCTCTGCGGCGGGGATTCTTATGTTGTGTAGACGGTCATCACTGTAGGATTTGACCAGCTCTACCTGGCCCCTGCTGTTCATAAATGTGACATCAAGCCGTACCCGTGCCTTGAAGGTGGCCTGCTTGCGGGTGGGGTCCATGTTCATTGGAGATTCAAAGAAGGTCAGGCTGTCTATGCGTGGTTCTATGATGTAGGTTTCCTGATCAGAGCTGTTCAGAAGCACCTTGGTAAAACGTTTGGTATTGGCAAGCTGGGCCTGAATATCATTCATCAGCTCATCAAGCATTGCGGGTGGAAGCTGTTGGCTGAATTTACTGTTCAGATCCTGTTTAAGACCAATATCATCCAGGGTTACAGGCTCCAGTGCCTGGGTTGTAACCTGCTGGGCCTCGGTCACATACACGGTTTCCGGTGCCGTTGCACAGCCAAAGGCAAGTAATGTTAAAAGGCTTGTCAGCAGATAAGAAACAAGGCGTTGCATGGCTTAAAATCCCCTTTCATAATGCTTTTATGGCTTGCTGGCAGCTAAAAATACCAGTGGCTCTGTTTTTTCAAACAGGGCAGCAACCTGTTGTAATTCCATTACTTCTGCATCTGTAAATTGTACCGATGAGCCTGTCAGGGCCAACTGAATTTTTGGTTCAAGCCGAGCCAGGATAGTTTCTGCTTGTTCCAGACGTTGCAGCACTGCTTGGTTCTTTTTCTGCCCGGGCTGTTCCTCTTCAAGTTTATATTTACCTTTGATCTGCTGATACATGGTTTTGTAGACGGTGTATTGCAGGCCGAGGTTATCTTTGTAGATTCCCAGGGACTCAAAGATCATTTTGATTCTGGGGAATACCAGAGCGGCATTATAAACACCACGCAGGTTCTTAAACTCTTCCCCAATATTGGGGAAAGCCCTGACACCATTTACAACAGCACAACCAATTTTGACCAGGGCGGCCATACTGAAATCAGCACCAGCCAGAGAAGCAGAATGTACTTTGTTGGCCAGTTTGCCGTAGTTCTGCTGCATCAGGGCCATGTCTTCTGTCTTTTCCTGGAGGGCGATTGTAATGGCATCGCTGGTCAGGGCAGGATCTTTGCAGGCAGCCTTTTTTATCTCTTCCGTCACATCTGTATCAGCATTACGCAGGAAGGCATCACAGGTGGTGTAGCCCTGTGCCACAAGGTTGATCTCTTCTTCCAGTTGCAACATCTCCTGCTTGTTATTGGTAACAACACCATAGGCCATCAGAGGGTTACGGTAGGTGAACGGGTTAATGGTGTCCGGTTTTATGTTGTTGCCAAGGGGTCTGTAAAAAACATCCCTTGGTTGGGATCTGAAAAATTGAACATCATTCTGATTAACATGTTTATCCAACAGCTTTTCACGCTCTTTCAGAAAGATATACAGGGCACTGGTGGGGCGGGGCCAGCCTATTTCAGGATCAACTTCAGTGGCTAAAGTAATCCCCTGGGATGATGCAAAGGCCGATAATCCCATTTTAAGCAGGGTGCTGCCCGATGGGACACCAAACAGGTCATTGGGCCAACTGTCCTGTTCTGAAAGTGGTGTTTCCAGCAGTACACGGTTGGACAGTTTGATGGAGATGGCGGCTGATTCAAAGGAATCAAGGGAACCCATAACTGTCGGGTTCATGGATTCAAGCCCGCATTCCAATGTAGCCATTCCGCTTGCACAGCCGGAAAGCCCACAGGCTGCTGCTGATAACAGCAATACAGCCTGTAGTATTTTAAAAGACAACCATGTTCTGCCTTTTATCATGGTGCTTCCCTTGCCGGATTTAAGTCAAAATTATTTGAAGATCACACGATTACCCTGTATTTCCGGGTTCCAGTTTTTAAGCTGGTTGTCTTTCTCAAAGGTATCCAGCAGCAGATCCACCAGATCACTGATTTTACCGGCATAGTAAAGATCAACCACCATGTCGCCCTTGCCACGATTGTTCTGGCTGACGTTTTTAAGTCCCTTGACATCTTCATTAAACAGTTTAAGCAGTTTACGCTCCAGACGGTAATCACCGGCAGTTGGCAGTAGCAGCTCAAAACGGGCACCACGGCGTTCCTGGGTCAGGGTTTTGGTGTCAAGTGCGTTTACCACCTCATTTGCAAATGCCTTGCCACCTGCTATGGCAGCCATTCGGATTGCACCGGCAGCATCTTCTCTGGATGATCTGGCAGAACCATCGGGGTTGCCTTCCCACATAATGTCACGGCTGGCAATGCTGACCGTTTTGCCGGTCATCATGGCACGGTAGATGTAAGCCGAGCCGCTGGGGGCCATGCTGACATCAACTTTACCCAGAACCAGCCACTCGCCTTTGTCAGACAGGTCATCGGCAATTTTGTTCAGGTGCTGAACAAGGTTATTGTAGTCAGCTTCTTCCAGCAGGGCCTGGTTTACCTGCTCATCATCAGAATCAATCACGGTATATTCTGCTGCGGTCAGGCTGCGGCGTACCTCTGCCCTGACATTATCCAGAACCATCGGGGCATCGCCGGTATCCATCTTACCAGGGATAATCATTACAACTATCCGGCGTTCCTCATTTTTGCCGGTTACTGCACCCTGGCGTTTCATATAGGCCCGCACAGCTTCTTCATTGATGGTGACTCTGATCTTTGCCTTCAGTTCTTTACTGAAAAAGCCACTGACTTTGCTTTCCAGAATCTCCAGATTCTGGATATATGCTTCATCTCCAGACAGGTTCAGGGTTGCTGCACGGTCTGGATAAACATCACGCAGATAATGTTCCAGTGCCTGTTCACGGCCACGCTGTTCAGCTTTTTTACGTGCGGTATATTCATCATCTTCAACTTTTACTGTGACGATTTCTATGTAGGTGCGTACCTCAGCACCAGCCAATAGCGGTACCAGCATCAGACCAAAGACAGTTAAAAGCATTAAGATACGTTTCATCTGGTTACTCTCCTTTTTTAAAAATGCGTTTATGCGTATTCATCTGTATTTTTATCCGACTGTTTTCTTGTTAAGGCCCTGCCATTGCCAGGCTGACAGAGCCTGACAATAACAGAAGTATGATCATGGATACGGTAAATTATGACATATCAGAACTTTTTCCAGGTGCTGCGGGCACCCTCTGCACGGACTTTCTGGATTGTCCAGCCCAGCTCCTGTGCAGTGCGGATAATATCACGGTCCAGTTGATCACGTTTACCATTGTAGGTTGTTTCAAAGGTGGTCTTGCCACCGCCGGACTCAACCTCCCTGGCATTGCTTGCAAGGGGGAATTTCTCAAACATGCTGGTGAATTCTGCAATCTGCTCAGGATCATCAACACCATCAATCACCACAGTGTAGATGGCACCGTTTTGCTGCATATCCATCCAATGTTTTTGCAGCACCGCAATCATCGGGTTAACGATCTTCTTGCCACCCTGGTTGGCAGCCTTTTCAAGTGCCTGTTCAGCAGTCTTGCCCATTCCGCTCTGCTCCACCCGTTTGCTGGTCAGAACCTGGGCACGGGTGTTGTCAATCAGTTGTGCCTTGACATTTACCAGTACGCTTTTACCGATGGCACCACTACGCACAACACCACTCAGGTTATAATGCAGGGTGTATTCTGCATGGTATTGCAGGCCGTAGGCAGCAGTACGGTTCAGATCAAAATCAATATCGTGGCTATCTGCCTGCTGCATTGAGAAACGCTCGGCAGCGGCCTTATCCACCACCCTGAACTGCTTGTCAGTCAATGTTTCTACAATTCCGTTGTAGACCTCTTCAGTAAAGTCCTTGTCACGCAGGAGCTTGTCCTTGGATTTGTTACTGTAGACCACCAGAATGCGGGGATTACCCACAACAGCGTTTTTCCGCAGGATTGTCAGGGCATCCAGGTCATCCTCCAGTACTTTGCTGTCCACATTGGCACTGATTGTAATCTGCACTTCATCGGCAGTTTTGTTTTCCTGCAAGATCTTGTAGCTGGTTACATAGCCTTTGCTATGGGAAAGTACCTTGTCCTCCACCAGCTCATAATCTGCAACTGTCGTGTTGGACTTGACGTAGGTACCAATGCCCTGCTCCACAGCCCGACGCATGGCAGTTGCCAGAGCTGCATCTTTTGTTGGGCCTTCACCAATTGCAGTTACGGTGGTGGCAAAAGCTGCTGAAAAGCTGATCAGCAGCAGACCGATTGCCAGTAGTAATGTACGCTTCATTTTTTCCTCCTGTTGTATATCTACTTGTTAATAGACACTGGCGTTTGTCGCCTGAATAGTTACCATTATTACCATATTTGACCATAAAACAGCATGTCAAAAATACTGGTGATGGCAATTACCACCTGCCAGAGGCTCCGCCACCTCCAAATGATCCGCCCCTACCTGAAAAACCACCGCCGGAAAATCCGCCGGATGACCTGCCGCCACCGTAGTATCCACCAGAACCACCGCCGCCTCTGCCCTGATTCTGTAAATATGAGCTGAACAGGAAACCAACTGCTGCACCCGCTATTGCCAGAAGTGTAAGTACTCCGTGGCTGACATCAAATACCAGATAAGCTATGGCAGGAAACACAATTGCCCCGGCAATGGCACCATTGCGACGTGATGATAACGCAGCCATAAACATGACCATAAATGCACCGGCAGCTATGGCTATTGTCCCGTCCTCATCATTCTGTTGTCTGTTGTTGTCTGATTTAAACTCGCCCTTTGTAGCCTGGATAATTGCCTCCACCCCGGAGCTGATGGCCAGATCCGGCTTGTTGTTCTGCATGGCCGGGGTTATCCGCTGGCGGATGATCTGGCCGGCTGTAATGTCAGGCAGAACACCTTCCAGGCCTTTACCCACCTCTATCCTGATCTGACGGTCTTTAAGGGCAAGCAGCAGTAGTACGCCATTATCCTTGCCACGCTGGCCAGGCTGCCAGGTATCCACCACCTGGATTGAGAACCTTTCAATGGAATCACCCTGTAGTGATGGTATTGTCAGTACAACCACCTGGCTGGATGTTTCCTGTTCAAACCTTTCCAGGGTCTGCTCCAGGTTTTTAATGGTGACTTCAGACAACATGCCGGCGTAGTCATTTACCCTGCCTTTAAGTGGAGGTGGCTCCAGTGCTTGCAGGGTTGCTGGCAGTAGAAATATTAAAGTCAACAGGCTGCCAAATATGTATCTGATGATATTGTTCATGCTAATCCTGCTATTTATGATGACTTGTGGTTTTCGACTGCCCAGTTTACCTGGGAAAACAGGCCCCGCATAATGGCAACTTCGCGACTATCCAGATCAGCACGGAAAAATATCCTGCGTAAGGAACGGATTGTATGTTCAGGGTTCTGGGGATTCAGATAGCCGATCTTAAGCAGTATTGGCTCCATCTGTGCAAACATTGCCTCCATCTGTTGAGAACTGGCCAGGTTACGGGCATCTGCTACTTTATTCTGTTCTGTGTCTGCATTGAACAGCTCATAACAGAAGATCAGGACAGACTGGGCCAGATTAAGGGAGCCAAGCTGCTCGCTGGACGGTATGGTGGCCTTTAAGCTGCAAAGTGACAGGTCTTTTGTGGAAAGGCCGTGATCTTCCCGCCCAAACACCAGAGCTGCCTTTATATCTGGCCTTGCCAGGATTGTATCGGCAACCTGGGGCGGTGTCAGCAGTTCCTGTCTGTATTTGCCGCTGCGACGGGTGGTGGCAATGGTCAGGTTCCGGTCGGCAATAGCATCAGACAGGCTCTTATAGCTTCTGGCTGATTCCAGCAGATCCCTGGCAGATACAGCAAATCTGATTGCATCTTCATCAAAGCGGTTACAGCCGGATACCAGCCGCAGATCAGAAAGTCCCATGTTTTTCATGGCACGGCAGACCATGCCGATGTTGCCTGGAAACTGAGGTTCAACCAGCACAATTGATATGTTGGACAATGGCTGTACTGACATCTGCTGCCCTGCTTTCTGTTGAAGCGTAATTCGCAACCGATTGGTAACTGATTTGTCAGTTTGTGTCAAAAACTTTAAGTGTTTATGCGGCTTTCTGTGGCTTGACAGTTGCTGATTGCATCAACTATTCTTGAATACAATCAAGTTTGAAATGGAAGTATTATTTAGTCAAGGGGTGTTGCAGTCGTGAGCAAAAAAGACAAACTATTATCAGAAGCTCAGAAACTGCTTCAAAGGGGACAGTCTGACAAGGCAGCAGCACTGTTTAAAGAGGCATTAAACCTTGATTCTGGCGATATACGGGTGCGTCAGCGGCTGGCTGAACTGTATGTGAAAATCCATCGGCACGATGATGCCCGTAAAGAGTTTGAACAGATCGGTAAATATCTTGCCGAGGATGGTTTTTACCTGAAGGCCATTGCTGTTTATAAACAGGTGGAGCGGCTCTTTCCCAATGATGTTGATGTTGCACTTACGCTGGCCAGGCTGAATGAGCAGCATGGTCTGGTGGCCAATGCCCTGACGGAATACAAACGTGCCTACGATCATTACGACCATCAGTTAAACTATGCTGAAGCCATTAAGGTGCTGGATGCAATGCAGCGTCTGGATGACAAGAACCAGAACCTCAAACTTAAATATGCAGAGGTACTGCATCAGCAGGGCAGGCTGGATGAAGCACTGGAAGCCTTCAGAAATCTTGGCCTTTTGCTGGCAGAACGTCGGGATGATCAATCACTTCTGCGTCTGTCCGGGCGGATAACAGAGCTGTACCCTGATAAGACGGATTTTGTCTGTACAGTGCTGGAGCAGAAGATCAACAAAGGCGGTGCAGATCAGGCAGCGTCTATCCTTCAAATTATGATCAAGGCTGATCCAGGCAGGCTTAATGCCTGGCGGTTGCTGGTGCTGGCCTATCGTGTAATGGCTAACAATGAGCGGCTTAAGATCGTCTGCAAACATTTTATCAGCCGTTTTCCCAATGAACTGTTACCCCGTGAAAACCTGATTCGGGTGATGATTGCTGAACGGGATCTGGAAGCTGCACTTTCCAGCCTTCAGGAGTCGGAGCATCTTTTTATTACCCGTAACGCTTCCGGCACTTTGTATGAGCTGTATCTGGCACTCAGCCAACTGGCCCCAATGGATCTTCGTGTACTTGAAGGATGTGCCAGAACCTGTGAGCTGGTGGGTAAGGTTGATGAGGCGGCAGCTTTTGCAGGTAAAAGCAGTTCTCTTGGCAATCTGGCTGGCAAATCCGATGCTATGGCGGCTTTTAATGCGGGAAAGCCGCAGCTTTCAGTTAATGATGAAGATGAAGAAGACTCGATCTGGGCCAGGGTGTTTCAGGGCTATGACCTTGTGAATGAAGATGATTCACAGCCAGAGGTTGAGGTTGCAACTGAAACAGATGCTGAACTTGTCTCTGATGGTGACATTTCTGAAGCTACAGATGCAGTTAAAGGTGTCGCCCCGCCAGATGATGACTTTTATGAGGTTGAGATCAATCTTGATGATTTTGCATCAGATGACTCAGCACAGCCGATATATACTGACAACTGGTTTGAGACAGTCAGCAATATTTTTGACAATATTCAGACGGAGACCGGCACAGTCCGATTTGGTGAAGGGGTGGATCAGCAGGATGCCCAGTCTCGGTTTGACCTTGGCATGGCTTTCCATGAAATGGGGTTGTATGACGAAGCGATCAACTCATTTCGTCAGGCTGCTGAAGATCTGAATCAGAGGACCATCTGCCTGATTATGCAGGGAGCTTGTCTGAGGGATAAGGGCGAGCCGCTGCTGGCTGAGGATGCCTTACGGGCACTGATGGCCAAGCCGGATATATCCATTGAAAACATCTGTGCCATTAAGTATGAGCTGGCCCTGACCTGTACTGTGCTTGGTAAGGATGATGAGGCATGGCAACTATTGCAAGAGATCAGGCAGATGAATCCGGCTTTCAGGGATGTGTCATCCCGCCAGGATGATGTCTCTGAAAACAAGACCAGCGGTATGTTTGACTTCAGTGATGAGGAACTGAGCGGATTTGATCTGTTGTAGAGGGGTGCTGTTTTACAAAGTATGTTTTAGAAAAAGACCTGCCAGAGATTAACTCTGGCAGGTCTTTATGTTTGTCGTCTCAAAGTCTGATGTTATTCCAACTCCAGATCAAAGATGGATTCAAGGCGGCGAGGAGATCGGCGACGAAGGCGTACACGCAGTACGTTGAGGAGCCGATGACGAGCCAACGAAGAAGACGCTTTGATATGG
>CAZRKG010000072.1:0-10151 GCA_964600635.1 uncultured Geobacter sp. | reverse complement strand
CACGCCTTTTGCATATTTGCCATTTATGTACTGGCTGTGATATAAATCTTCAATTTTGACTGATTTTAGTAGCTACAGGAGTTAGACTAGGATGGAGTTTGTTGGCAGCTTTATGATTATGTCCGTTATGCTGGGGCTGTTTTTTGCGGCCATCTGGCTTTGTATGCCGTTTATGATACTTGGATTGGGCCGCCGTGTTAATGAAACCCTGGCTACGTTGCTGCGTCTGGAAGGCAGGCTGGCACGTCTGGAACAGCAAATTAAGATCATTCCTGAAAATAATGAGGAAACAAAGCGACTGGAGGAATAGATGGGACTGCTTGCAGGTAAAAAAGCACTTATACTTGGTGTAGCCAATGAGAAAAGTATTGCCTGGGCCATGGCCAAGCTGTTTCATGAAGAAGGTGCTGAACTGATCCTGACCTATGCCGGTGATGCAATTGAAAAGCGGGTCAGGCCATTGGCTGAGTCTGTCAATGCAGCGGTGGCCCCCTGTAATGTCACCAGTGATGATGAAATCCAGAACCTGATGCAGCAGGTACAGAAACAGTGGGATGGCCTTGATATTCTGATTCACTCCGTTGCCTTTGCTGATAAGGATGAGCTTAAGGGCAGTATCCTTTCCACCACCCGCAGCGGCTTTACCAATGCAATGGATATAAGTGCCTATTCTCTGATAGCCCTGCTGAAGGCAGCCCTGCCCATGATGACCGATCGCAATTCCTGTGCCCTGGCCATGAGCTACTACGGTGCAGAAAAGGTATTTCCCAACTACAATGTAATGGGTGTTGCCAAGGCGGCCCTGGAGGCATCTGTCCGTTACCTGGCAGCAGGTATGGGGCCGGATAATATCAGGGTTAATGCCATCTCAGCTGGCCCGATCAAGACCCTGGCAGCAACCGGTGTAAACGGCTTTAACCAGATTCTGAATACCGTTGAGGATCGGGCACCTCTGCACCGCAACATCACCCAGGAAGAGGTTGCAAAAGCTGCCCTCTACCTTTGCAGTGACCTGGCCTCTGGTGTTACAGGCGAGATTCATTATGTTGATGCCGGTTACAACATCACCGGTATCTAATTCCACTTCCATATCAAAGCGTCTTCTTTGTTGGCTCGTCATCGGCTCCTCAACGTACTACATGTACGCCTTCGTCGCCGATCTCCTCGCCGCCTTGAATCCATCTTTGATTTGGAACTGAAATAACTCCCCAGCTGATAGACAGGAGTAACCATCAAAACAGTACATGGTAATCTTGCCGGCCTGAAGCAGAGCCAGCTTCAGGCTGTTGAACGTCTTTACCGGCGACGGATACCGGCAGAAGAGTGCTGCCCTCCTGAGCTGGCATCCCGTCTGCTGGAACTGTCCCTTGATTTACGTCGCCAGATCGGCCTGCTGGTGAACCGCCAGGGACAGGTGGAGCTGATAATCATAGGCACAGAAAAAGGGCTGCTTATCCCTGAACTGAAGGATTATCCCCTGGGCCGCAAGCGATTGCGGCGTCTGCGTCTGATTCATACCCACCTTAAGCAGGAAGCACTTACTGAAGATGATCTGACGGATCTGAAAATTTTGCGGCTGGATCAGATCATTGCCATCTGTCCCTTTGCCAGACATCGCTGCATGTTGTACCTGGCCCACCTGTCCAACGAACCTACCGGCGTAACCGTTCTGTCACCACAACTGCCCGAACAGCTTGCAAACTATAATATTAATTTCATTCAGGAACTGGAGCAAAGCCTTGAGCAGTCAGCTTCCGATCGCAAGACCGTTGTTGATGGTCAGGAGCGGGCGATTCTGATTTCAGTTATGGTGGGTGCTGAGCGTTCAGAGCTGGATGATTCCCTGGCTGAGTTGCAGGAGCTGGCCAGGACAGCAGGTGTGAAAGTGCTGGACAGTTTTGTTCAGACCCCACGCAAGCTGAACCCCAATACCCTGATGGGACAGGGCAAGCTGCAAGATTTGGTGATCAGGGCAATGCAGCATGATGCCACAATGTTGATCTTTGATCAGGAACTGACTCCGGCCCAGGTGCGGGCCATATCTGCCATGACAGAGCTGAAGGTGATTGACCGCAGCCAGTTGATTCTGGACATCTTTGCCAGACGGGCCACCAGCAGGGATGGCAAGGTGCAGGTGGAGCTGGCACAGCTTAAGTACCTGTTGCCCAGGCTGACTGGACGTGGTGTGCAGATGTCGCGGCTGATGGGTGGAATCGGTGGGCGTGGGCCAGGTGAAACCAGACTTGAGATTGATCGCCGCCGGATTCGCGACCGGATTACAGCTCTGGAAAGGGAGCTGGAAATCCTGGCAAAAAACCGTGAGCAACGCAGAAGCCGCAGGGTTAAGGCCAATCTGCCAATTATATCCATAGTTGGTTACACCAATGCCGGTAAATCCACCCTGCTGAACGCCCTGACACGTAGTGATATTTTCACAGAAGACCTGCTTTTTGCCACTCTGGACACCTCCACCAGGCGGTTACGGCTGCCCAGGGAGCGGGAAATCATCATAACAGATACGGTTGGCTTTATCCGTTCGCTGCCCAAATCTCTTCTGGGGGCATTCAAGGCTACGTTGGAAGAGTTGCAGGATGCTGATCTGTTGTTGCATCTGGTGGATGTTTCCAGCCCCCGTTTTGAAGACCAGATCAGACAGGTACGTGCTATCCTTAAAGAACTTGGGCTGGAGGATAAGCCGGAAATGGTGGTTTTTAACAAGATTGATCAGCTTGCTGATCTGCGTAAGCTGGATACCATCGCATGTCTTAAAATCAATCAGGCTAAACGACGCTACAATGCAGTCAGTATTTCGGCAGTTGACAAATCAAGCCTGGCACCACTTCTGGAAGAATTAAAGTGCCGTTTCTGGCCTGAGTCTGATTGACATCAGCCTTGAAATTAGCCTATAGTTTCCAGATGCAAGATCTGAAACATCTTCTAAAACCCCGCAAAAATATATTCCAGCGACACTGGAAGCCCGCTGCTGTCTGCGTTGTTGCTGTACTGCTGATAGTTCCTTTACTTGTTTTTGCAGTTCGTAAAGGGGCACAGGCAGTGACCTACCTTCAGGATCTGCATGCCCAGACCGTGTCCAGGCCCCGACCAGTATCTATGGGGGATGAGCTGTTTGCCACAGCCAGTAATCTTTTGCCATCGGCAACAGCAGATGGTGAATTGCTGACCGCCACAGCCCCTGATGGAACCGAACTGACCTTTACCATCAATCAGCCTTTGCAACAGCGGCTGATGTCTTATCTTGAGCAGACCAGACCTCCCTATGCCGCTGTGGTTGCACTGGAGCCTGCCACTGGCAGGGTGTTGTCTCTGCTGGCCTACTCCAGCCAGGATGAAGGCTGGGTTCCCGATGGACTTTATAAGGTTTATCCAATGGCATCCCTGTTCAAGATGGTGACAGCAGCGGCAGCCCTGGAAAGTGGCAGGATCCACCCTGGAACAGAACTACAGTACCGTGGCAAGACAGCATCTGAAAATCCGGCGATCTGGGATCCCAAGCCAAAGGTTCGCAACCATAGTATTGATGTGACCGATGCAATGGGCAAATCAGTGAATCCAATCTATGGCCTGATAGCCAGTGATCTGCTTGGTAAAGATTTGTTGCAGCGGACCTGCAAGAATTTTGGCTTCAACAAAACATTACTGCTGCCAGGTGTTCCGGCCTTGCCCAGCTCTGCTCCTGATGTGGAAACAGTTAATGCTCTGCGTATACAAGGTTGTGGACTGGATCATGATCTGCGAATATCACCCATCCATGCTGCTGCCATAACCGCTGCATTTGCCAACCGAGGCATTATAATGGCACCGCGTCTGGTTGATCAGGCCAGCAGGGGTAAAAAGCAGCTTAAAGTGCCACAACCTGCCGAGGTAACCAGGGTGATTGCACCTGAAACAGCCGATAGTTTGACCAGGATGCTGCTGACAACAGTGACCAGCGGAACTTCACGTAAGGCTTTTCAGACTCCGGCTGGCCGCAAATTGGTCTCAGAAATGAAGATAGCTGCCAAAACAGGTACCATCAGCGGCGATGATCCCAAAGGGTTTTACACCTGGTTTGCAGCCTATGCACCGGCTGATAACCCACAAATTGCACTGGTAACACTGGTGATAAATGGTGAAAAGTGGCAGATCAAGGCCACTAACCTTGGTGAGCAGGCCCTGACAACCTTTTTCAGCCAGACCAGGACATCAGACTGAAACCGCTGTTATCCAGTTGCAGGTAGGAATACTGCTCAATCCAGTCACCCAAAACCGCAAGGGCGAAGTCTGAATCCTGATCCAGAAAAGGTGTATGGAAGTGGCCCAGTACCATGGCATCGCAACCACTGGCACGGATTGTTTCAGAATGTTCTTTGATGATCTGCCGATAGTTCCAGCGTTGGCTATCCAGCTTGTAACGTTTTTGGCTGCTCTGTTGTAAATGTCTGCGTATCCAGTGCAGTATGGCTGCTGGCAACAGACTGGCCAGGCTCAACAACAGGCGGTTACGAAGGGTGTGATACAGCAGAAGATAACGCCAGTCAGCCTTGTTGATCAGGTCGCCGTGGCATAGCATGACCCGCTTGCCATGCAGCTCAAGCTGTACAGGCTTGGGGTAGATCTCTGCTCTGATCTGTTCAGCCAGTTGCCTGCCAAGGTGAAAATCATGGTTGCCCTCCAACCAGATCAGGCGTGTACCACAGGCTGACAACCTGCCCAGTGCTTCCAGCAGCGGAGTATGATCAGGGAAGTCCAGTGCAGGCAGGCCGATCCTGAAATCAAACAGGTCTCCCAGAATGCAGAGCGTTGCGGTGTTGCCCTGTAAAGACTCAAGGAACAGCAGCATCTGGCGGTAGTTTTTATCATCTGGTTTTTGCAGATGGGCATCGGCAATAAAAATAGTTCGCATGACAGGATTGTGCCTCTGGTCAGTAAGCCTGTCAAACAAAACAGGGAGTTTTATTTATGATTCACAGTGTAGCTGTTGCCTGGGATGATCTGCTACAGGCCTTTTCCAGCATGGAGCAGGACAAGGCTTTCTTCTTTGATAAGTTCACCGGAGAGATTTTTGCTGTCAGCTCAAATGAAAAAGATGAAGTATGGGATGAAATTGAACAGCACCGTAGTAGGTTTCTGGAAATTCCAGGGCTTGATCAGGCGGATGAGCTGGGGCTTTTGCAGAGCTTCAAAGACAGTCAGGATGACCCTGAACTGTGCCGCTTACTGGATCATGCCATCTCCTGCTGCCCTCCCTATGTCAAAACCTCCGACATTATGGCCTTTTTCCCTGAAGAGGAGCAACAGTTGGCTGATCTGCGGGAATCCTTCCTTAATGACAGGGTTAAAAACTGGTTGGAGGCCAATGAGCTGTTTTCCGTCACATCTGCACCAACAACATTTAACTGAAACCCTGCTGCATGATGTCTGATCTGTAAGGGCACGGTAACTTCCCGTGCCTTTTTGTTTTTTGTACTTTTATGGTTCCCTTGACAGCATCTTTTGAAAGCGGGAATCTGGCTTAACTGTTTTTATAGCTCTGGAGGCTAACTGTACCATGTCTGAAACTGCCATTATTCTGTTGCAGATGGGGGGGCCGGATTCCCTGACTGCTGTGAAACCCTTTCTTGGAAACCTGTTTTCAGATCGGGAGATCATCAGGATCGGCCCGGCCTGTTTACAGCCGCTGATTGCAAAGTTTATTGTCAGCCGCCGCACCCCTGTTGTGGTTGAGAAGTACCGCGAGATTGGCGGTAAATCTCCCATTAAAGAACTTACTCTGGCCCAGGCAGATGCCTTATCAGAGCGGCTTTCCATCCCCTGTCTGGTGGGTATGCGTTACTGGCATCCCTTTACAGCAGATACAATTGCCAGGCTGAAGGAAATGGGTATCAAGCGTCTGGTTGCCCTGTCGCTTTACCCCCATTACTCACGTGCCACCAGTGGTTCCAGCTTTAATGACCTTGAGCGTTGTCTGGCGGAAAGCTCCTATCGTCCCCAACTGCTGAAAATCCCCGACTTCCATGATCATCCTGGCTATATAGATGCTCTGGCAGAGAAGATCAGGCAGGGGCTGGAGCTTTTTCAGGGCCAGACATTGCCGCAGATTCTGTTTTCGGCCCATTCACTGCCCCAGTCCTTTATTGATGAAGGGGATCCATACCTTGATCAGGTGCAGACAACCGTCAGGCTGGTGATGGAACGCTTTGAGAATATCAGGCACCACCTGGCGTTTCAGTCCAGGGCTGGCCCTGTAAAGTGGCTGGAACCATCCACCGACGACAAGCTGAAAGAGCTGGCTGAACAGGGTTGCAGACAGTTACTTGTGGTGCCTTTATCCTTTGTTTCTGACCATATCGAAACCCTGCATGAGATTGATATTGAGTATGCTGAAGATGCCCGCAGAATGGGAATCAGCGATTTCAGGCGTACAGAGTCACTTAACTGCTCTCCTGCCTTTATCAACTGTCTGTCCGAGCTGGTGCAAACAGCCCTGTCAGAATCTTCATAATTGTTCACAATCTCTTCATTAAACCTTCTCAGCTCTTTGTTAAGGTTGCATCATCAATTAAACGGTTGAAGAGCAACCATACAAAACAGGAGGCAACAAAAATGAGAAAATCAGTTCTGGCATTAACAGCGGCTTTAACTTTTGCAATGGCGGGCAGTGCCCTGGCTGGCCCTGGCTGGGGTGGTAAAGGCGGTGGTTGTGGCATGGGGCCTGGCTACTATGGCGGGCCAGGCAAAGGGCAGAACCCTGAGCAGTTTCGCAAGTTTGAGGCCGATGCCCTGCCAATTCGTCAGCAGATGATGAACAAACGTTTCGATCTTCAAAAGGAGTTTCTTAAAGAACAGCCAGATCAGGCAGCCATTAAGAAAATCAATGCCGAAATGGGAGAACTGCGTAAGAAGATGATTGACCTGAAGACCGAGGCAGGTGTTCCGGTGGGTTGGGGAGGCCGTGGTTACCATGTCGGCAAAGATTACAGGCACCACAACGGTATGGGATATGCCGGATGTGCAGCCAACTCCGGTTGTGGAGATTGCCTTGATACCGATGCAACAGCGGAGCAGGGCAAGTAGCAGGCCATGCAACGGCCTGGGCTTAAAATACTGTTGCTGACCTTTCTGCTGCTGTCAGCCATACCGGCAGCAGCAGAAAGGCTCGACGACAAGTGCCGGCCCGATCTTCGGGGCAGGGAGCAGCATTACGGAGAGCGACCTGGTCGTAAGGACCACCGGATCTACGGGGGCTATTGCAAAAAACGTCACTCTGACCATTATGGGGCCAGACAGCCCCTGGCAACCCTGAAAGAGGCTAAACAGCGTCTGCGGTATTTCTACAGCCTGCCGGATGGACAGGTGATTTTACAGCGAGAAGTACGTATAGGTTATATTGCTGATATTGTTGATGAAAATGGTGTATTGTACGACAGGGTGATTATTGATAAGCGGACTGGTCGGATCCGTTCCATCCGCTGAAATTTTAAAATCTGGCCCCTGTAATCCGGGTTTTACCAAATACTGAGGTTGGTATAGCGATGCAAGCCCCAATCCTGATAGTGGAGGATGACCTGAAAATCGCCCGTATCATCAAGGCTTACCTTGAAGGTGCGGATTTTCGTGTTGTCCATACTGATACTGCTGCCGAGGCTCTGTCCAGAGCTGAGACAGAGCTGCCGCTGGCGGTGATTCTGGACCTTGGCCTGCCGGACAGATCTGGCGAAGAGCTTTGCCAGGATCTGAAGGAACTGGGGGATTTCCCGGTGATTATGCTAACCGCCAAGGCATCTGAAGATGAGCGGATTACAGGCTTTGCCCTTGGTGCAGATGATTATGTTGTCAAACCTGCCTCCCCCCGTGAGCTGGTCTACCGTGTGAAAGCAGTGCTGAAACGTTATGACAGCCAGGCAGTCAATGGAACTGCCATCAGCTTTAACCAGGCAACACTGGTGCTTGATAGCCGCAATCACAGTGTAACCTGCCGCAATCATCCCATCAACATCACCCCCACAGAATTTAAACTGTTGCAAACCCTGACCAGCTCTCCTGGCCGCACCTTCAGTCGCGATGAGCTGGTTTCAAAGGCACTGGGTTACCAGTTTGAAGGCTACGAACGCAGTGTGGATGCCCATATAAAAAATCTACGCCAGAAAATAGAGCTGGACAGCCGGCAGCCGGAATTTATAAAAACAGTCTATGGTATCGGCTATCTCTTCAGCGGCCTGCGTGATGCGGTTTAGTCTGCAACAAAAACTGCTGTTGCTGCTGTTTCTGGTGATTGTCATCACCCTTTCCTCTTCCATACTGCTGAGAAACCTGATTATCCGTGACTTTAACGCCTTTGGTGAAGGTCAGATGCTGGATAGTCTGTACCAGACCCAGGCCATACTGGAGGGGCGTTATCAGCAGTCTGGCAACTGGCAAAACCCGCAGATTGCCGATGATCTGGTGCGGGGCTGGCTGTCCGGTATGGAGCTGCGGCTTTTTGATGATAAAGGTCAACTGGTGCTGGATACCGAGCAGGCCATTGCCATTCAACCAGAGGCAATTCAGCAGCGGATCAGCAGCAGCCGTAGTCTGCCAGCCTACAATGGGACAGAATTTCAAAACTATCCACTGTTCTGGGATGGCAATGAGATCGGGCATCTTGATGTCAGGTTGTTGCGTCCTTCCCAGGCGGAATACTTCATCAGCTCTTCCAACCGTTTTCTGATTTATCTGCTGCTGGGGCTTGGGATTACCGCTGTTATGCTCAGCATACTGGTGGCCCGCCGGCTGACCAGGCCGCTTGAAGAGCTGACTTTTGCAGCCCAGGGGCTGGCCAGTGGTGAAGCTGGCCGCAGGGTGCAGACCATTACCCATGATGAGATCGGAAGTCTGGCACTGACTTTCAACAGGATGGCAGATAAACTGGAGGCCCAGGAACAGTTGCGGCGACAACTGGTTTCCAATGCGGCCCATGAGCTACGCACACCGCTTATGATTATCCGTGGTGAGCTGGAGGGGATGCTGGACAATGTTCTGCCGGTAACGCCGGAAGGGTTGCAATCCCTGCATGAAGAGACCACCCGCCTGACTGCCATTCTGGATGGGGTCGATGAACTGACCCGTGCCCAGGCAGACGCCCTTGCCATGCAACTGCAACCAGTGCAAATACTTCCGCTTTTGTCCCAGATAGCAGGCAGATTTGAACGGCAGGCACTGGAACAGAGTGTTGAGATTTCTTTGAACGGTGATGAACAGCTTGTGGCAGAGTTGGATTCAGACCAGTTCAGCCGAGTAGTGATTAACCTGATTTCCAATTCCTTGCGTGCCATGCCAGATGGTGGGCAGTTGGGGATTACTGCCGCCAGGCAGGCAGGAATGACGGAGATAGTTTTCAGCGATACTGGCTGTGGTATTCCGGCTGATCAGCTACCAAACATCTTTGAGCGGTTTTACAAAGGCAGAAAAGGTGGGCTGGGGCTGGGCCTTGCCATTGTAAAGGAGCTGGTGGAAGGACATGGCGGCAACATCAGCGTAGCCAGCCAGGTGGGACAGGGGACACATTTCAGAATCCTGTTGCCTGTTGTGACCGAGGATAGATAAATGTTATTCATTGCAAAGCTGGGGCAGGCTCTGCAAGGACTACTGCTGCCACCCCGCTGCCATATCTGCCGTAATCTTATGCTGCCAAGTGACAATGGTCTGTATATCTGCCAGGGCTGTTACAGCCAGTTACCTTTGCTGATTTCACCACTTTGCAGCATCTGCGGCATCCCCTTTGATGGTGTCGGACAGGATCACCCCTGTGGTAACTGCATAAAACAACCACCAGCCTATACCGCTGCAAGGGCGGCACTCTGTTATCAGGGTGAACTGACTAACCTGATCCATAATTTCAAGTATAATGGCAAAAGCTATCTGCGACGGCCCCTGGGACTTCTCATTGCCCAACTGCTGGCTGATTTTGCTGTTGAGCAGCAGCCGGATTTTCTGGTACCGGTACCGCTGCATAAAAGCAGGCTCCGCAGCCGTGGCTATAATCAGTCTGCATTATTGGCCGATCTGTTATCGAAACAGTGGCAGATTAAACTGCTGCGTCAGGGGCTGGTACGTACCCGTGCCACCACTCCCCAGGTGGAGCTTGGCCGTAAACAGCGGCTGGTTAATCTGAA
>CAZRKG010000071.1:0-10362 GCA_964600635.1 uncultured Geobacter sp. | reverse complement strand
TTAATAGCCATTTCCCGTAGCTTGAACTTCTGAATCTTGCCACTGGCGGTCATGGGATACCCCTCCACAAACTTGATATATTTGGGGATTTTATAGTTGGCAATCCTGTCTTTACAGAATGTCTTCACCTCTTCATCTGACATCTGCTGACCCTTTTTAAGGATAATGGCTGCCATGACCTGCTCGCCATATTTCTTGTCCGGCACACCGTAGATCTGCACATCCGAGATCTTGGGATGGGTGTAAAGAAACTCTTCAATCTCTTTGGGATAGATGTTTTCACCACCTCGGATGATCATCTGCTTGATCCTGCCGGTTATCTTGCAGTATCCGTTTTCATCCATTATGGCCAGATCACCGGTATGTAGCCAGCCATCGGCATCAATCACCTTGGCAGTCTCATCCTCCATCTTGTAGTAACCTTTCATCACCATATAGCCACGGGCACACAGCTCGCCCTGTTTGCCTGGCGGCAGGGTCTCGCCGGTTTCAATATCAATGATCTTCACCTCTGCACCTGGCAATGCCCTGCCAACGGTGGAGACACGCAGTTCAATAGCATCGTCGGTGCGGCTTTGGGTTATGCCGGGGGATGATTCGGTCTGCCCGTACACACTGGTTATTTCTGTCAGGTGCATATCTTTTACAACCCGCTTCATAACCTCTATCGGGCAGACAGAACCGGCCATGATGCCTGTACGGAGGGTGGAGAGGTCAAACTTCTTAAAGTCAGGATGTTCCAGTTCTGCAATAAACATGGTTGGTACGCCATGCACTGCGGTGCATTTTTCAGCTTCAACGGTCTGCAATACCTTCAATGGATCAAAGATCTCCACCGGAACCATGGCAGAGCCGTGGGTAACACAGGCCATTGTGGCCAGTACACAGCCAAAGCAGTGGAAAAACGGCACCGGAATGCAGAGCCGATCCTGTTCTGTAAACTTCATGCACTCGCCGATCTGAAAGCCGTTGTTGGTCAGGTTATGGTGGGTCAGCATTACCCCCTTGGGAAAGCCGGTGGTGCCGGAGGTGTACTGCATGTTGATGGTATCGTGACAGTCAAGGGTGGCCTCCACCGCTGCCAGCTCTTCATCACTTACATCACTGCCAAGCTCCATTATCTTGCTGAAGTTCATCATGCCTGCTGGCGTATCATCCCCGATAAAGACCACATTTTTAAGGTAAGGCAGCTCGGGATGGTTAAGCCTGCCAGGTTCAGCAGCAGGTAGAGAAGGCACAACATCGGTCAGGGTCTGGATATAATCACTATCCTTAAATGAACGAACCATAAACAAGGTAGTGGAATCAGACTGCCTCAGCACATATTCCAGTTCTGAAGATTTATAGGCGGTGTTTATTGTGACCAGCACCGCACCGATCTTTGGGGTGGCAAATTGCAGGATCACCCACTCTGGCACGTTGTAGGCCCAGATTGCCAGGTGTTCGCCCTTTTTGATCCCCATCCGCAAAAGCCCTTTGGCAACTTTACGGCAGATTTCGTTAAACTCCTTGTAACTGTAACGCAGGCCACGCTCTGGATAGACCAGGGCATCATTATCAGGAAAACGTTCTGCGATCTCGTCAAGCATGGCACCAATCGGCTTGGTGATAAAGGTGGACATTACCGATCACTCCTTTTTGTTTGATTAAGGTTAACTTCGTTTTGAATCTATCAATAAAACAGCAATGTAACTGTCTGAATTTTAAGGTATTACATACAACAGTGAAGGCATGTCAGTCAACCATTGGTAAGCTGCCCTTAACCTATATTGTAATCTTTGAACCTGAATATGGACTTCTCCGGCACTTTAAAAGGCTTCTGGCTCTGCATGTAACTACAGGTGAATTATATTTCCCTACCTTCCAGATGAAGATTGACACAGCATCCTGTTTTCCTGCATACAGATTTATGCAAACATACCACCTTCACAGGTAACAAGAGGTATTTATTATGAACCTTGCAGTTTTACAGAAGATTTCCCGCCCTGTTTCAGCCTGTATTCCTTTTTTATTATTGTTTTTAGTGGTTTTGCCTGGATGTGGCAAAAAGGAGCAGCCCAGACTGCCGGTGCCGGTATCCGAGGTGGTTGTAGTTAAAGTACTGCCAAAAGATGTTTTGGTTTCTTTACCCTTTGTTGCCCAGATACAAAGTTCCCATCAGGTTGACATCATGGCAAGGGTCAGTGGCTTTCTGGAGAAGATCAGCTATCGGGAAGGTGAGCCGGTCAAGCAGGGACAGGTTCTGTTCCAGTTGGACAAGAAACCTTTTATTGCTGCTGTAAATGCTGCCCAGGCTGAGGTTGATGCCCGTAAATCACAGCTCTGGACCGCAAAGGCAACACTTGAGCGGATAAAGCCACTGGCAGAGCAGAACGCCGCCAGTAAAAGTGATCTTGATAATGCCATTGGCAATCACAAGGCAGCCGAGGCAGCAGTTCATCAGGCATTGGCTAAACTCGACAGGGCACAACTTGATCTGGGTTACACCACAATTATTGCACCGTTTAATGGCATTACCGGCCAGGCGTTGGTACGGGAAGGCAGTTATATCGCCTCCACCGGCAGCAATGCCAGACTGACATACCTTGCAAAACTTGATCCTATCTGGATTGACTTCAGTATTTCCCAGAACGAGCAATCAAGGCTTGAGGATGCAGTGAATAAAGGGCTGATCAGAAAGCCGGATAACAATCATTTTGTAGTGGAGCTGGAACTGGCTGACGGCAACCGTTATCCTTTGCCAGGCAAAGTAAATTTTGCAGAACCTTCCTTTAATAAAGATACCGGCACCTATCTTGTACGTGCCCAGATCGCCAACCCTGAACACGCACTGCGACCAGGTATGTTTGTAAAAGCCTGGCTACAGGGAATGGTTCGCCCCGATGCACTGGCGGTTCCACAACGGGCAGTGCAGCAGACCAGTAACGGCCATATTGTCTTTGTTGCCAGTGACAAAGAAGTTGCAGAAGTAAGGCCAGTGGTAGTGGGGGAATGGTCAGGCAATGACTGGATCATCAACCAGGGCTTGAAAAGTGGTGATCAGGTCATTGTGGATGGGTTTATGAAGCTGGCTCCAGGGGCACCGGTCAAGGTGGTAACACAGGAGGATATGCAACAAAAACAGCAGGCTGCACAACCTGGCAGTGGTAATTAGGAGAGATCATGGGAAGTTTCTTTATAGATCGCCCGGTACTTGCCGCTGTTATTTCCATTATCATAACCCTTGGCGGACTGGTAGCTCTGGCCGTTACACCGATCGCCCAGTATCCTGATATTGCACCACCAACAGTACAGGTATCGGCCTTTTACCCAGGTGCAACCGCCGAGGTTGTAGCCAATACCGTTGCCGCACCGATTGAACAGCAGGTAAACGGTGTGGACAACATGAGCTACATGTCATCCACCAGCTCTTCCTCCGGCAACATGAGCCTGACTGTTACCTTTGAGCCAGGCACTGACCCTGATATGGCCCAGGTAAACGTACAGAATCGTGTCAACCAGGCCCTGTCACAACTTCCCGATGTGGTCAGTCAGCAAGGGGTAACTGTTCAGAAACGTTCCCAGTCATTTATGATGGCGATCAGCGTCTACTCGCCGGATGACCGTTACGACCCGGTTTACCTTGGAAACTACGCCAACCTTTATATTCTGGACCCGATCAAACGGATTCCAGGTGCAAACCTCTCATCCATGTTCCCCCAGCCTGATATTGCCATGCGGATCTGGCTGCGTCCTGACCGTATGGCCCAAATGGGGCTTTCTGCCCAGGATGTGGCCAGTGCAGTGCAGGAACAGAACAAGGCGTTTGGTGTCGGCTCCATCGGTCAGTCTCCATCACCAAAGGGAACCCAGCAGAGCTTTGTGGTGACAGCCAAGGGGATGTTGTCTGACCCGTCGGAGTTTGAAAATATCATCATACGGGCAGCAGCGGAAGGTTCGGCCCTGGTGCGACTGAAGGATGTGGCCCGTGTGGAACTTGGTGCCAAGGATTATTCGGTCAACACCAAGGTAAACGGTAAACGGGCAGTGGCAATTGTGGTTTATCAACAGCCTGGTGCCAATGCCATTGATACCTCTAAACATATTCACAGTCTGTTGTCAGACCTGAAGAAAAACTTCCCCCAGGGGCTTGATTACAAGGTAGTGCTGGATACCAGTGAATTTACCAAGGCTTCCATAAAAAAGGTAATCCATACATTTTTTGAGGCAGTCCTGCTGGTGGTACTGGTGGTTTTTCTGTTTCTGCAAAGTTTCCGTGCCACACTTATCCCGATTCTGGCGGTGCCGATCGCCATTGTCGGCACCTACACCGGCATTTACGCCCTGGGATTCTCCACCAACATGCTGACCCTTTTTGGTATGATCCTGGCAATCGGGCTGGTGGTGGATGATGCCATCATCGTGGTGGAAAATGTGGAGCATAACATGGCCACATTCGGCATGACTCCGATGGAGGCGGCCAGAAAAGCCATGTCAGAGCTGACCGGTGCCTTGATAGCCATTGTGCTGGTGCTTGGATCGGTCTTTCTGCCGGTTGCCTTTCTGGGTGGCATGACCGGTACGCTCTACAAACAGTTTGCCGTTACCATCGCCATATCAATGGTGCTTTCCGGTGTGGTTGCACTGACCCTCTCCCCGGCCCTGGCGGCCCGCATCCTCAAACCTGGTCATTCTGAGAAAAAAGGGTTCTTCCTTTGGTTTGAAAACCGTTTCAGCGATATTACCAACCGTTACACCAGTGGGGTACGCTGGCTGATTAACCACAAAACCGTTGGCCTGGGCCTGTTTGCCGGACTGCTGGTTCTGGTTGCCCTGTTATTTAAAGTAGTACCTGGCAGCTTTGTACCAGAGGAAGATCAGGGCTACCTGTTTGTGGGGGCCATTATGCCTGATGCCAGCAGCCTTGAACGTACCACCGCTGTCTGTGATCAGTCGGTGGCCCTGGCCCAGACTAATCCGGCAGTGGGAGATATTACCCAGATTGGCGGTTTCAGCCTGATTGACGGCAGTGTAAAGGATAATGCCGGGCTTTTGTTTGCCGCCTTAAAGCCATATCAGGAACGTGAAGGCAAGGGAAGCGACGCCTTCAGCGTCCAGAAGGATATGGCCCGCAAGCTGTACTCTATACAAGAAGGGCTGGTCTTTCCGATCAACCCGCCATCCATCCCCGGTCTTGGCAGTACCGGCGGATTTGAGTTTTATGTTCAGAGCAAGGGCGGTGGCTCTGCACAGGAGCTGGAAAAAGTAGTCAAGCAGATGGTTGCTGAATCACGTAAGCGGCCTGAACTGACCGGGGTATCAACCACCTTCTCCGCCAGCCAGCAACAGCTTTACCTTGATCTTGACCGAGCACAGGCCGAACTGTTGGGAGTATCGGTTTCAACCGCTTTCAGTACGCTGCAATCATACTTCGGCTCCGCCTATCTGGGGCAGTTTCTACAGTATGGCCGCCTGTGGCAGGTTATCCAGCAGGCAGAACCCGAATACCGCAGTAAACCTGCTGACCTTGACCAGATTTATCTTCGTTCCAACAACGGCAGCATGGTACCGCTCTCTGCCATTGCAACGTCAAAATATGTGGCCGGCCCAAGCCTGCTTCCACGCTTTAACGGCTTCCCTGCTGCCAAGCTGAACGGAAACCAGGCAGCAGGTTACAGCTCCGGTCAGGCGATCAAGGCGATGGAAGAGTTGGCAAAACAGGTTTTGCCAGATGGCTATGATTTTGCCTGGTCCGGCCAGGCATTTGAGGAGAAGAAGGCCGGTAACACATCTATTCTGGCCTTTACCTTTGGTCTGATAATGGTCTTTCTGATCCTCTCGGCACAATACGAAAAATGGTCATTGCCGATCGGTGTTGTACTGGCTGTGCCGTTTGCCCTGTGTGGTGCTCTGCTTCTGACCTGGTTCAGGGGGCTTGAAAATGATGTCTACTTTCAGGTGGGGCTTGTGACGCTGGTGGGACTTTCTGCCAAAAATGCCATTCTGATCATCGAGTTTGCAGCAGAAAACCTGAAAAAAGGTATGTCTGCGGCGGATGCAGCGGTGGAGGCAGCCCGTTTGCGGCTGCGTCCGATTTTAATGACCTCACTGGCCTTTATACTGGGCTGTGTACCAATGGCAACTGCCCACGGTGCAGGTGCCAACAGCCTGCGTGCCATTGGCACCGGGGTGATTGGCGGTATGTTGGCATCAACCCTGGTGGCCTCCTTCTTTGTGCCGCTATTCTTTGTGTTGCTGGAAGAGGGGACAAGCATTTTCAGCCGCAAAAAAGGGGCATTGCCAGAGGTAAAGAAGGGGGACGATCATGAATAAGCGTTATCTTGCCGCCTGTGCAATGCTGCTCTGCCTGACCGGCTGTTCCATCGGCCCGGATTATGTCAGGCCAGAGGTTGCAGAATATGCAAACTGGCAGCTTGAATATCAGGGGAATGAAAAGCTGGCTGACGGGAAATGGTGGCAACAGTTTGGCGATCCGGTGTTGGACAGCCTGATTGAAGAGGCAGTACAAAATAACCTTGAGCTTAAAACAGCCACAGCCAGGGTAAGCCAGTACCTGGGGATACTGGATACCACCCGTTCGCAATACTTCCCCCAGATTGGTGCTGGTTTTGATGCCGGTGGTAAACGGGAGGCAGGACAAACCACAGAGCTGTACAAGGCTGCCCTGACCGCATCCTGGGAGCTTGATCTCTGGGGGCGGGTACGTCGCTCCAGCGAAGCGGCCCAGGCCAGAATTCTGGCAACCGAGGCCGGTCGTCAAGGTGTGTTGATGACCCTGGTTTCAAACGTGGCCTCCGGTTACATAACCCTGCTTGGGCTGGATCAGCAGCTTGAGATAGCCAGGGCAACCGAGACAGCCTACCTTGAAAGCCTGCGTCTGTTTGAGCTGCGGTACAAATACGGTACGGTCTCACAACTGGAGGTGTCCCAGATCAGATCACAATATGAACTGGCCGGGCAGTCAATCGCCGCCTACCAGTCCCAGATTCGGCAACAGGAGAACCTGCTATCACTGCTGTTGGGCAAGGTGCCAGGTCAGATCCCCCGTGGTAAAGGGATTGAATCATTAACAGCACCAGCCATACCGGCTGGCCTGCCATCCCAACTGCTTGAACGCCGCCCTGATATAATCCAGGCTGAACAGGAGCTGATTGCCGCCAATGCCAATATTGGTGCTGCCAGGGCAGAGTATTTCCCCAGAATAAGCCTGACCGGTGCCCTTGGAGTTGCAAGTGATGATATGGGGCGGCTCTTTGGATCTGGCAGCGGAATCTGGTCTGCCGCAGGTGCAGCCACCATGCCACTGCTTAACTTCGGGCAGATTGCCGGGCAGGTCAGGCAGGCTGAAGCAGTTGAGCAACAGGCGTTGTATAACTATCAACAGGCAATTTTAAGCAGTTTCAGGGATGTTGAGGATGCCCTGGTAAAAAGCAGCAAGGGGGAAGAACAGTTGAAGGCCCAGGAACGGCAGGTGGCGGCACTGGAGGATTACGCCCAACTTTCGCAACTTCAGTTTGATGCCGGTACTTCAAGCTATTTGCAGGTGCTGGATGCAGAAAGGTCACTGTTTTCCGGCAAGCTCTCCATGACCCAGACCAGGTACGAGCAACTGGTTTCGCTGATTTCAGTCTACAAGGCAATGGGTGGCGGCTGGATTGCGGAGGCAGACAGGCTGGCAGAGGAAAAGGGAAAACAGGCGGAGTAGCAAAGCAACTGAATCAGAGGTAATACTCCGGTGGTTAAGCATATGAACGGTAGGGGCGGTGCTTGCTCCGCCCAATAAGTTACTGACACGGGTGCAGCAAGCAGCACCCCTACAACGGAATTTAATTGTTTTGCCACCGGTTCAATAATACGGTATTAAGGCTGAACAGATGTTCAGGCGATCCCTGCCAGCTCCAGCCGTTTTCCCCATCTTCTGACCAGTTCTGATCTGATGGCTGCCCCTGTTTCTGTAGCAAGCTCAGGATCTTCTGCCAGAAGTTGTCTGGCGGCGTTACCGGCCTGCTCCAGAATCCTGCCGTCTCTTAATATGTTTGCCACCCTGAAATCAGGCATACCAGATTGCCTGGTACCAAGAAAATCCCCCGGGCCGCGGATCTCCAGATCAGCCTCGGCAATCCTGAAACCATCATTGCTGGCCTCCATCACCCGCAACCGTTTTTCTCCATCTTCCGACAGCCGACCAGCAGTAAGCAGAATGCAGTGGGACTGGTGGCTGCCCCGCCCCACCCTGCCCCGCAACTGGTGCAATTGGGAAAGTCCGAAACGCTCGGCATGTTCAATCACCATAACAGTGGCATTGGGTACATCAATCCCAACCTCAATCACCGTAGTAGCCACCAGAATATCAAGCTGGCGATTCTTGAAGGCCAGCATCATCACTTCTTTTTCATCCGGCTTCATCCTGCCATGCAGCAATCCAAGTTTGAATCCACTGAAAACATCCGCCTGTAGATGTTCGGCCATTTGTGTGGCTGCCTTCAGATCTGTTTTTTCCGTTTCCTCCACCAGGGGATAGATGATGTAAACTTGCTGCCCCTTGTCAATCTCCTGCCGAATCAACTGGTAAACCTGCTGACGACGGGATTCAAAGTAAATCTTTGTGCTGATCGGCATCCGGCCCGGTGGCAGTTCATCAATCACAGACAGGGCCAGATCACCAAACAGGGTCATGGCCAGGGTGCGTGGAATCGGCGTGGCGGTCATCACCAGAATATCGGGATTGGTCCCTTTTTTCTTTAGGATGCTGCGTTGCAACACACCAAAACGGTGCTGCTCATCCACAATTCCCAGCCCAAGCCGTTTAAATTCAACCTTCTCCTGAATCACGGCATGGGTGCCAATCACTATTGCCGCAGTTCCGTCAGCCACCTGTTGCAGGGCCGCCTTTTTATCCTTCCCCTTCATACCAGCGGTCAGCAGCACAACATTGATGCCAAGTTGCTCGCACCAGCCATGAATGCTGTGCCAATGCTGCTCGGCCAGTATTTCTGTTGGGGCCATAATCGCCACCTGATAGCTGTTTTCCACCGCCAGCAGGGCAGCCATCAACGCCACCAGGGTTTTGCCGCAACCAACATCACCCTGCACCAGCCGGTGCATCGGATAGGGCGACATCATATCCTGCTTTATTTCAGACAGAACCCTGCGTTGGGCATTTGTCAGCCGAAAGGGTAACAACCTGGCAAGCTCTTTTGTGTATCGGTGTGTAACCTGAAAGGCTATCCCCTCTTCAAGCCTGACCCCCTGCTTTTTAAGGGCCTGCCCCAGCTCCCAGTAAAAAAATTCATCAAAGGTAACTGAACGGTGGGCAGGGCTGGAACCTTCATTTAACTGTTGCAGTACGGCATCTGCCGGTGGTTGGTGCAGTTGCCCAAGGGATTCCCTTAAAGGTGCAAAGTTATTCACTGTAAGGATGCTGTCCGGCAGCAGATTGGCAACATCAGGCAGAAAGGTTTCAATCACCTGATGCATAACACGCCGCATCACCTTCTGATGCAGCCCTTCTGTAAGCGGGTAAACCGGTACAATCCTGCCAAAATTCACCGGATCAGCAGCCATCACCTCCGCCACGGTGCGGCCCTTTTCAATCCAGTCCACATCAGGATGGTGCAGCTCCAGCCTGTAGCCAAAGCTGGTTATTTCACCGCTGAAAACCCCCTGGCGGCCAATCTGCCAGGTCCGTTTCAGCCAGGCACCATTGGCATGGAACCATTTCAGCAAAATAGTGCCACTATCATCCTGCACAACCGCCTCAAACACCCTGCGACCAGCCTTGGTGCTGACAACCTCGGCGGAAATCACCTCACCCTGAAATACCTGATAACTTCCTGGTTGCAGACGGCTGATCGGTGTCAGTTGGCGGCGGTCTTCGTAACGTAGGGGCAGGCAGAACAGGGCATCCTCTATGGTGGTTATCCCCTTTTTTACAAGCAGTTCCGCCAGTTTGGGGCCAACCCCTTTGATAAAACGTATCCCTGTGGACAGGTTCTTCCGGGCGATCTCCTGCTGTAGAGAGCCTGCCTGCTGCTGTACTGCCTTCTGTAAGCAGACCTGACCGTCGGACAGGGACAACTCAACTGAATCCCCTGGTTGCAGACCAAGGGCTGACAGCAGCTCGGCTGGTATGGTCAGACCACCATTATGATCAACTTTAAGATGCTTTATCATAGAAATTCATTTGAAACACAGAGAGCCACAGGGAACACAGAGGAAAATCAAAACCATAGGTTTTAGCCACCAATGAACACGAATTTACACAAATCTAGTTATTTAACTACCGTTTTAAGGTTCATTGAAATCAGAGCAAGTGAAAATCAGACAATTGCCTCAAGCTCTTTAATCAACTCCGCCAGGAAA
>CAZRKG010000070.1:0-10386 GCA_964600635.1 uncultured Geobacter sp. | reverse complement strand
CACTGATTAACCGCAGCAGACTTTCCATCCAGCCGGTCACAGCAGAGCAGTTTAATGTAATCAGCAAACTGGGTGGGCTTTGATGCTAAGACCAAAACCGATAAAACCAGTTTGAAACAGGGAGAAAATCTTTTTAGCCACATGTCTGTGTCCGCACAGACAGGCGAATAAACACCATATAAAACACAGCGGCACAGAGTACACAGGCAAAAGCTCTTGATTGTCATTCCGCACATAGTTGCGGAATCTATTAAAAACACTGGATCCTGCAACTCCGTGCAGGACGACAACAATCAACCATTAACTGATGGTTTGTGGCAGCTTCTCCCTTTCCGCTTTGCGTATTCCCTCTTGGCAGGGGGAGAGTTAGGCTATAATGCTATAGACGAATATGGTCACAAATTTTATCCCGAAGTTTTGGTTTGGCGGGTTGATTTTACATGTCGGCTTTCGGTTAAATTTAGGTTGTTTTAATTTTTCTATTAGGCAAACAATATATATTGAGGAGAGTAAAATGAATATTAAGGGTTTAATAACATTATTTGTATCTGTATTGCTTGTTCCGATGCCTGCATTTTGCGATGATTTGTATCTTGATGAATTAAATGCTATCACTTTACAAGTCGGCATTGATCATTGTAACGAACAAAATAAAAAGGTAACTATGATAAAAGCCTTATGATTGATGCTGCAATCATCGCTGTTAATGATTCATTACAAAAGAATCCCAAAGCAAACATCCCAAAAGATTTGTTAGCAATTGCTTATTTATGTAAAGGAAATGCATTACTAAATCTTTCGCTTAATTGATAAAACTAAAGCAGATGAAGCAATAGCAAGTTTCAAAAAATCTATTTACTATGTAAATTCTGCACCGGCAAACTTTTCATTAGGCGTAACATATGCCTTCACCAAAGAAGATTTAATGTTGGCGAATAAGTATACCAAGTACGCTTCTGAATTAGACCAAAGTTTTGAGCCCAAATATCAAGAATTCTACAATAAATTTATTAAGCCTGTAGCTAGTAAAAACCAAAACAACTAAAATCCTAGCATCCACCCTAATAATCCAACTAAATCTATATCGTTAAGCGACATTGAGAAAACACGAAATCACAAACAAAAGGCTGGCAAATAAATATAGCAATTTGTGGAGGCATATTGTGGATGCTAGCTTTTCCAACAATCGATTTTTTTAACAAAAGTGGTCACGAATGGGTTACTCTTAAAATTTATGATAGGAATGGTACTTGAGAAGCTGGCAATTCAGAGATGGGAACTGGAATAGTAGTACCTGCTGATCTTAATCTATTCTTTGAGATCAACCAAAACTCTAATTTTAAAAACGGTGCGTTACTATATAGATAAAATGTGCCATCTGATTCTATTTAGAATCATTTAGCCATAACACAAGTGCTTTTAGACATTAAGGTGTAGAATTTGATATTCGTGACATTACTATTTTTAACATCACTAATAATAACAATTACTGTGCCACTAACTAAATTAGTAACTAGCAACTTTTTTCAAGTATTTTGGTTTGCCTCACTAATAACATGTTTAGTTAGTTTTAAGTTGCTGTTCTTCCCATCAAAACATAATTACAAATCAATTAAAATTGATATAACTACCCAAAATGATATAAAAGATTGGAAAACTTATCTTAATGAGGTTGTAGGTTTATATTGTTACCCTGCTGCAATTTCTTGTATTGCAAGTAATAAAGTATCAACATATGCTTTTATTTATATGGTCATTATTATATTATATATACATACTAAACTTAACAAATATAATAATAGATATAGCAAAATCAGAAAGAAGTTTTTTATTAATAGAACAAAAGATGAGAAAATATATATGAAGGTTGTTTTCAATAGATTATTAAATCTAAGGGCTATGTTTTCAGAATGCTGGCTATTCACCATTGGCTTTTTATCATTATTGCTACTTTTGATTTATGGAGATCAAATCAAACAATTACTCAAATAAGTTTATACATATAATAGTATACATCTAACAAAAAAGTTTGTATTTTTTGAGTGACAATGAAATGGCCTAACGGCTCAATAAACTCGGACTTGTTTACTGTGCGTGAATTTCAGCAGTTCTGCAGTCGTCAGTTGGTAGCTTAGTAAGTCAGCATCGTCAGCCGGTTATCTCGTAAACGTTAGGCATTTACACTCACAACTCCACAGGTTGACACAAGTTCACATATTTGCTAACCTGACATCAATGAACTATACCATCGAATATTTCAATGAGCACGTTCTGAAGGAAATTGAAGCGTGGCCTGACGGCATTCTTGCCGACTACGCCAGGCTTATTGAACTACTTATGGAATTCGGTCCAAACCTGAAAATGCCTCATTCAAGGGCATTTGGTAAGGGGTTGTTTGAATTACGCCCCAAAGGTAAGGAAGGTATCGGAAGAACCTTCTACTGCTATCTTGTTGGCAAACGCATCATCATCCTTCACGCATTTATCAAGAAAACACAGGAAACTCCCGAAAATGAAATGAAAGTTGCCCGCAAACGTATCAAGGAGGTAAAAAATGGCTAATTCACAATATAAACCCGTTGCTCATAACCATGCTGCTTTCATCGAAAAAGCAAAACAACGTGAACGTTTCCAGAAAGCATATAACGAACTGGAAGAAGAATATGCACTCGTAAAAGAAATGCTTTCAGCCAGAGCTCGTGTCGGCTTGTCTCAAGAGGCTGTTGCTGAACGTATGGGCACAACCAAAAGTGCCATATCAAGACTTGAAGCAGCAGGCAAACACTCTCCTTCCCTTTCAACCCTCAAGAAATATGCTCAAGCCGTTGGCTGCCACCTCGAAATCAAGTTTGTGCCGGAACATGCCTAACGGCTAAATCAACTCAGACTGGCTTAATATGCGTGAATTTCATAAGTGCCTCAATCGTCAGTTGGTCGTCAGGTCAGGCAGCACCACTCCGGCATCGACAGCCGCTTATCTCTGTTGGGTGCCGCCGCATGCTTCAATAGTTGCCATTTTCAACCTCAATAGGAGCTATTCATGAAAGCTTTTAAAATCACATTGTTGGCTTTTCCTTTGCTGGTGCTTTTTTCAATCAATGCAGCCGCACAGTACACAGGGCCTGGTGCTCAAGCACCCATTCAATCCGTGGCTGCGGCTCTATCCGCCAAAGACGACTCACCGGTGGATATTAGTGGTCACATCGTCAAGCAACTCTCCACTGATAAATACATTTTCTCCGACGGAAGAGACCAGATACAGGTAGAGATAGACAGCGATATTTTTCTTGGCACAACTATCAATGAAAAGACCCAAGTTCGCATAAGAGGTGAAGTTGAAAAGGACTTCATGGAAAGCCCCGAGATCGATGTAAAGGTTATGGATGTTCTTCAATAGTCTTGGTTGCACGCCCAACAAACCATAACAGGAGGACTTTGATGCTAAGACTAACACCACTTATTAACAGTCTGCTGGTTATACTGTTACTGCCTGCAATACTGTATGCAGGTCAGAACATTATCCTGTTTCAGGATGGTGGCCTGATTACCCTGGAGACCATCAGCAAAAACGGGGTTGCAGAGCTGACCTTGCCATTGGCTGTCAAACCAGCCACCATACGGGTCAAACCTGTGAATCAACAGGATAGAATCAACCAGGTGGAGCTGTTACCAGTCAGGCCGGATGAAAAGCTGGGCAGGGAAATTGCCGGTTTAAAGGAGCAGAAACAGAAGCTGGAAGACAGGCTGAAAATGCTGGATGCACGGGAAGCTACCTTTCTGGCAGCGGCAAAATCCCAAAGCTCCAAGGTAGTGCGTAAGACAAAGGCAGAGCCAAACCCGTTGACAGCAATCCGACAGGGTACGGATTTTGCCTTTTCACAACTGGAGGCAACCTATACTGCCAGACGACGTGCTGAACTGGAGTTGCAGAAAATCAGCAGCCAACTGGAGTCAGCACAGCAAAAAGAACAGGCAGGCAGTCAGATCATCAGGATCAGAACCACACCACTGAATGCAAAAGTGACTGTTACAGTACAACTGGCTGATGAAGGCTGGCAACCTGCCTATGAAATCAGGGTGGATCAGGGGAACAACATGGCAGCTTTTACTCTGGTTGCTGTAAGCAGCTCTAAGTTGCCCACAGGCTACGCAGTCGGTATTTCCACTGACAGACTTGCTGATAATCCGCCTGAAACCGGCAGTCTTAAACAGTACCTTGCAAACAACCCCACCAGACTTGCAACCTACCACCTGCCAGTTGAACAGATTCAGGTCAATACAGGCCCGTCACATAATTTCAAGCTTTCCATTAAGAATAACACTGCAAGTAGCTTATCTTCTGGCAATTCTTCATTTTACTACAATGGCGAATACCTGGGCAGTGCATCAATCAGTAAAACTGATAGTGGCGAGATATTTGTAATCAACGGCCCTGAAAATTAAAAAGGGGCAGCCTGTTCTGGCTGCCCCCCTGTAAATTTCCATCGAAACAAATCTACTACTTCAGAAAAATCTCAATTTTGGCTTTTTTTCTGGCTTCTGACACCAGACTATTGACAGCCTGGCTGACCTTACGCTGTTGTAATGAAGCAGCAAGTTTACCCTTAACCTCATCCAGCGGCACCTTGCCAGCAGCCCTTTTCTCATTCAGTTTGATAATATGGTATCCAAACTGGGTTTCCACCACCCCACTGACATCACCTGGCTGCATGGAAAAAGCCTTTTCCTCAAACGGCTTCACCATCTGGCCCCTGCCAAAATAGCCCAGATCGCCCCCCTGATTTCCACTGGGACAGTCAGAGTTTTCCTGGGCCAGCTTGGCAAAATCAGCACCGGATCTAATCTGACGTAACAGTGATTCAGCCTCTGCCCTGGCCTTCTGTTTGTCAGCGGCAGAGGCACTGGCATCAACCTTGATCAGAATATGACTGGCCCTGACCTGCTCCGGCCCTGTGAAGGTTTCAGGGTTTTTATCATAGAACTCTTTAATTTCAGCATCTGTTACCTGCTGTCCAGGTACAACCTGTGTTTCAACAAAATTTTCCACAATCAGATTACGACGCAGCAGATCACGCAGCTCTGATTCGGTCAACCCCTGCTGCTGCATACCACGCTTAAATTCGGCATCATTGCCAAAACGGGCCTTTACCTGTGCCATAGCGGCATCAAGCTGCTGCTCCTCATTGGCAACCCTGGTGTTTTGTGCAATCTGATAAATCAGTTCACCATCAATCATCTGTTGCAGGAATACGTTTGGCAGGCCAGCTTTTTCAACTGACGGCACCTGGGCTGATGCCGGAGATTTCTCGAATGTAGCCAATGCCTTCTTAAGCTCGGCAGCAGATAGAGCAACGCCATTTACCCTGGCTACAGGATCGGGGAAGCTGACAGACCGGTTGCCTGTCACAGGTTTCAGTTGTGTACCAGGTTCAGCAGTGGCAACGCCTTCAGACATTAATGCCAGTGCCGCAGTTAAGACGGACATACTCAGATAGTGCTTTAATCTCATCTGGATTTATTCTCCTTTTGTTAAAAAATAATCCGAATTATAGCACGACTGACAAGATCAAAAAAGCCTAATCCTGTCCTGAATCCTTTGACAGAGCAGCTTATTTCAGCTAAATTCCTTAATCACTCGTTTACAATAATTCTGACTAGACTATGGTGGAGGTAGCTTGACTATGAAAAAAGTTCTGGTGGTTGACGATAGTCTGTCTGTTGCACGTCAGCTCATGAAAATCATTAACGAATCCGGCGAGTTTACCTGCATTGGACATGCCAGGGATGGTGCTGAGGCAATAAAGATGAACCATAGCGAAGATCCTGATATTATCTGCATGGATATGAATATGCCAGGTATGGATGGTCTGACTGCCCTGCGTAGCATCTCCATGATAGATAAGAATGTAAATGTAATCATGGTGACATCCCTGGGTGGTGTGGGCGACAAATTCGCTGAGGCAATGAAACTGGGTGCAAAGAACGTTATTTCCAAACCATTTGAAGCGGAAGATGTCCTGAGAATACTGCGGACGCTATAAAATTTTGGGGGTTATATTAAATGGCAGTTAAATTTTTCGGGCAATTTCTGATTGAACAAAGTGCTATTACAAACCAATCCCTGCTGCGTGCCATAGATTTGCAGGAAAAGAACAATCTGAAAATTGGAGAAATGGCGGTAGCAATGGGCTATATCACCCGTAAGGATATAGAAAAAGCCCACAATGCCCAGCTATCCAAAGATATGAAGCTTGGTGACCTGCTGGTGGAACTTGGTTTGCTGAATAATCTCCAGCTTGAAGAGGTGATTGCAAGACAAAAGGCTACTCACATGTTTCTTGGAGAGGCACTGGTTAAGGTTGGTGCCCTGACAGCGGATAAGCTGGATGAATACCTGGAAGCCTTTAAGCAAGACCAGGCTCCATATATGATGGATCGGATTGCCCTGCCAAACTGGCTGGATCAGCACAATATGGCCTGGGAGATGGTGGTTGACATGACCCATAAGCTGATCACCAGAGTGGTTGGCATGCAATTCAGACCAGGTAAGTTTACAGAGCCGACAAGCCTGCTAAACCACTATTTTGTGGCGGCTATGGATATAAAAGGGGACATCTCCGCCCGCTATCTGCTGTCTGTCTCTGAAGGTACACAGAAGGCAATTGCAAAGGCTATTTTAAAAGAACCTGATATTTCAGGCGAGCCGGAAGAAGTTCTGGACGACACAGTAATGGAGTTTGTCAACGTGGTTTGCGGTAACGTGGTTGCCAAAGGGGCACAGATGGGGTTAGAGCTGGATATAGAGCCGCCACTGGCTTTCCGTAAAACAGAGCATGCAGAGATTACCCCGGCTGATGGACAACGCTGCCTGGTCTTCCCGATACACCTGAACACAGATGAGAAAATGGAGCTGGCCCTGTTTATCTGATAGTCAACTCCTCTGATCTGTAAATTTAAAGCCCTGTCGATTGAATCAATCGGCAGGGCTTTTCTGTTGGACTTCATCAAGTCAAGCGAATATGGATGTTATTCCGGTTCCAGTTCAAGGATGAGATCAAGGCGGCGAGGAGATCGGCGACGAAGGCGTACAGGCAGTACGTTGAGGAGCCGATGACGAGCCAACGAAGATATCGCCTTGAAATGGAATTGGAATTACACCCTGAACTGACGTACCTGACTTTGCAGATTTTCCGCCAACTTAAGCAACATGGTGGAAGAATCGGAAGATGTAAGTGCCACTTGGGAACTCTCACTGGCTGCATCATTGATCCTGCCTACATTACTGGCAATCTCCACAGTGGTGGCTGACTGCTCCTCTGCGGCAGTGGCGATCTGGCTGATCTGGGAGGTCACTTCTGATACCCGATCGTAAATTTCCTGTAGTGCGGTTTCAAGCTGTTCAGCATCGGCAGCACCTTTAACAGTCTCCTGCACACCTGCTTCCATTGAAACAATCGCCTGCCGGGTTTCTGTCTGGATGGCACTGATCATACCGGTGATCTCGGCAGTTGCCCTGGTTGTACGCTCTGCCAAAGCCCTGACCTCATCGGCCACCACTGCAAAGCCACGCCCCATCTCACCTGCCCTGGCAGCCTCAATGGCAGCATTAAGGGCCAGCAGGTTGGTCTGATCTGCAATATCCTCAATGGTGGAAACAATGGCACCAATCTGATTGGAACGCTCTCCCAACCCACTGATGGCCTTGGCATTGATCTTGGCACTTTCACCACGTTGAACAATACCATGTACGGTATGCTTGACCACTTGCACACCTTTTTCAGTGATTTCAGCCACACTCCGGGCATTTTCTGCCGCTGAATGACAACTATTGGCAATATCCGTACTGGTGGCTGCCATCTCTTCACTGGCTGTAGCCACACTGGCAGCCTGATCCACCACTGCGGAAGCACCGGCGGCAATGGCATCGGAATCCCGATTAAGCTGTGAGGCTGCCTCAGCAACCTGTCTGCTCTCAGCAGTCACATTACCCAACAGTTGCTGCAAGTTGCCGGTAAACTCATTTACACTGGCGGCAACTTGCCCCACCTCATCATTACTGTGCCACTCAAACCGCCTGGTCAGGTCATTCTCCATTGTCAGAAGGTAATTACTCAAGGCTGTTACCGGTGTAATCACCACTTTATTAAGCATCAACAGAATAATCGCCACTGCGGCAAGCCCCATCAGGGCAATCACAACCAGCATATTATTGGCAAGGCGAAATACCGGCTTAATCCGTGAATCATATTCAGCCCTGGGCATACCGGTCAGATGGATCCCAAACACTTTTCCGTTCATATCCCTGGCCTCTTCCACAGCAAAAAAGTAGTCATCATTCAGCCAGGTCTTATTGGCCAACAGTTTTGAAAAATCTGCACTTCTGGCAAAGGCCAGTGTGGCCTCACCAAACCATTTGCCATTGGCTGTCAGATAATCTTCACCAATCTCATCAGCATTATTCTGTTGCTTGAACGCTGCTGCATCAACAGCAGATTTATCAACCAGCAGGATATAAAAGTTGTTATCTGCCTGCATACTACGGCTGATACTGCCCACACCAAAGATGGTCTCCACAATACCGATTATGGAGCCTGACTGATCCTTAATCGGTGTCATGGCCCGCAGCCCAACCCCCAACCTGCCCAGCTCCACACCCCAAAGGGCCTTTTTCTCACTGGCAACCTTTTTGATCATGCCACGGAATGAGACATCATCATCCCGCTTGTCAGTAAAACTACGCCAGAAGCTGGTCAGATCACTACGGATAACATGGAAACCGGTTCCCCTGAAATCCGCCTGGGTAAACTCTTCAATAATCTGGTTCATTTCGCTAACCATCAGGCTATAGTCATTTCTCTGCAAGGCTGAAATAACCTTATCATGATGGGCGATGGTAATTGCACTGGTCAGCAGAATATCAATCTTGCCTTTGATCTGTGTGTCAACCTGCGTTTGCAGGGTTTTTGATATGGCAATATTGCGATCCTTAACCAGTTGCCCCCTGAAGTAGCTCTGGTATGCAAACATTGCCACAGCAATGACCATAGAACAGATGACCACCACCAACAACAGCTTGCCAGAAATACTATTTAGAATCCCCTTTTTGTTCATTTTAAGAAAACTCTCCTTATGGTTAATATCAGCAGACAAAAATAAGCCTCTGGAGTTTTAATCTGCCAGAGGCAATTGGTAGATATACACAACCTTACAGTTAAATAGTAATTTTTAACATTTATGTGCTATTTATATCTACATGACTGACCTACAGCATTGTGGGTCAAAAGAAACGCAAGCCAGAGGTCTGAAACAACCGGTTTTCAAGTCTGAAAGATGGGATTTTTTCTTATGATCAGGAAATCAGGGGATTGTGCGGGGCATACTATACAAACAAGCCAGATGATTGATGCCGTCAGAGTTGGAACAGCCTTTACGGATAAAAGCCAGTTAAAATCCGATGAACCTCATCGGTATAGTTATCAGGGTCTGAGCGGACAATCAGAGGTGGCAGTACTTCCAGAGCTACGTTGTTTCTTGCTTTGGCCAGCTCCACCAGAAAAACCTTGGCAGGGGTATCTGACAGGCCATGCACCAGCCTTAAACGCAGTGGGGAAAGTTTAAGGCTTGCAGCCAATACGAATAGCTCTGCAAGACGTGAAGTGTGGCAGATCATGCAGATCCGGCCTGTAACCGGCTTTACAAGATATTTGGCAGCAGCAAGGAAGTCTGCCAGGGTTGCGGTGGTTTCATGGCGGGCGGATAATCTGTCAGGATGGGAATTAAGCCGTCCCCTGCCCTGCTGGCGGTAAGGTGGATTACTGACCACCAGATCAGAGCAGGAAACCGGCAGATGGTTACGCAGGTTCAGAATATCTTCGTTAAGGATGGTTATCCTTTGTTCCAGCCTGTTAAGTGATACGTTTTGTTCAGCAAGTGCTGCTGTTGTCCTACTCTGTTCAAACCCAATAATTCTGGCTTGCGGGGCCATGCTGGCCAACACCAGTGCCATTACACCGCTGCCAGTACCCAGATCAACAATCTGCTGTTCAGTTTCAGCCTTTGTAAAGTCACACAGCAGTAACGGGTCTAGTGTAAAGCGGTAGCCATCGATTGGTTGTATGATTGATAATCCGAACCGCTTCAACTGGTCCAGGGTCTGATTGTTTGACAGCTTCACCTATTATGCAGCAAGCTTACGTAGCAGCCAGGCCATGTTAATACCAAGGTCAGACATGGTTTTAAGACCCTCTTCATCTGCCTCAACATCGCCAGGATTCCTGCCAAAACCGATGTTCCAGTAGCTGGAGCCTACAACAATCATCTGGTTGATGGTAAAGAAATGGTTAATGGTATCAAAGACATGGATGGCACCACCACGGCGGACAGCCA
>CAZRKG010000069.1:0-10489 GCA_964600635.1 uncultured Geobacter sp. | reverse complement strand
CCAGATCAAAGATGGATTCAAGGCAGCGAGGAGATCGGCGACGAAGGCGTACACGAAGTACGTTGAGGAACCGATGACGAGCCAACGAAGAAGACGCTTTGATATGGAATTGGAATAACAAAAAAGCCCCGCAGAAGCGGGGCTTTAGAATACATCTGTGCTGTCAGATTAAGCCTGGGCAGCCACATACTTACGCTCACGAATACGTGCAGCCTTACCGGTAAGTTTACGCAGGTAGTACAGCTTTGCACGACGTACATGGCCACGGGTGACCACCTCAATCTTTTCAACAGATGGGGAGTGTAGCGGGAACACACGTTCAACACCAATACCACCTGAAATTTTGCGGACAGTATAAGCTTCACGCAGTCCACCACCCTGGCGGGAGATCACCACACCCTGGAAGATCTGAATCCTCCGTTTGTCGCCTTCAACAATCTTAACATGAACCTTTACGGTATCGCCTGGCTGGAAGACCGGTATATCCTTCCTCATCTGCTCTGCTTCAATCTGGTTGATAATGTTCATCTTTTCTGTTCCTCCTTGGTTTATATCATTTGACGCTTGTTGGTTTATTGTCTGCCCACCAGACGGTCCAGCATGATGGCCAGTGCAGACCTGACCGGCAGGTGGTTATATGTTCCATTGCCCTGAATCGGCTCCAGTATCAGATCAGCCTGATTAAAGACCTGATCTGCCAGCCCCCAGCCGGTACCCAGCAGCAGCAGGTGTGGCTGTGCTGTTGTACTTAACGACTGTATGACCTCTGCAAAGCTGCTGCAATTTGGCCTTTTTGCCGCTCCGGTTGCAATCTGAATAACCCTGGAACCATTGTTCTGCTGCTCCAGATCATTCACAACATCTGCCAGGCCAGGCAGACAGCGGACTATGGAAAGTGCCTCTTTACGATCAGGGTTGTAGCCAGCCCCCCAGCCTGCATCCCAATGGGTAATGATCCGTTCTATCAACTGCCGCTGGTCTGGAGATGGGGTCACCAGATAGTAGCGGGACAGCCCAAAGGTTCTGGCTGTACGTGAAATATCGTGTATATCCAGGTTTGTGAAGGCCGTTGTAACCAGTTGGTGATGCTTGTTGTAAACCGGATAATGCAGCAGTGCCACTGACAGGTTATTCATAATTAACAGAACCGTTGTTTGCCAGAAACTGCCTGTCCTGGTCGCTTAGTTTCAGACCGCCAAGCAGGTCAGGACGCTGCATGGTGGTTCGCAGTAAAGATTGTTCGTGCCTCCAGCGGCTGATCTCGGCATGGTTGCCGGAAAGCAGCACAGATGGTACATGCAGCCCCTCAAAAACAGGCGGTCTGGTATACTGGGGGTATTCAAGCAGACCATTGGCAAAACTGTCTGCTCCTGCTGATTCATCAGATCCCAGTACACCCGGCACAAGTCTTGTGATGGTATCCACCAGCACCATTGCTGCCAACTCTCCACCTGATAGGACGTAATCACCAATGGAGATCTGATGATCCACATAATGGCGGTGGATACGCTCGTCAACCCCTTCGTAACGTCCGGCAACAATAATAAGGCCAGGTTTTTGGGCCAGTTCATCGGCCAAGGCCTGATTAAGTCTTTTCCCCTGCGGTGTGGTTAAAAGAACAGGTGCATCAGGGTTCAGCTCCCTGGCAGCCCTGATGGCTGCTGCCAGCGGCTCCGGCTTCATCAGCATACCGGCTCCGCCACCGTATGGGCTGTCATCCACAGTATGATGTTTATCAGTACTGTAGTCTCGGATCTGGTGCAGCCTTATACTGATCAGCCCCTTATCCTGTCCCCGCCGGATGATGCTTTCATTAAAAGGCCCCTGAAACATATCAGGGAAAAGGGTCAGAATATCAAACTTCATAGATCAAGCAGACCTTCCAGCGGAGTTATGGTCATACAGCCCTCAGCAAGGTCTATCTTGCTGATTACACTGGCAATGGCCGGAATCAGGTACTCACGTTTGCTGTCTTCATTCTGGACAACGTAAACATCATTGGCACCGGTTTCCATGATTTCAGACAGCCTGCCCAGTTTTTTTCCATCGTCTGTGACCACTGTCATGCCGATCAGCTCATGCCAGTAAAATTCATCAGCTTCCGGTTCCGGCAACTTGTCTTTATACAACAGCAATTCAGATGAAATCAGCGGGTTTGAGGCTTCTATGCTGTCATAACCAGCCAGGCTTAACAGCACTTTGCCACCATGACTGTTAACCTGTCGGATGCTGATTTCCGTCAGACTTCCACCCGGAAGGCGTAAAAAAACATTTTCAGCAGATCTCAGGTTGTCAAGATTGCCGGAATAGGAGTGTAAACGTACCTGTCCCCTGATGCCGTGGGTAGCGGTTATCCGCCCCACCACTATCAGTTTGTTGGTTTCCGCTTCCATCTATTCCACAATCTTCAGAACCGCCTTTTTGTTATCCTTGGTGGCAATAGCGTTCAGCAACATCCGAATCGCCTTGGCAGTCCTGCCCTCTTTACCGATGATACGCCCCATATCCTCTTTAGCTACGGATAGCTTGATAATCAGCGTTTCATCTTCCATCTCTTCAGAAGCAACAACTTTAGTCGGGTCGTCTACCAGGGCTTGCGCTATGGTTTCCACAAGTGTTTTCATCTGGCATACCTCTGTTTATGATGTCCGGCCAGGGCCGGAGAAATCTACCTGCTGGTGTAAAGGGCAGTCTGCTATATAGCTGATCAGGCGGCTGCCTTGGCCAGAACACCAGCCTTTTTCAGGATCTGACTGACCGTATCAGTTGGCTGGGCACCCTTCTTCAGCCAGTCAACGACTTTATCTTCATTAAGTTTCAGCACAGCCGGCTTTTTTGTGGGATCGTAGTAACCAACATTTTCAATAAAGCAGCCGTCACGACGGGCACGTTCATCTGCGATTACTACCTGATAAAAAGGACGCTTCTTTGCACCATGTCGCTGAAGCCTGATTTTTGTTGCCATTTTGGTATTTCCTCCTGCGTTTTATTCTCTGTTATGAGATGCTTATAACCATATTAAGGGTCTGTATTCATTATTTAAACTACATCAGTAGCTAACGGCCAAACGGGAACATTCCTTTGCCCATTCCAGGCAGATTACCCAGACCAGGAATATTACCCAGCCCTTTCATCAGCTTTTTAGGCCCCAGCTTGGAGAGCTGCTTCATCATCTTCTGTGCCTCTGCAAAACGTTTCAGCAGTTGATTGATTTCCTGCACTGTGGTGCCACTGCCCCTGGCAATTCTGATACGACGGCTGCCATTGATTATGCTGTGGTTTGCCCGCTCTGCCGGTGTCATGGAGCGAATAATCGCCTCAATCCGCTTGATCTCCTTCTCACTGGTCTGGGCACCATCCATCTGCTTCATCATCTTGCCCATACCGGGGATCATCCCCATGATTGATTCTATGGAACCCATTTTTTTGATCTGCTGCAACTGGGACAGAAAGTCCTCCAGATCAAACTGGTTCTTCTTCAGCTTGGTGGTAAGCCGCTCGGTTTCTTTCTCATCCAGTGCTGACTGGGCCTTTTCCACCAGAGTCAGCACATCCCCCATCCCCAGAATGCGGGAAACCAGGCGATCAGGATGGAAGACCTCAATGGCATCCAGCTTTTCGCCAATGCCGGCGAACTTGACCGGTGTACCGGTAACGGCCTTGATGGAAAGTGCTGCACCACCCTTGGCATCGCCATCCAATTTGCTGAGAATCACACCGGTAATCCCCAGGCGTTCATTAAATCCGCTGGCAACGGTGACAGCTTCCTGGCCGGTCATGGCATCAGCCACAAACAGGACTTCCCTTGGTGATGTAGCAGCCTTGATCCTGTCCAGCTCATTCATCAGGTAGTCGTCAATCTGATGACGTCCGGCAGTATCCAACAGCACAACATCAAAGCCGTTCAGCTCTGCAAAACTAAGGGCAGATGTGCAAATATCAACTGGATCCTGACCAGGCTGGGAGTCAAATACATCAATATTAAGCTGGCGACCAACTGTTTTAAGCTGTTCTATGGCTGCCGGACGGTAAACATCGGCAGGCACCAGCAGGGTACGACGCTTCTGTTTGCGTAACCAGTTAGCCAGCTTGCCGCAGGTGGTAGTTTTACCAGCACCCTGCAACCCGACCAGCATAATAGCCACCGGTGGTTTTGCAGCCAGATCCAGGGAATTATCCTGATCACCCCCCATCAGGGCAATCAGCTCATCCTGGACTATTTTAACCACCTGCTGGCCAGGGGCCAGGCTCTGCATAACCTCGGTGCCAACTGCCTTCTGGCGGATTCCCTCTACAAAATCCTTGACAACTTTGAAGTTAACATCTGCCTCAAGCAGGGCCAGACGAACCTCACGCAAGGCTTCCTTGATGTTCTCCTCTGTCATTACCCCGTGTCCACGGAGTTTTTTAAAGACAGACTCAAGTTTATCAGAGAGATTTTCAAACATTATCAGGCTGTTTCCCATACTATTCTGATGTTACTGATTTACAAATAAAGAAATATCCTCAAAAGTAATGGAATATAAATGTATGTACGCTTGCTTGTCAAGGTGAATCTAGTCAGCAAGCACCCTTACAAGCTTACTACCCTGCTGTCAGACAGAAGATTTTCAGCCACGCTGAACATATTTGTAACCTTACCTGCTGCAAGCTGGTCTTTTTTGCCATAAAAATCAAGACAGACTCCACAGGAAAACAGCTCAACCCCCTGTGCAACCAACTTATCAAGCGGATCAATGGTTTCTGCACCGCTGGTTGCCAGCAGTACACCGCTGTTGAGCAGTATGATCCGCTCCGGCAGGCTGTTGGTCTCCAGCAAGGTAAATATAAAGTTCTTCATCAGTAGTCTGCCCAGCTCTTCGGAACCATTCCCGATCATATCTGACGTAATCAGCAGGGTGTGTCCAGCCAGATCAGTATTGGTTCGGTCATTGTCTTTTGCTGGCACATCCTCATCACCTGCGGCACTGATCAGAAGTGACCAGCCACCTGCTTCTTCTCTGGCATCAACAGAATAGCCACGATTTCTGGCAAAACGGGATACATTCTCCTGGGGGGCACCACTATCCACTAAAACAGTTACCCCTGCCGGATCAGACTCCAGAGCTTTCTTTGTGGCTATGACCGGTGCCGGACAGGCCTGTCCCCTGCAATCAACTGTTTTCATAATTTAAACTCCTCCATTATTTTGTAGTCACCACCATGCAATTGGCACAGAAAAGCTGGCAACAGATCATTTTTCTCAAGCAGGTGGATAATCTGATCGTACTGTTCCTGATCAAACCTGATCGCCAGACCACAATCTGCCTGTACTGCTCTGGGGGCGGGAAGCAACAGCATTTTTATCCTGTTGCTTTTTAACAGCTCTTCAGCCTTCAACACACGATGGGTGGAATTGAACACCGCCAGAAATTGTCCATCTTTAACCAATTAAATGCTCTCCCTGTTTTAACAAAGGTCAGTCATAATCAGGCTATAACAGCCTCAGGATTGACAAGCCAAAACGAACTACTTAATATGCTTTGATTTTACTTTTCTTTCAAGCAGCTTATTCATAGTTTTGTACTTAGAGTGTTTTCTTAACCAGGGTCATAAAGTTGCAGTAATCTAAACAAAAGGGAGCTACATGCAGAATGCTTTTGCCCTGTCAGGGTTGATAATTGCTGCTTTTCTGGTAAGCATACCATGTGGCTACCTGCGGGAAAACTTTCGTAAATTTTCTATTCCCTGGCTGTTTATGGCCCATCTTCCAATTCCAATGGTAATAATTTTACGCCATCTGGCCGGATTTGGTTGGCCTATAATCCCCCTGACACTGCTCAGCGTTATTGCCGGACAGATAGTTGGTGCCCGCCTTAAGAGGAGGATGACCCATGAAAAAGAGACGACCAAAGGGTAGGCCGGAACGACTTGGCACACTGCTTACAAATCTCAAACTTGCACCAGAACTGAGGGAAAGGCTGAAAGACCTGGTAATCTGGCAAAAATGGGAACAGGCGGTGGGTTCCACCATTGCTGCCAGGGCAACACCATTACGGCTGATAGGCGGCACACTTACCGTACAGGTAAACAGTGCCCCCTGGATGCAACAGCTTAGCTTTATGAAAAATGAGTTGCGTAACAGGCTGAATGAAGCTTTAGGCGAGGCCAGAATTAAGGAGATAAGTCTTAAACTGGGCTATACACAAAGAAAAGAAGTGCAGGAACCGGAAGAGGTTGTCAGACAGCCCAGGCCCCTTGCAGCTTCAGCAAAGAGCTGGATCAACCAGCAGGTTAATGATCTGGAAGATCCTGAACTAAAGGAACTGATGAAAGAGCTGATGGAACAGCATTACCGCTACAGCAGTTAGCTGTCCGGCAGAAGCTCATGGTGCCATACGGTCAATCAGCTCACTCTGTTTCAAAGAACCGCTGCGGATACCAATAGTCTTGTCAACAAATGCTGCAACCCGCTCCTGATCATGCTTCAGAATTTCCACAAAGCGATGCCCGCATTGCAGCACCCCATGTTCTTCGTCAAGTTTGTGCCATACCAGCTCTGACACTGCACAGACCAGTGGTTTCTCATCCAGTAGATCCAGCACCACCAGAGATAACTGGGCAGGTAACTTGGGCAGATCAATTCGCAATCCACCGGCACTAAGGTTAATTACCTGCTCCGTCAGCTTGATGCGAGGGGGGGCAGGCTTGTGCAGATCTTTTAACACTCGCCTCCATTCACGCTGAAAGGTAGCCAGGGAAGAGTTCTGGGGTACATGCAGCAGAGGCAGTCTTACATCAATCCTGGTGGAAGTACGGCGCTGGTAAACTGAAAGATCACCCATAATTTTAAGCTTCAACTCATCCTGCGACAATGTCTGTATCAATTCAGCCCTGACCTGAATCCCCATTCCCATGGTTTCAGTGGTCAGCTTGAACTGCATCCCTGACCGTAACTGCACATGATCTCCGGTAAACAGACGATAGACTGTCTTAAGCAGCAACTGTTCATCCTGGCAGATCACAACCTTGCCGGTAAATGAGTTGTAGACTGACTTATCCCTTTCTTCCGAGATGTTAATCAGAAAAACCTTTTGATCATGTATAAAATAGCGATCAAAACTCATCAGTGTGTCTAGCGTGTCAACTTGCGATATGTGATCCGGTGTGGACGATCTGCCACTGCACCAAGCCGTTTACGTCGATCTTCTTCATACTCAGAATAATTACCTTCAAACCAGACCGCCCTGGAATCACCTTCAAAAGCCAGAATATGGGTAGCTATCCGATCCAGGAACCAGCGATCGTGGGAAATTACCACGGCACACCCACCAAAATTCTCCAGACCTTCCTCCAGGGCACGCATTGTATTTACATCCAGGTCATTGGTTGGTTCGTCCAGCAGCAACACGTTGGCACCGCTTTTCAGTATCTTGGCCAGATGAACACGATTCCGCTCTCCACCTGACAGAACGCCGACCTTTTTCTGCTGATCAGAGCCGGTAAAGTTAAACCGTGCAACATAGTTACGGGCATTTATGGTCTGCCTGCCAAGCTGTATCATCTCCTGACCATCAGAGATCTCTTCCCACAACATCCGGTCAGGATTAAGGGCATCACGATTTTGATCCACATAGGCCAGTTGTACGGTTTCACCTACCCTTATGGTGCCACTATCAGGCGTTTCCTCACCTGTAATCAGCCTGAACAGGGTTGTCTTGCCAGCACCATTGGGGCCGATTACCCCCACAATACCGCCCCTTGGCAACTTAAAGTTCATACCCTCAAACAGCAGATTATCTCCAAAACCTTTGGCAACCTCTTCAGCCTCAATCACAATATCACCAAGTCTGGGTCCTGCCGGGATGTAAAGTTCCAGATCCCTGGCCTGCTTTTCCTCTTCCTGGGAGGCCAGCTCTTCATATTTGCTGATTCTGGCCTGAGACTTGGTGTGACGGCCTTTTGGTGACATCCTGATCCATTCCAGTTCCCGTTGCAGGGTTTTCTGCCGTTCACCTTCCTGCTTTGCCTCCACCGCAAGACGGTCCTGCTTCTGCTCCAGCCAGGAAGAATAGTTGCCTTTCCAGGGTATCCCTTCGCCACGATCCAGCTCAAGAATCCAGCCAGCCACATTATCCAGGAAGTAACGGTCATGGGTTACTGCAATCACGGTTCCCTGATAATTGTGGAGATGCTTTTCCAGCCAGGCCACAGTCTCTGCATCAAGGTGGTTGGTAGGCTCATCCAGCAACAGAATGTCCGGCTTCTGCAACAGCAGACGACACAGGGCTACGCGACGTTTTTCACCACCAGACAGCACCTTGATCAATGTATCGCCAGCAGGACAACGCAGGGCATCCATAGCCAGCTCAAGACGGGAATCCAGATCCCAGGCATCCAGATGATCCAGCTTATCCTGCAAAACAGCCTGGCGATCACACAGTTTTTCAAAATCAGCATCCGGCTCAGAGAACTTATCTGTAATACTGTTGAACTCTGCCAGCAGATCCACTGTTTCCTGACAACCTTCCTCGACTATCTGTCGGACAGTTTTATTCTCATCCAACTGAGGTTCCTGCTCCAGATAGCCAACTGTGTAGCCTGGTGAAAGCACTGCCTGGCCATTAAACTCTGAATCAACACCGGCCATGATCCGCAGAAGAGAGGACTTACCAGAGCCGTTCAGGCCCAGCACACCAATCTTTGCTCCATAAAAGTATGAAAGAGAAATATCCTTGATAACCGGTTTCTTGTCGTAAAACTTGGAAACCCGCATCATGCTGTATATGACCTTCTTATCATCGGCACTCATGGCAATCCTCCAGAATTAAGTGAAAGTTATTTGTATTGCATGGCACAGCTTATAATGTCAATGCCCAAGGGGTTTTCTGGCAGAAACCGCCTTAAAGCACAGGCCGCCAGATTTAAAAAGGCCCGATGCCAGATGCACCGAGCCTTTTAGTTACATCAATATTACTTTGTTGTTCAGGCTGCTGCCGCTGCTTTAGCCTTTTCAAAACCAGCCGCATATGCCTTCTTGTTCAGCTCCAGGAATGCCTCTGGAACACGGGAAAGTACAGCCTTCTCACCATTTTCACGGCTGACAACACCGGTAAGGGCGATCATTGCACCCAAGGCAACAATGTTGGCAACAATTTCCTTACCGATTTCATCCTTTGCAGTGGTGATGATGTTAAAACCAACCTTTTTGAAGTTACCTTCTGGCAGACGGGTAACCAGGTCTGAATCATACAGCAGGATGCCATCTTCCTTCAGGTCATCACTGTACTTGTCACAGGCTTCCTGGGTCAGGGCCAGCAGTGCATCGCAACGGGTTACCTTCGGGTAGTCAATCGGTGCATCTGCAATAATAACCTCAGACTTTGATGCACCACCACGGGCCTCTGGTCCGTAGCTTTGTGACTGTACCGATTGCTTGCCTTCGTGGATGGAGGCAGCTTCAGCCAGAATGATACCGGCTGTAATCAGCCCCTGACCACCGGCTCCGGAAAAACGTAGTTCGTACCTTGACATCTATGTTCTCCTTTTCAGAGTTATGATTACTTATTACCACCGGCACGCTCAATAACCTTGGCGTACTCTTCGGTATATTCAGGACGGATTTCCTTATGCAGAACACCGGTCAGAATTTTTCCTTCCAGCTTTTCAGGGGCCATTTTCTCGGCTGCCTTTGCAGAAACTGTGGTGTCCTTCAGGCGGTTCATCATATCAACAACAGACTTGAACTTGTTGCGGCGACCATAGGTTGTAGGACAGTCATCCAGAATCTCAACCACTGACATACCTTTGTGGTCAATTGCCTCAGCAATCAACTTGTCAATCTGGTTGGCATGGAAGGCAGTACCACGGGCAACAAAGGTAGCACCAGCACCAATCGCCAGCTTGGCAATATCAAAGCTTGGGTCAGGGTTACCGTAAGGTGTGGTGGAAGCCTTGTGCATGTGCGGTGTGGTTGGTGAGAACTGACCGCCGGTCATGCCATAAATATAGTTGTTCATGATTATGTAGGTCATGTTGATGTTACGGCGGCAGGCATGGATGAAGTGGTTACCACCAATGGCAGTACCATCACCATCGCCACCAACCAGGATCACGTTCATCTCTGGACGGGCCATCTTAACGCCGGTGGCAAATGCTGCTGCACGACCATGGGCAGTGTGCAAAGTACAGCAATCAATATAGCCTGGCAGACGGGAAGCACAGCCGATACCGGACACAATAGCTGTTTCTTCCTTCTTCAGGTTGAGGCTGTCCATGGCACGGATCAGACCTTTCATAACAATGCCATGTCCGCAACCGGGACACCAGATATGGGGCAATTTACCCGGACGGATATACTTATCGTAATCAAAAGCCATGGTTACTTAACCTCCTTAATCTTCTCAAGGATCTGCTCCGGAGTAATTGGCTCACCATCCACACGGTTGATGCCGAGGATTGGGGCCTTACCTTGAGCACAACGCTCAACTTCAATACTACACATACCCAG
>CAZRKG010000068.1:0-10489 GCA_964600635.1 uncultured Geobacter sp. | reverse complement strand
TCAGTGAAAATGATTTTCAAAAGATGGTTGACGTACCTGCTGGCCTTTGCTATTGATAATTAAAAATAGATGGAGGTTGCTATGATTCTGGAAAAGAAGAAAGCGTTTAATACCTATGCGGTCAGACAGGGGCTACGTTCTACCCGCCAGCGTGACATTATTCTGGATGTGTTTCTCTCCACCCATGAGCACCTTAGCGTTGAAGAGCTTTATCTTAAAGTACGCAGCAGTAACCCTGGTATTGGGCAGGCCACGGTTTACCGTACTTTAAAACTGTTTGTGGAAGCCGGCATTGCCCGCGAGATGGTGTTGTCAGATGGCCAGTCCCGTTATGAACATCAACTGGAAGGGGAACATCATGATCATCTGATCTGCACCGGTTGTAGCTCCATTGTGGAGTTTGAAGATGCAACTATTGAACAACTGCAACTGGAGATAGCCAGGCGTTACGGTTACAGGCTGACCAGCCACAAAATGCAACTGTATGGGCTGTGTCCTGATTGCTTTACAAAAAAACAATAACCATACTATCAGGGAAAGTTAATATGATCAGGTGCGGTTTTTGCGGACATGAGTTTGATGAGTCTGAGGGGGCCCAGTCTGGTTGTGGTGCCTGTTTTGGCGGCTGTCACGGGGTTCACTGTCCTCGCTGTGGTTATAAGAATATACCTGAGCCGGAGTCATTGAAGCGGTTCAAGTCTTTTTTTGGCAAAGGTAAACAGAGTTAAAATATGAACCTGTCTGAGCAGGCACTGGACAGATATAGTTTTGTCCGTCAGCCAGACGGGGGATGTAGATATTTAATTTAAGAATGGCTGGTATCAGGGAAGTCAACTTTTACAAATTAAGAAGGGAAATATAATTATGAAAATTATAGTACTACTGGGAGACGGGATGTCTGACCAGCCCTGCAAAGAGCTTGATGGCAAGACACCGTTACAGGCAGCAAAAACACCAAATATGGACAGGCTGGCCCAAAATGGTATGACCGGCCTGGCCAAAACAGTGCCGGATGGATTGCCCCCTGGCAGTGATGTGGCCAACCTGTCTGTCTTTGGTTATGACCCGCATAACTGCTATACAGGCCGTTCGCCCCTTGAAGCGATCAGCATGGGGGTTAAGCTGGCACCCAATGATGTTGCCTTCAGGATGAATCTGGTAACACTCAGCCCTTACCAGTGCCGGATTTATATGGAGGATTTTTCTGCCGGACATATCGGCAGTGATGAGGCTCACCAACTGGTGGCCACCCTGCAACAAGAACTGGGGGATGATCAGTTTGAGTTTTATCCTGGTGTTGGTTATCGCCACCTGCTTGTCTGGCGTAATGGTAAAGATGGCATGACAGCCACCCCGCCCCACGACATAAGCAGCAGGGAGATCCTGAATTACCTGCCCCAGGGGGAAGGGGCCGATGAGCTGATCAGCCTGATGAACTCATCACAGATGCTGTTTCACAACCATCCGATCAACAAACAGCGTGAGGCCCGTGAAGAGCTGCCGGCTACCTCAATCTGGCTCTGGGGACATGGCAAAAGTCCGATTCTGCAACCATATAGTGAGAAGTTCGGGTTGCGTGGTGCGGTTATTTCTGCTGTTGACCTGTTGAAGGGGATCGGTATCTCCGCTGGGCTGGATGTTATCAATGTTCCAGGTGCCACCGGATACCTTGATACCAATTACAAAGGCAAGGCCGAGGCAGCACTGGATGCCCTGGAGCAGCTTGACTTTATCTATCTGCATGTGGAAGCACCGGATGAGGCTTCCCATAGCGGAAATCTACAGAATAAAATCAAGGCGATTGAGGATTTTGATGAGCTTGTGGTGGGTACAGTGCTGGCAGGGGCTGACCGTTTTGATGATCTGCGGATTCTCTGTTGCCCTGATCACCCCACACCGGTGGAGCTTAGAACCCATACTTCTGATCCTGTGCCGTTTATCATCTACCATCATGGTAAAACAGAAAACAACGGTGCTGCTGGCTATGATGAATTGCAGGCCAGGGATACCGGCCTCTTGCTGGAAAACGGGTATGAGCTGATGCAGCGTATTGTGGCGGATTAACAGGTCTCTGGTAATCAGGCTTAAAAATACGGATGGCTCCCATGCTTCTGTACAGGAGCCATATATGACATAGCTGTTTATATTAGTGACGTATTCCAATTTCAGATCAAAGATGGATTCAAGGCGGCAAGGAGATCGGCGACGAAGGCGTACACGTAGTACGTTGAGGAGCCGATAACGAGCCAACGAAGAAGACGCTTTGATATGGAATTGGAATTACTCTGGTATCAGGCTGTACTGTTTAACTCGTCGCTGCAACACAGTACGTTCCAGACCCAGCCAGGAGGCTGCCAGTTCCATGTTCCATTCAGCACGTTGCAGAGCCTGCCTGATATAATCCCGCTCAAAACGCTCTCTGGCACTTGCCAGGGAGCGTTCTTTTTCTACGCTGTTTTCAGCATTGTCAGTTTCAGCCATGGTCATTGATCTGTCTGTAAGAAACTCCGGCAGGTCAGCAACAGTTACAACTGGCCCGGCTGCCATGATCAGGGCACGCTCAACAATGTTTTTCAGCTCCCTGACATTGCCTGGCCAGGGGTAATTCCGCAGGCAGTTAAGGGCTGATTTGTCAAACTCCTTACCTTCCCAGCCCTCCCGTAATTTGAACTGATGTACAAAATGTTTGACCAGTGCCGGAATATCCTCACACCGTTCCCGCAGGGCTGCCACATGCAGCGGCATAAGCTGTAGCAGATGATAAAGATCATCCCTGAACTGGCCTGATTTTACAAGTGGGTGCAAAGGACGATTACTGGATGCAATCAGCCTTATGTTTGTACGTACCTGGCGTGAACTGCCGATTCTCTCAAAGCTCTGATCGGTCAGTACACGCAGCAGCTCACTCTGGGCCAGCAGCGGCAGTTCGTTGATTCCATCCAGGAATAGGCTGCCACCATCAGCCAGATCCAGCCGGCCACGTTTCTGTTGACCGGAGCCGTCGGGCTGTTCATAACCGAACAGCTCTGTTCCCAGCAGCCTGGCAGGAACTGACAGGCAGTTGACAGCCACAAAAGGCCGTCTGTTCCTGCTGCTGTGGTGATGTATTGCACGTGCAACCAGCTCTTTACCGACTCCATCTTCACCGTACAGCAGTACCGGCGTTGAGGTTGGTGCCAGTTTCTTTACAGCGGCCTGTAGCTCCCTTACCGCCTCAGAAACTCCCACCAGCTTGTAATCCTTCAATGCTGCCAGCCGCAGGGCTTCATTTTCTTTGCGAAGCTCTTTGATGGAGATGGCGTTTGCAATGGTGATCAGCAGCTTGTCCAACGAAAATGGCTTTTCTATGAAGTCAAAGGCCCCGATTCTGGTGGCTTTGACAGCGGTTTCAATGGTGCCGTGGCCGGACATCATCACAACGGTCTGTTCCGGCAGCATGGCCTTGATCTTCTCAAGTGCCTGGATACCATCCATACCAGGCATCCATATATCCAGCAGCACCAGATCCGGCACCTCTTCCTTGATCATATCCAGGGCTTCTTCACCGTTTTCAGCGGTTACTACCTGATAACCTTCATCCCTTAAAATCCCCTCTAAAGACTGGCGGATACTTTCTTCATCATCAACAATCAGAATCAGTTTTGACATTTTAACTCTCCTGGTCAGACAGCCGGAAGTTCTATAATAAAACAGGCACCTTTGGGCTTGTTGTCCCGCACACGTACAAAACCATTATGGTCAGATATTATGCTTGTGACAATGGCCAGACCCAGGCCAGTACCACCTTTTTTAGTTGTAAAGTACGGTTCAAACAGCCTGGGTTTATCATCAGCGGGGATGCCTGGCCCTGTATCAGCCACAGCACATTGTACCATCTTCAGTTCTGCATCATAACGTGTGCTGATCAGAATTTTTCCCTGCTTGCCCATTGCCGCAACTGAATTTTCCAGCAGGTTGATCAGAACCCGTTTAATCTGATCCCGATCCAGCTTTATGGCCGGAATGCTCTCATCGGCATCAAACCTGTATTCAATCTGGCGGTGGGCCTCCTGGTAGAGGGTCAGAGTTTCCTTAACTATCTCATTCAGGTTGTTTGCCACCGGCTGTACAGCGGGCATTCTGGCAAAGTTGGAAAACTCGTTTACAAGCACTTTCAGTTCATCAACGGCCTTGCTGATCATGGAGGTGCATTCATCAAAAACCTTGCCATCCTCTGTTGTTGAAAAGCGGTCCAGATAGCGTTTTCGTAAACGCTGTGCAGAAAGCTGAATCGGTGTCAGCGGGTTTTTGATTTCGTGTGCAATTCTGCGGGCAACCTCACGCCAGGCAGCCATCCGCTGGCCCTTAACTATCTGAGTCAAGTCATCCAGTACCAGCACTGATCCCAGAAATTCACCAGCTTCATCCCGCAGTATGGTCAGGCTCATCTGTAATATCCGTCGTTCACTGTTAATATCCAGTGTGATCTGACGGTTGATGGTCTCATGGCGGGTCAGGGCCATATCCCGCAGTGCATCCCTTACAATAACAAGATGGGACTCTTTAATCACTTCACGGAAGTTATGTCCCAGAACGTGGGAGGTGTTGATATGCAGCAGTTTTTCTGCCGATGTATTGATGGTGGTGATGTTTCCACGGCGGTCTACAGAAATAACACCAGCAGCCACGTTGCGTAATACGATTTCCATATAGCGGCGGCGGTCCTCAATCTCGTGGTTGATTCTGGTCAGCTCTTTGTTGGTTGTGTGCAGTACTTGACGCTGATTATTCAGGTCGCGGATCATCTTATTGAAGGAGCCGACCAGCATACCGATTTCATCCGGCCCTTCAGCATCAATCTGCACATCCAGATCACCTTCAGCCACTGCCCTGGTGCCTGCCACCAGAGCCTGAATTGGCCTGGTCATACTGTTGGCCAGGTAAATGCTGATCCAGAAGGAAAGAAAGACAATTACAGTTGCAATCAGAAAAAGTACCAGCAGATAACCGGTTGTGATCGGGCTTTTAAGGATCTTAAGCCGCCTGAATTCCTGGTAAGAGTCTGATATTTCACGCATCTTGCTGACAAGAGAATGGGGCACGTAGTAGTTTACCACCACAGCACCCACAATATCGGTATCATTGTAGGTGGAGTAGACCGGCACAATGCCGCGGATCAGATCCGCCTTGCCCACAGCGTTTACTTTTGTCAGCTCATTACCGGCCAGGGCCTGGTCTATATCATTTGAATTGGGGCTGGTTATGTCGCCGGAAGGAAGGTCATCATTGGTTGCCCGTACAAGTTCTTCCCGCTGGGATGAGAATACTTCAACAATGCCCAGGTTATATTCCTTTTGTTTTTCCCTGACCAGTTCTTTAAGTCTGGCAAGTCCATCTTCATTTAATAGCCGTTCTTGTTTGATGGTGTCACTTAATCGGTTGGCATAATAAAGTGCGTTACTGGCAGATGTTTTATAATAGGTCTGGGCAACTTCCAGAGATTCACTAAGTGAAGTTTCAACCTGTACATTAAACCAGTTCTGGACGCTGTTACTTATAAAGCCTGCTGATGCAAAAAATAACAGCATTGTAGGGATAAGGGATAGACCAACAAAGGATATTACCAGCTTGGTACGTAGATTAGCTGCAAAAACACTGCTTTTACTTTCTACAAACAGTTTAACTATGTTACGTATAATAAGGTATACCAGTAGAATTACCAGTAGTACAATAATATTGATAATACCGAATATAGTAACATTACTGGAAAGTGGCACTTTTGAACTGAGCTGCGTCAATTTGATCTCAATACCGGTCAGTACAACAATCAGCAGCAGGGCAAGAACAATAACAGTTGCCTCTAAAAAACGTTTTTTTCGTTCTGGTTTTGGTAGCACGGCACAAACCTGATTTTAAATTTTGATAGTTCTTATATCACAAATTCAGCATTTTATGCACGTTGTCTGATGCTGCCCCCATCTAAAATTAATGACCTGTGTTGCTATCATGCCCTGTCCTGCTAAACCTGCTTGATTATAAGCTGAATTGGTTTTAAAATCAGACGTTTATTGGAATGATGTCCATCCAGACGTTTGCAGTTGGAGGTTGTTTGTATGAAACAGATCGGATTGTTTGTATTTTCAGTTACCTTGCTGATGTTGGTGACAGCCTGTAGTTCTGTGCCGGTTACCGGACGCTCACAGATCAGCCTGATTCCGGCTTCATCCATGATGTCCATGAGCTTGCAGCAGTATGGAGAATTTATTCAGGATAACAAGCTCAGTACCAACCAGCAGCAGACAGAGATGGTCAGGCGGGTTGGTCAGCGGATCAGCAAGGCGGTGGAGCAGTATCTGGTTGACAACGGCTTTAAGGATCATCTGAAAAATTACCAATGGGAGTTTAACCTGGTTGATGATCCCCAGGTAAATGCCTGGTGTATGCCAGGTGGCAAGGTTGTGGTTTATACCGGAATACTGCCTGTGGCAGGTGATGAAAACGGGCTGGCGGTTGTTATGGGCCATGAGGTGGCCCATGCCGTGGCAGAGCATGGTAATGAACGGATGAGCCATCAACTGCTGACTCAGGCTGGCGGCATGGCCCTTTCCACTGCTCTGGCCAGCAAAACGGCCCAGACCCAGCAGCTCTGGATGATGGCCTACGGTCTTGGGGCACAGTATGGTGCGGTTCTGCCCTACAGCCGGATGCATGAGAGCGAGGCCGACCATCTTGGCCTGGTTTTCATGACTATGGCAGGCTATGATCCCAATGCGGCTGTTTCCTTCTGGCAGAGGATGTCGGCAGGTAAGGGCGGTCAGGCTGTACCTGAATTTACCAGTACCCACCCGTCCGATGAAACCAGAATTAACAATATCAAACGCTTGATTCCAGAGGTGTTGCAAAAGTATCGCAGATGATCTGTTTTGCTGATATAACCTGCTGAAATTAAAGGTATGTTATGAAATATGTAGCCATATTTGCAAAGGTGCATGATCCACATTGTCAAGGTGTGGCCAGTGAGCTGGTCAGTTGGTTGAAAAAGCGTGACTGTGTACCGTTGGTGGAAAACCATCTGGCACGACATGTTGGACTGGCTGAAGGGCTGGCTGAGCAGCAGATCCGCCAACAGGCTGAACTGGTGGTGGTGTTGGGTGGCGACGGAACCCTGCTTTCAGTGGCCAGGATGTTCAGCAGCAGCCTGGTTCCTATTGTTGGGATTAATCTGGGCAGTCTGGGATTTCTGACAGAGATTACCATGGATAAGCTGTATCCTGTTCTGGAGCAATGTCTGGCGGGTAAACACCAGGTAACAGAACGGATGATGCTGGATGTAAAGGTTACCAGGGGGGAACTGGTGATCTCCCATAGCCAGGTACTAAATGATGTAGTGATTAACAAAGGTGCCCTGGCAAGGATCATCGAACTGGAAGCAAAGGTGAATGACCTTTACCTGACCAACTTCAAATCCGATGGGCTGATTATATCTACCCCAACAGGATCTACCGGATATTCCCTTGCTGCCGGTGGCCCGATTGTGCAGCCGCTCATGAAATGTATAGTGCTGACACCGATCTGCCCCCATACCCTGACCAACCGCCCGATTGTCCTTTCTTACCAGTCAGTGGTCAGGATGACCGTTAAATCATCCTTTGACGAGCTGGTCTATCTGACCCTGGATGGTCAGGTCGGACTTGAGTTGCAGGAAGGGGATTGTATTGAGGTGAAACATGCCGAAAGTACCACCTGCCTGGTAAACTCACCTGAAAAAGATTACTTTGCCATTTTGCGTGCAAAACTGAAGTGGAACGAACGCTGACTTAGCCATGTTAACTGAACTATCCATACGCAATGTAGCTATTATTGATAAGCTGCACCTGTCATTTAAGTCTGGCCTTAATATGCTTAGTGGCGAGACCGGTGCTGGCAAGTCAATTATTATTGATGCCCTTACTCTTGTCTGTGGTGGCAGGGCATCGGTTGATCTGATCCGCTCTGGCGAAGATGAGGCGATTGTTGAAGCCCGTTTTGATCTGGAGGGAAATCAACAGGTCAGGAACCATCTGGAGGAAGCAGGACTTCCAGCCGATGACGAGTTGTTGATCCGCCGCTGCCTTTCCCGTACCGGTAAGAACCGTACCTATATCAATGGCTCAATGGCTACATTGGGGCAACTGGCTGCTCTTGGAAGTCAGTTGGTTACCATTCATGGCCAGCACGAATCCCAGGGGCTTTTAAGGGCAGATAACCACCTGCAACTGCTGGATGCCTTTGCAGGTACAGTTGCACTGCGTCAACAGTTTGGAACCCAGTTTGAAAAATGGCGGCAGACCGCAGCACAACTGGCAAGTTTTGACAATGATGAGCGGGCGGTTGCAGGGCGGATTGATCTGCTTGCTCACCAGACCGAAGAGATTTCCGCAGCAAATCTTAAAGCTAGTGAGGAAGAGGAGCTACAGGAACAACAACGTCTGCTGGCCAATAGTGAACGGCTATCCATCAGCACAGGTGGAGCCTTTGAAGCCCTTTATAGTGATGATCAGGCCATCTTGGGGGAACTGAGACGGGTGATGTCAACTGTTGATGATGCGGTTGCCGTTGATTCCGGCCTGGTTCCGCTGAAAGCCATGCTGAACGAAGCCTATCTGCAACTTGAGGAAGCTGCCCTGCAATTGCGTGATTATTCCAGCAGAGTTGAGGCAGACCCCCGCAGGCTGCAACAGGTTGATGACAGGCTGGACCTGCTGCAACGCTTGAAACGCAAATATGCCCCGACAGTGGAAGAGATTATCGAGCTGAGGGAAAACCTGTTGGCTGAACTGTCAGAACTTGAGAGCCGTTCCAGTTCCCGTGAAGAGCTTGATCAGCAGCTTGCTGAGCAGTGGACCCGGCTTGAGCAGATCGGGACGGAACTTGGCAGGCAGCGTAAAAAGGCAGCTTTACAACTGGAACAGCAGTTGATGGAAGAGATCCGGCAGATGGCCATGCCCCATGCCCTGGTGAAGGTTGCATTTGAGGTAGTGCCAGAGCCTCGCAGCAGCGGTATGGATAAGGTTGAATTTCTGTTTTCCCCCAACCCTGGGGAGCAGGCCCGACCTTTAGCCAGGGTGGCTTCCGGTGGTGAGCTTTCACGCCTTATGCTGGCCTTTAAACAGATTCTGCCAGAGGGTGAGGCACCTACGCTGGTGTTTGATGAAGTTGACACCGGAGTAGGGGGGGCTGTGGCAGATCTGGTGGGCCGCAAGCTGAAGAATCTATCCAGAAACCAGCAGGTTTTCTGTGTTACCCATCTGCCGCAGGTGGCTGCCTGGGCTGCACAACATCTGCTGGTGCAAAAGCAGGTGGAAGATGGGCGTACCGTTACCACTGTACGTATAGTTGAACAGATAGAACAGATTAATGAAATTGCACGTATGCTGGCAGGAGATCAGATTACAGATGCTGCCAGAGGACATGCCAGGGAGCTGATTGAGCGGGCTAAAAACCCTTGACATCCTTTTGGTAATTATGATTTAGTCTTTAGCTATGAATTCCATGTACAGCAATACATTCTTTTTTGGGTTTTTCTGGTACGGCTATTATTTTAAGCCGTCTGCCCGGGTAAGTGTGTAGTTGCAACAGGGAAATTAAAAACTACAGACCAAAGGCCAGGGTGGACGAAGCAAAGTCACTCCGGCTTTTTTGTTTTATCCGCATCAGTAATTTCATCGGGCCGGGGGATATTGTATTCTTCCGGCCCTTTGCTTTTGGCAGAAAAGGAGCGTAAAAGATGATTGTTGTGATGAAGGCTGGTGCAGGCGAAAAAGAACGTGATGCGGTTGTGAAACGGATTACAGAGCTTGGCTACAACCCCCATGTGATTCAGGGTACAACCAGGGATGTAATCGGGGCCATAGGGGATGAGCGTGGTAAGTTGGTGTTGCAATCACTGGAAAATATGCAGGGGGTTGAAAATGTTGTGCCGATTCTTCAGCCATATAAGCTGGCTTCCAGCGAAGTGAAGCCTGAACCAAGCCTGGTCAGGGTTGGAGAGAGCCTGACAATAGGTGGTAACACGGTGGTTGTAATGGCAGGCCCATGCTCTGTTGAGAATGAAACCCAGATTATTGAGACTGCCAGGAAGGTGAAGGAGGCTGGTGCGGTTATGCTGCGGGGTGGTGCCTTTAAACCACGCACATCACCATATTCGTTCCAGGGGCTGGAGGAGGAAGGTCTGAAACTGTTGGCCAAGGCCCGTGAGCTGACCGGTCTGCCGTTTGTGACTGAGGTCATCAATCCTGAAACCGTTGACCTTGTGGCTGAATATGCGGATATGCTCCAGATTGGAGCAAGAAACTCTCAGAACTTTGCATTGCTCAAGAAGGTAGGGCAATGCGGCAAACCGGTTTTGTTAAAGCGGGGGATGGCTATGAACATTCAGGAGTTTCTGATGAGTGCCGAGTACATCATGAATGAGGGTAACCAGGGTGTTGTGCTTTGCGAACGTGGAATTCGTACCTTTGAGACAGCCACC
>CAZRKG010000067.1:0-10784 GCA_964600635.1 uncultured Geobacter sp. | reverse complement strand
GTGGCTGAAAAAGGTTTTCTATGTGGTCTCCGTTTTCCATTGTTTCAAACGGTTTTTATTACATCTAAATGTTCAGCCAGTTCCTGTTCTGCTCTGGTGTAATCCTCCAGATCGATGTATGCCTCCGGTTCCCACTTGCGAACACGGTAATACAGCTTGTCATAATAGGATTCTATCAACCCTCTGGCCAACCCTTCCACATCCCAGTCAGCCAGCCTGCTTTGAAGTTCAATGTGTTTTTCGCCACCCAGTTTTTCCCTGATCCGGTTAAGTGCCTCCCGAATAGGCTGACGGTATTCAACCAGTGCATACTCGGCAGCCAACCGCTTAACCCTGGTTTCCTGCGAGACCTGACACCAGATCTTTGTACTGTCCAACATAACTTCATACAGATTGCCGGGCAGGGTCAGTTTTCCTATCCGCTTGCTTTCCCCTTCCAGCAGGATCGGCCTGTCAGCCGGTGCCTTGCGGAAGAGATCCCACAACATGGATTCAAACCGCTTCTGACCTGGTTGTTGTCCAAGTCCCATTGCACCAAAGGCAGAACCACGGTGACGTGCTGCCCCTTCCAGATCAATTACAGTGTATTTCTCAGGTGGCAGTTGCAGCAGAAATTCGGTTTTGCCAGAGCCGGTCATGCCATGCAGTACAACCAGCGGCTGCGTAAGTTTCAGGTCTGAAAAAAATCCGGTGATATGATTACGGAAGGATTTGTATCCGCCAATCAGCTTGCTTACCGGCAGCCCGGACAGCTCCAGAAGTGTCATTACAGATTCGCTGCGAAGACCACCCCGCCAGCAGTAGACCAGAATCGGCCTGCCGTTGGCATTGCTGGCTATCTGGTCAATCATTGCAGGAAAACGGTGGCAGGCCATCTTAAGCCCCAGGCTACGGGCAACCTGTGGCCCTTGCTGTTTGTAGGCTGTACCCACTTCAACCCGCTCGGCATTACTCAGAAGTGGTATGTTGATGGCTCCTGGCAGTCTGTCTTCGGCAAACTCCAGGGGGGTGCGGACATCCACTATCAGGTGACTGTCCAGAAGTGATGGCTCAAAATTTATGATTCGGCTCATTAAATGACTTTCTGCAATGATTAGGTGTCTCTTGCTATGACAGTGCTTAGATGGTACATATAAACTTCTTTACAGCCAGTTGGCAAGGCTGTGTATCTAACGCAGATGGGAGGATAGAGTGATGGCAAAAAAGCAGGTGCATTACAGTGAACTTGGGCTGGTTAACACAAAAGAGATGTTTGCCAGGGCCATGGCTGGCAAGTATGCCATTCCGGCCTATAACTTTAACAACCTGGAGCAGCTTCAGGCTATTGTTGTGGCCTGTGTTGAAACCAACTCACCGGTAATTATCCAGGTCTCAAAGGGTGCCAGAAGTTATGCCAATGAGACAATGTTGCGTTATATGGCAATGGGTGCTGTTCAGATGGCCCGTGAAATGGGTTCCAATATCCCGATCAGCCTGCATCTGGATCACGGTGATAGTTTTGAGCTGTGTAAATCCTGTGTGGATAGCGGCTTTTCCTCTGTTATGATTGATGGTTCCCATCTGCCCTATGCAGAAAACGTGGCCTTGTGTAAACAGGTTGTTGAATATGCCCACCAGTTTGATGTGACTGTTGAGGGAGAGCTTGGTATCCTGGCTGGTATTGAAGATGAGGTGGTTGCAGAAGAATCTACCTACACCAGACCAGAGGAGGTGGAGGATTTTGTAAATAAGACCGGCGTTGATTCTCTGGCCATCTCCATTGGTACCAGCCACGGTGCCTATAAATTCAAGCCTGGTCAGCCTGTGCCACCGCTTCGTTTTGATATTCTGGCTGAGTGTGAAAAGCGGCTGCCCGGCTTCCCGATTGTACTGCATGGTGCCTCATCGGTGGTACCTGAGTATGTTGATCTGATTAACCAATACGGTGGTAACCTGGAAGGTGCCCTTGGTGTACCGGAAGAGCAGTTGCGTCAGGCTGCTGCCAGTGCAGTCTGCAAGATCAATATAGATTCTGATGGCCGTCTGGCTGTTACTGCCAAGGTTCGTGAGTGCTTCGCAAAAGATCCAAAAGAGTTTGATCCCCGTAAATATCTGGGTGCTGCCCGTAATGAGCTGATCAAACTGATCAAGCATAAAAATGAAATGGTGCTGGGTTCAGCCGGAAGAGCTTGATAAACAGAGGTGAATGCGTATGAGTACCAGAAAATTTTCCCGTGTTAAATTCCGTGTGATTGCGACCGCCACTGCTGGCGGTCGCAGTTTTCAGGGCAGGGTGACAGACCTGTCCATGAATGGTGTCTTCCTTGAGACGGATGAGCGTCTGCCAGAGGGGGAGCTGACCGATATAGTAGTTACCCTGGAAGGTAGTGATCCTCAGATTGTACTTGGTTTTGAAGGACGGGTTTGCCGTGTGACTGATGATGGTATCGGCTTTAAGTTTGAGCGGATTGATTTTGATTCCTACACCCATCTGAAGAATATAATCACCTACAACATTGCTGATTCAAACAAGGTGATGGATGAGATTTACACTGATATTGAAGAAAAGTTGACATCAGGTAATCCATAAACGAGGGATACATGCCAAGTTGCAGTCTGTGTAAAAAATTTGCTGTACTGGGTTTTATACTTGGTTTCGGGGCACCAGTTGGTTGGCTGTTTCTAAGGTTGGGGCTGTTTTATGAACCATCCCAACCATTTTGGGGCCAACTTCTTGGTGATATATTAAAGAGCAGGGAAAGCCATCTGTTGTATCTGTATATGTGGCTGGGTACATCGGCAGTGCTGGCTACAGTAGGCTTTCTGATCGGCAGGGATGCCGATGAGCTGAAACAAAATGCCAGGCATCTTGATGAGCTTAATAAAGAGGTGGCTTCCCAGAAGGAAATTTTCAAAAACCGCTTCAAAGTACTGGATACCAACATAAAAAACTTCCACCAGGTAAGCAGCAAAATACAGACCTCACTTTACCTTGATGAAGTTCTCAAACTGTGTACTGAAGGTCTGCATGACATCTTGGGCTATGAGCGGGTCAACATCCTGATGGTGAATCAGCATACCAATAAACTGCGTTTTGCCAGTACCACCGGTGTAGCCAATGGTGACATAACCAGAATTGAGTTGCCAATAACACCGGAAAGTGGTGTTTTTTACCTGGCAGTCACACAACTAAAGCCTTATCTGGTGGAGGATATAGCCAGCCATGATAGTAGCTATCACCTGCAACCCCCCTATGACCAGATTGAACTGCTCCGCTCCAGTCGCTTCATTATCTGTCCGCTGGTGGTTAAAGGCGAGGCAGTGGGGGTGTTTGCAATTGATAACAAACGTTCCCGTCGTCCTCTGAATGAATCTGATCTGGATACCGTCATGCTGTTTGCTGGACAGACAGCCAACGCCATCAACCGGATTAACCTGATGACATCCATTGACACCCTGACCAGTGAACTGGAAAACTCTTTCTCTCTTCTGCTGTCCCACCGTGAGCAGTATTCCATGAACGTACAGGAGCTGATGAATAGTGTGGAATCTGTTACCGATGGTGCCGCTGTGATTGCTTCGGCAGCAGAAGGTGCCACCGCCTCTGTTGAGGAAACCAGCACTGCTGTAAATGAAATTTCCTTTGCCATTGAAGAGGTCTCCCGTAATCTGGATACCCTGGCAGGCATTGTTCATCAATCTGCCGCTGCAATGGAACAGATTACCCGCAATATCACCAGCGTGGAGCGTAGTGCTGCCATATCCCATGAAGTTTCCAGCCAGGTGCAGGCCCAGACCGAAGAGGGGCGTACCGCTGTCAATGAGACCATTAACTCCCTTTCCGAGATTCAGCACTCTGTTGAAGAGTCCTACGCCGGAATTACCAGACTGGCGGAAAAAAGCACCAGAATTGAAAATATCGTGAATGTTATTAACGATATTACCAAGCGTACCAACCTGTTGGCACTTAATGCCTCCATCATTGCAGCCCAGGCTGGCGAACATGGTAAAAGTTTTGGTGTTGTTGCTGATGAAATCCGTAACCTGTCGTTACAGACCGATCGCTCCACAGGAGAGATTGCCGGAATCATTGATGAAATTATGTTTGAATCCCATCAGGCTGCCGATAACATTACCGCCACCAAAGGGCTGGTGCAGCGTGGGGTAGAGCTGGGCCATGTTATGGGCGAGACTTTGCAAAGCATCTATGACCGTGCCTTCTGCTCAATGGATATGACCTCTGAAATTAAACTGGCTACAGAGGAACAGGCCCAGAGTGTCCAGACCGTGGCCCATTCCATGGAAGACATAAGCAGCATGACCTCCCAGATCTTCAATGGTTCAAAGGATCAGACAAAGGCTACCCGCAGTATTGTCAAGGCCGTTGAAACCATTAAGGAAATGGCCCATGAAATGGCCAGCTCAACTGCAACCCAGGTGGAGGATGGCCGCAAGATCAGGCATACAGCGGAAGCTGTCAGTAATATGGTTGAGCGTATGTTTGAAGATATGGAAGCACGGCGGATACAGTCAGCAGAGGTGGTTAAAGAGCTGGAATCCATGAAAAGTACCACCTGTGACTTGTAAGTTAAATCTTTTAGCCACGAATTAACACGAATTTGCACGAATAAGGCATATAAAGCACACCAGCACAGTGTAGTAGGGGTGCTGCTTGCTGCACCCGTGTTAGTAACTTATTGGGCGGAGCAAGCACCGCCACTACATTTTATCTGAATTTATCTGTGCTCATCGGTGTTAATCTGCGGTTAATACTCTTTTGTATGGATTCGTGAAATTAGTGGCTAAAAAACCTTGTATTACAACATACTAAACCATCTTTAAGACTTTTGTGACCCCTGTGGTAAATACCGCCCAAAGTACTAAATTCAGCATAAGCCCTCTGCTGCCATCCCTGACAGCCCTTGTTATGGGCTATATCACAGCCTACCTGCTTGCAGTTCCCTTTCCTGTTGCCATTACAATTTCACTCTTCATACTTCTGATCTGTAGCCTGGCTTTTAAAGGCTGCCTGGCGTTCAATCTGTTGCTGGTGCTGTTCTGGTTCAGCCTGGGAATGTCTGCCCTCTCGCCAAAACTCTGCAACCAGGACCAACTGGAGTTTCTGAGCCAGTTTGATAACAAGCTGGTTACAGTTGAGGGGTTGGTTAGCGGACGGACTGCTATCCGTGGCGATGGACAGCGGTTGATGTTGCGGCTGGAGAAGATTATCAGTGAAGATGTCAGCTATCAGGCCAGTAACCTGTTGATGCTCGAAATTTATAGGGGTAAGGGAGAGTGGTTGTATGGTGATCGGATCAGAGCCATAGCAAAATTGAAAATCCCCCGTAAGTTGGGCCTACCAGGTGAGTTTGACTATCCACGTTATCTGGCCCTGCGGGATGTTGCTGCCATAGCCAGGGTAAACAGTGCTGAATCAATTGTACTGATGCGGGGCAGTGCGGTAAAAACCTGGCAGCGTCCGTTGGAGCAGATGGTGCAGAACTGTCAGCAGTTTATCCGGCACCAGTTGCCGGACATGGCACAGCGGGGGGTGATTCTGGCTCTGACCACCGGTAATCAGCATGAAATCCCCAGAGAGCTTGATGCTGCCTATGCCAGGGCTGGAGTTTCCCATATCCTGTCTGTTTCAGGATTCCATGTTGGTGTTGTGGTGGTGGTCTGGGTCTTTGGACTACGTTGGTTGTTGACCAGATCCCATTTTATGGCCCTGCGGTTTGATCTGCGTAGATTGACCCTTATTTCTGCTTTGCCGCTTATGCTGTTCTATCTGTTTTTTACCGGTGCTGCCCCGCCCACTGCCCGATCTGTACTTATGCTGGCGGCAGTGGTACTGGCAGCCTGGAGTGAGCAGGAGTTTGACAGCCTGGACAGCCTGTTGCTGGCTGCCTTTATCCTGCTGATCATCAACCCCACCAGCCTGTTTATAATCTCATTTCAACTGTCATTTCTGGCCCTGTGGGGTCTGCTTGTGCTTACTCCCCTTATCTCCGCTCCCTTTGAGTGCTTCTGTAAGGCCAGGTGGCAGCGGGGGTTGTTGCTGTTCTGCTCTGCATCCACTGCGGCGATTCTGGCTACGTTGGCACCGGTTCTGGCTACATTTAAACAGGTTTCCTTCAGTGGCATTATCTCAAATCTGGTGGTAATCCCTGTACTTGGCTATGGTGCAACTGTGCTGGCTACACTGACCATACCGGTGCTGCTTATATCGGAAGCGATGGCAACTCCATTACTAAAGCTGGCTGGTTGGCTGGTCAGCATCTGTAACAGCTTCATTATGCAGATGGCAAAACTGCCTATTCTGCACAGTTATCAGGCTGGCCCGATAGATATGCTGGCAACTGTGCTTTTTCTGGCCCTGTTATCCTTTGTGAAGGACAGACGGATTCAACTGTCGGGCAGTGTGGCGTTGTTGCTGCTTTTAACGGTATTTCACCTTTGGCCGACCTCTGATCCCGATGGCAAGACACGGATGTATTTTTTGAGTGTAGGCCAGGGGGATGCCACCCTGATTCAGTTATCAGATGGCCGCAACATTCTGGTGGATGGCGGCGGGTATCACAGGGAGTCTGATAATGATTTTGGTGCCCGCTATCTTGTGCCAGCCCTCCATAAACTAAAGGTCAAAAAACTGGACGTAATGTTTCTGACCCATCCCCACTCAGACCATCTGGGAGGATTACCAGCCGTGGCCGAGCAGTTCAGGGTGGATCAGTTCTGGCAGGGCTGCGGCTATGGTGAGGATGAAAATTACCGTCGGCTGATGGTTGCACTGGAGGGACAGCAGACAAAGAAACTGGTGCTGCATACAGGGGATCAGCCGCTGTCTGGCCAGAGCGTTGAGGTGACTGTTCTGGCTGCACCGGAACAGGCCGATGGCAGCAATGAGGATTCAATCGTCCTGCGGCTACAGGTTGGTGATTTCAGCTCATTACTAATGGCAGACGCTGGTTTTAATATTGAAAATATGATGCTGAACAATGGGTTGCAGCCGGTTGATCTGCTGAAAGTCGGGCATCATGGCAGCCGTACATCAAGTGGTGTGGAGTTCCTTAATCAGGCGAATCCAGAACTGGCCATAATCTCAGCCGGATTTGGCAATTCATTTGGTCTGCCAAGTCAGGATACTCTGGACAGACTTAAACAACAGGGTACAGAAATCCATCGTACCGATTTACAGGGGACGATTCTGGTGACCACTGATGGCAATCAATATCATCTGGAGGAGTTGCCTCTGGAGCCGCAGATGCTGACCAGAGCCAGACAATTTGCTTTGACTGTACTGGAAAAGCTGCAATAATGTGTAGTTTTTCAGTCAATAATTATTCAAGGTCATGCAAAAAATAACAAAGGAGTTTTGATGAATATTACCGCAATTAAAGGGTTTAATGACCTGCTGCCTGCCCAATCCGGGCTTTGGCAGTTTATAGAGCAGACCGCCCGTGATATTTTTGGCCGTTATGGTTTCAATGAAATCAGGGTGCCGATTCTGGAGAAGACAGAGCTGTTCTGCCGTTCCATAGGAGATACCACCGATATTGTTGAGAAGGAGATGTATACCTTTAGTGACAAAGGTGGCAGCAGCCTGACCATGCGGCCCGAAGGAACTGCCAGTGTGATGCGTGCCCTGATTGAGCATAAACTGTATGCCCAGGATAACATCAACAAGCTCTACTACATCGGCCCTATGTTCCGTCATGAGCGGCCACAGAAGGGACGCTACCGTCAGTTCCACCAGATCGGAGCCGAGCTGACCGGAGCTGCTGACCCTATGTCCGATGCACAACTGCTGTTGATGGTAAGCCGTCTGTTTCAGCAACTTGGCCTGACCGAGCCGTCTTTGCAGATCAACTCCCTTGGTTGCCCTGAATGTCGCCCCGTCTACCGTAAGGCCCTGGTCAGCTTTCTGGAAGAACGTCAGACAGAGCTTTGCGAAGACTGTCGCCGTCGCCAGTCCGTCAATCCTTTACGTGCTTTGGATTGCAAGGTGCCTGGCTGCATCGAAGCCACCAAAGGAGCACCAGCCATGCTGGAGCACCTCTGCCAGGACTGTGATCAGCATTTCAGTCAGGTTCAGCAGTACTTGCAGCAGGCCCAGGTGCAGTTCAGCCTCAATCCCCGCATGGTACGTGGTCTGGACTACTATACCCGCACAACCTTTGAGTTTGTCACCAGTCAGTTGGGTGCCCAGTCTGCTGTGGCTGCCGGAGGCCGTTATGATGGTCTGGTGGAGCAACTTGGTGGCCCTGTCACCCCGGGTATCGGTTTTGCCCTTGGTCTGGAGCGGGTGGCCTTGTTATTGGAGGGCAGCCAGCAGGAAAAACAGCCTGATCTGTTTATCGCCGCAATGGGGGAACAGGCCAGGCTGGCGGCCTTCAGCCTGATGTCATCACTTCAGGATAAAGGCTTTTGGGTTGAGGTGGATACAGAGGGCAGAAGCCTTAAAAGCCAGATGCGTAGGGCAGATAAGCTGAAAGCCTGCTATAGTCTGGTGCTGGGTGATGCAGAGCTTGAATCTGGCTCTGTGCAGCTTAAAAAAATGGCGGATGGTTCACAGCAGCAGTCAGCTCTGGAGCTGGAAGCTGTTTCATCCGTACTTTCAGGAGGTGTCTAAACCATGAATTATCCGGTCTGGTATGTTCCTGGCTTTGGTGGTGGTCTTTTGATTGCCCTGGTGGCGATTGTGCATGTTTTTGTGTCACACTTTGCTGTGGGGGGCGGGCTGTATCTGGTGATGGCGGAGCGGAAGGCTATCCGTGAGAAAAACAGCCAGATCATGGATTTTGTCAAGAAGCATACCAAATTTTTCCTGTTGCTGACCATGGTCTTTGGCGGGCTGACCGGAGTGGCGATCTGGTTCACCATCTCCCTGATAAACCCTGCTGCAACATCACTTCTGATCCATACCTTTGTCTTTGGCTGGGCCGCAGAATGGGTATTCTTCCTGGTTGAGATTGTGGCCCTGTTTATCTATTTCTACACCTTTGGCAGGATGAATGACCGAGATCACCAGAAAATCGGCTGGATTTACTTTGGTTCAGCCTGGATGAGCCTGTTCCTGATCAACGGCATCATTGATTTTATGCTGACCCCCGGAGCCTGGCTGGTTGATAACAACTTCTGGTCTGGCTTCTTTAACCCTACTTTCTGGCCCTCGTTGTTTTATCGCAGCTTTATGTGCTTTATGCTGGCCGGTTGTTATGGCTTTCTGACAGCAACCTTTATTAAAGATGAAACTACCAGGCACAGAATGATCCGTTATTCCGGCATCTGGGCACTGGTATCCCTGATCCTCTCCATTCCGGCTGCCAAATGGTATATCTCTGTGCTGCCCAGTCCGGCTGCCAGGCTGGTGGAAGGTGCATCCCCCACAATCAAGCGGGCCATGACAACCGGAGCCTATTCTATGGCTGCCCTGTCCGGTCTGCTGATTCTCCTGATCCTGTTTAATTCCAAAGCCCGTGTGCGGTCATTAATTGTAGCTGTCATGGTTACAGCCATGGGTTACATGGGAGCCTTTGAATGGACCCGTGAGGCTGCCCGCCGTCCCTATGTGATAAATGAGGTGATGTATTCCAACGGAATCCTTAAAAGTGAGGTGGAACGGATCAACCAGGAAGGTTTTCTGGCAAATGCCAAATGGGTCAAAAACAAAGCGGTTACCGATGACAATATGCTGGATGCAGGTCGTGAGCTGTTCATGCACCAATGTTTCAGTTGCCATACTCTGAACGGTTTTAACAACGATATTGCTGAACGTACCAAAAATATGAGCTTCAATGCCATGCGTAAGTACCTGGCCAGCATCCATGACAAGCGTTACTTTATGCCACCATTTGTTGGCAATGATAAAGAGCTGGAGGCACTGGCTGCCTACCTGACCGTTGAACTGCATAAAAAGCCACTGGAGGCGGGCGGAACTGGCGATAATATCGGCAAACAACTGTTTGATGATAACTGTGCTGTCTGTCACGATGCAGACTATGTCAAATCAAAACTGACCGGCTGGGATCTGGCTAGAATCAGGGATGGGTTGGACAGACTGCCTGAGCTTGATGACTCAATGCCGGATTACGATGCCCCTGATGCTGATAAATCAGCTATGGCTATATATCTGTACAGCCTGAATAATTCCGATGCTTCACCGGTAGCTGCCGGCCCTGACGGAAAGACTATTTTTGAGGATAACTGTGCTGTATGCCACGATTTTGATTATATCAGGCCAAAATTGAGCGGTCATTCCCGTGACAGGATCAGGGCAGACCTTGATCGGCTGTCAGCACTTAATGATGCCATGCCTGATTTTGATGGCACTGATCAAGAGAAAGCTGTTCTGGCAGATTACATGTATCAGCAGGCAGGAGGTGCCCAATGAATCCGATTGAGCTTGTTCCGGTTGCAGACAGCCTGACAGCAACAAATGGCTGGTTCCAGTTCTTTTTGATGCTGACGTTCCCCCTGCATCTGCTGGCCATGAATGCCATGCTGGGTACAGCCCTGATCGCCTTTATAGGCCACCTTTACCCTGATCAGCACTACAACAGACTCTCCCATGAGCTGGCTAAAGTGCTGCCGTTTCTGGTGGCCTTCACCGTTAATCTGGGGGTGGCTCCGCTTTTGTTTGTTAACGTAATCTATGGTCACCTGTTGTACACCAGTACGGTCATGATGGGGCTGTTCTGGCTATCAATAATTCCTGTTTTGATAACTGCCTACTACCTGGCCTATATCTATGACTTCAACTTTAAACGGCTGGGCAATTTGACTCCGCTCTTTACGCTGGTGGT
>CAZRKG010000066.1:0-11008 GCA_964600635.1 uncultured Geobacter sp. | reverse complement strand
ACAGGTTTGCCCCTACGGTTGATGTCTTTCTCTGTGTTTAATTTATGATTTTCTCGGCGTTTATCGGTGTTAATCGGCGGTTAATGGTTTGGGCAAACACACAGGTTTGCCCCTACGGTTGATGTCTTTCTCTGTGTTTCAAATGTTTTTTGCTTCGTCGCTGCACTTCTCATCTGCCTGCTGCAAGCAAGAATCCACTTGTAAACAGTGGTAAAAGGTTATATAAGGCTTAGTACCCGTGCCTGCTGGCAAACAGCAGGCACGTCTTTTTGTATCTGGCAACATACTATTTAACCCCAATAACCTGAAGCAACCTGGTCGTGTGGCCCTGTTACTTCAGGATTATCTGTTTTTAAGGAGCAATAAAAACATGTCAGCAACAATCCCGTTAACCAAAGAAAGTCATGAGGCATTGCAGGAAGAGCTTAAAAGGCTGATTAAGGAAGAACGGCCAAAGGTGATCCAGGATATTGCCGAAGCCCGCAGCCACGGTGATCTTTCCGAAAATGCCGAGTATGATGCAGCAAAAAACCGCCAGGGCTTTATTGAAGGGCGGATTATGGAGTTACAGGGAAAGCTGGCCCGTGCCCAGGTTGTTGATCTGAAAGGGATGACCCCGGATAAGGTGGTGTTTGGTGCCACAGTTACCCTGTTTGATACCGCAACGGAAGAGGAGACCACCTATAAAATTGTTGGTGAGGATGAGGCTGATGTCAAGCAGGGCAAGATTTCCTGCACCTCTCCGGTGGGCAAGGCTCTGATCGGCCACAAGTTGGATGATACTGTTAAGGTTAAGGTTCCGTCTGGTACAAAAGAGTATGAAGTTACGGATATAAAATATATTTAGGGGGTATAAAATGGCTGAAACCGCTGGAATTACAAAAGATATGACTTTTCTTGAGATGTTGAAGACCTATCCTGAAACTTCAAAGGTGCTGAAAAAATACAAGCTGGAATGTGCCGGTTGCATGGGTGCTGTAAATGAGCCGATTGACCTGGGTGCCATCAATCATGGTCTTGACCCGGAAAAACTGCTGGCTGATCTTAATGCAGCGGTTAAGTAGCACTGCCATTATTTAAACAGGCTACATATTCTGCATCTGGGCAAAAAAATCCAGCCCCAGATCTACAGCCTGATGTTCCTGTTCTCCGTCATCCGCCAGGCTGCCATCAAAAAAACCTGCTGGTATTTCTGCCAGAAAGCGGCTTGGCTGACGCTCTTCCCACTTGCCGTACTTGCGGCGTTTAAGGCAGTAAGAGATGGTCAGCTTCTCCCTTGCACGGGTGATACCAACGTAACAAAGCCTTCTTTCTTCCGCCACTTCAGGATCTTCTTCCATTGAACGATGGTGTGGCAGCAACCCCTCTTCAAGCCCTGCCAGAAAAACATGGGGAAACTCCAGCCCCTTGCTGGCGTGCAGTGACATCAATGTTACCGCATCGCTGGTTTTATCCTGCTCAGTCTCTTTGCGGTTATCCTCCAGCAGTGCAATCCGCTCCAGAAAATCCGCCAGACAGGCATCCTGATTACGCTCTTCATAACTGGCCAGGGCATTGATTACCTGTTCAATATTCTCAATCCGCTTACGGGCCTGGACAGGGTTTTCTATGGTGCGGTAAAGCTCCTGATTGATCCCCAGCCGCCTGAACAGGGCCGAGATCTGCTGTGCCATATCATTGCGGTCTGTGAAGCTGGCAAGCTCCTGCCGGATGGTGTCGTGGAACTGCCCCACAGCCCTGCGTGCCGCATCAGACAGGCCATCAACCTGGCTGACCATGCCAAGTGTGTCATAAAGTGACAGGTTGTGGTTTAAAGACCATTGCTGGAGTTTCAGCAGGGTGGTGTCACCAATCCCCCGTCTGGGAAAGTTGATGGTTCTGACCAGTGCCGCCTCATCCCGTGGATTAGCCATTACAGCCAGGTAGGAGAGGGCATCCTTAACCTCTTTACGCTCAAAGAACCGCTGTCCGCCCACCAGAATGCAGGGAATCCCCTCCAGACGCAGTGCCTCTTCAAATGCCCTGCTCTGGCTGTTTGAGCGGTACAAAATGGCAAAGTCTTTCCATTTAAGACTCTGTTTGTAGCGTGCCAGTTGCAACTGCTCCACAATCTGCCTGGCCTCATCATCATCATCCCCCTCGGCCACCAGCAGATCAATACCGGCCCCGCCACCGGCAGCGGTCCAGAGTGCCTTGTCTGTCCGCTTGCTGTTGTTGCATATCACGGCATTGGCAGCATTCAGAATGTTGCCGGTTGAGCGATAGTTCTGCTCCAGCTTGATCACACGACAGCCTGGCCGTTCATCCGCAAAGTTCAGGATGTTGCTGACATCCGCCCCACGCCAGCCGTAAATCGCCTGATCATCATCCCCCACAACACACAGGTTGCCATGCCCTGCTGCCAGCAGGCTGACAAGCTGGTACTGTCCGGCATTGGTGTCCTGGTATTCATCCACCATGATATGGCTGAAACGTTGCTGCCACTTATCCCGCACCGTCGGCAGGTCTTGCAGCATCTGTACGGAAAGCATGATGATGTCATCAAAATCAATGGCGTTGTAGGCCAGCAGCAGTTGCTGGTAACGGCTGTAAACAGTCTTTACAATCTGTTGCAACGGTGTGGTTGCACTGTTTTGGTAGCTGACAGGGCTGATGAGCTGGTTCTTTGCCATAGAGATCTGCCAACGCAGGTTTTCCGGTGTGTATCGCTTTGTATCCAGATTCAAGTCCTGTGCGGCCTGCCGGATCAGGCCCAACTGGTCAGAATCACCATAAATACTGAAGTTGGGCTTGTAGCCAAGCTGGCGGATGTCATGACGCAGAATCCGCACCCCCAGGGAGTGAAATGTGCTGATCAGCATCCCATCTGCCCGTTGTCCGGCTGCTTTTCTGACCCGCTCCTGCATTTCTCTGGCGGCCTTGTTGGTGAAGGTTACGGCCAGAATCTGTTCAGCAGGGATATGTTTTTGTCTGATCAGATGGACTATACGGCTGGTAATAACCTGGGTTTTGCCGGAACCGGCACCAGCCAGCACCAGCAGGGGGCCGGTGGTGTGGTGTACTGCCTGGAATTGTTCGGGATTCAGTTGTGACATCTGTTTAGTCTGCCAGAAAAAGGGCAGGATGGGAAGTTCTGATCAGGGGTGCCAGGGTTGGGATGCGGCTGTTTCAGTCATTGATTCCCAGCAGTTTTTTATTGGTGCGGTTGCGGATGATTCTGAGGGTAAGGATACCGGCTATGGAAAAGCAGGCACCTACGCATAATACAAGGTAGCCCATGCTTTCTGCTGTGCCGATGCCCCACATCGGTTTTGCCTTCAGGATGATTACCATAAACAGTCCGGCAAATATGGCCAGGCCACCGATAATATAAAGGGCAAAGGCGACAATGGAGAATATCAGGGAGTAATCAGTATTTTTCATGGTTTCCAAAAATTACCGGAAGGTGGCTGTTACACCACCTTCCGGTTTTAAGTAAAGGGATAAACCTGGCTGGTTATCAGCCCAGGAATGCCCACAGCATTGCAACAACCATCGCAAGGCCGGTGATTACCGCCAGGATTCCAAACGCCTTGAATACAAAGTCATACAGGGCACCGGTCGGCTTTTTGACTTCCAGGGCCTCAAGGAAACCAAGCTCTTCATAGCGTTTCCACTGGTCGCCCCGCTCTTCAATAAACTCTTCCTTGGGCAGTTGGCCGTTGAAGATAACAAAGTCCATCGGGAACTTCTCAGGCCGTCCGTGGGTGTTGAAGAAGTGGACGGTGAAGATGAAGCCTGTTGCCAGAAGTGCCTCGTCAGAGTGGACAATGGTTGCCAGGTTAAAGGCCCAACCAGGCAGGAACTGACCAAAGAACTGCGGGAACCATAGCATCAGGCCAGAGCCGCCAATGGCAAACATACCCCAGAAGACCGCAATAAAGTCAAATTTTTCCCAGTAGGTCCAGCGGTCAAAATTAGGCTTGGGGCCTCTGAACAGGAACCATTTTACCATGCCGGTGACATCCTGGATGTCACGCAGGTTAGGCATCAGTGAGTCCGGGCCAAACATACGTTGCAGGAAGTTACCCGGAATATCCTTACGCAGGAACAGGAAGTCAAGACTCATGACCAGGGCACTTACAAAGTAGAAGAAGGTCAGCACTGCACAGCCACGGTGGATCAGACCAGCGTTCTCGATGCCACCAAAGAAGTTCATCATGTGCTGTGCCCAGATCTGGTCACTGAATTTAAGCGGCAGACCGGTCAGCGAAAGACCCATAAAGCTGACAATAACAGTGAAGTGCAGGAAGATGTGACGCTTGGTGAAGCGGTAGTACAGTTTGTGTGGCTCCGAGATGTTATGGTGTACATGACCGGCAGCCAGCAGACGCTGCTTTTCACGGTTTTCCACAAAGCCGCGGATCATCCAGAGCAGTGTATGAATCCAGAATACAGTAAAGGTACCCACCAGCAGGCCGACCATCGCCTTGAATGTCCAGTACATTAACGGATAGTTCTGGCGATCATGGTGACTGCCGTGGGAGTAGAACTGGGCAAAAAGTGCGGTTGCCTTTTGGTGGCACTGTGCACAGGTGTTGGCAGCGTTGTCAGGGTGGATGGAAGAAGCAGGGTTATCCTTTGACATTACTGCGTGGGCAGTGTGACAGTCGGAGCAACCGGCTGCCTTATGCAGCATACCAAGGCGGTATCCCTTGCCATGATAGCTTTCCAGGTAGGTTTCAACTGCATGGGAATTGACATTGTTGCGAACCATCATGTCATGATCACTATGGCAGTTAAAACAGGCTGTAGCGTGGAACATACGGCCTTGAACGGTATTTACAGACTCAACATTTTTGATGCTGTGCAGGCCGTGGCAGTCAGAACAGCCCGGTGCATCGGGGTTGCCCTTGGCAAGGGCGATGCCGTGGACAGAATCCAGGTGGATTTTCTGGTTGTCGTGGCACTTGATGCAGGCCAGGGTTGCTTCAAGTTTATTATTGCTTTTAGGTGCCAGGCCGTGGATGTTGTCGTGGCAGGAAATACATTCAAGACCTACCTTGGCATGGGCACTGTCATTAAATTCTTCAACTATTTTGCTATGGCAACGGGAACAGTTGGCCGGCTCCATTTTTGTGTCACCGGTCATATGCTTTTTAAGGTTAGCACTTTCCAGGTGGCAGCTTGTACAACCGTTTTTGCCGTGGGGTGAAGCCAGAAATTCTTCAAGATTGATTTTGTTGCCATGACAGCCCAGACAGTTTTCCGGGTCAAAGGCCATCTTGTCTACAGTTGCATACAACATGCCTGGCAGCATGAACAGTAGTGCAATGAAAAACACAACAGTTCTGAGTGGTGTTCGAAGCATTTACTTGTCTCCTGATTGGTGTGGTTTTAGTTTACGGGCTGAATAAACCTGAGTTTAAGCGGGGCAGGGGCTCTGACACCCTGATAAAAGACTAGAAAAACTTTGCCAGAACATGTTTGAGACCAGGCCAGGCCACAACCGTAGCGGCTATGGCTGCCATAAGACCTGCTGCAAAAAGTATTATGCCGAGGTGTTTCCGGTCGTCATAGTTTGAGTTGCGAGTTGAATTCATCTGTTTAGGCTCTCCTTTATTTTATTCTGGATTGGTACAACCTGTTAAGGATAATTTTATCATATATAAGAAGTGTATATTTTTGAAATACACTCTTGCATGATTAAAATCAACAAGATAAATCATAATAACATGGTTTTACATGTGCGTTTATTGTAAGCCCTATAAACATTTCCGACCTGGATTGAACATTCTGCATGTTTTGCGATGTGGGAAAATACACTAAAATGCTGTTTGATTGCAAGTCTTGCGATTTCCAAATAAAAACGGCGGATCAGATTGATCCGCCGTTTTGGGTACAGGCCGGTAAATCAGTAAAGATTTTTATTCGGTAATTTTATAGTTTCCGTTTTCAAATTTTACACTTGCATTAAGAACCTTCATGTTGCTGAAGCCTTTGGCTTTAAGGGTTATGTATGAAACTCCGGCACGCCCACCGCTTACACAGTGGATCAGAATCTGCTTGTCCTTTGGCAATTCAGCATAACGGAGTGGAATCTGGTCGGAAGGGATATGTATAGCACCTTTGAAGCTGCCGGCTTGACGCTCCGCATCAGTACGTACATCCAGAATCACAACATCAGGGTTATCCAGGGCTTTGATGAAATCTGCAATGGCAATATGGTGCGGTTCCAGTACTTTTACAAAGGTAAGTTTTGCCGGTGCTGGCTTGGGGCCGGTTTCCACTGCATTACCAAGTTGCTGCCATCTTTCAAAACCACCTGGGAAGTAGGTTGCCTTGGTCAGGGCATAGTCACCCATCAGCTCCAGTGCAGTGTCTATTTCCTCCTGATTGTCGCTGTAGAATACAATCGGGGCACTTTTAAAAGCCGGCCAGTTTGCTTCCGGGTATTTACCCAGATCGGCGGTTGGCAGGTTAACTGCCCGTGGAATATGGCCTGCTGCAAATTTGTCAGCAGAACGCAGGTCAATCAGCATGATGTTGATAGCATCTTTAACAAACTTTGGTGAAGAGACGAAAGGCAGTTCTGCCTTGGCCCAGGCCGGATCGCCACCAAGGAATACCCTTGTGTTGTTGTAGCCGTTCTTAACAGCCAGGCCAGCCGCTTTTTTGGAGAAACCACAGGCAGGGCCTCCACACCAGAAGATCATCTCTTTGTTCTTGTCGTTACCCAAGCGGGAGGCAACATTACCTTCTGCATCCAGCTTTGCCATATCAGCATCGGTCAGATGTCCTGAGTATGGGATTGTGGCTGAATTAAAACGATCGGCAGGACGGCTGTCAAACAGCAGGTAGTTACCTGCCTCTGGCCCTTTTTCTACCAGAGCCTTCAGTTCATCAACGGTAATGTTGGTGACTCCCGCAGGCAGTCCATCACCTTTAACAACCTGTTTTGCTGCTGCAACTGTTTGTTGTACTGCTGCTTCCGGTTTTGCCTGGGGTGCTGTCTGACAGCCAGCCAGGAATGCCACGGCAAGCAGTGTGGAAAGGCTTGTTGTAATTCTGTTACGGATGTTCATGCTTGTACTACTCCTTTCTGTTGGTGTTGTTTACTGCGGATATTGACCGCTTTTGTGATGAAAAAATAGTGTGAGAATGAATCAGGCCTTATCTGTAAAATTTTTAATACAACTATAATTCGTATACACGCCACTGGTGTAAAGGTCAAATTTATATGGAAAATCATATAATTGAATATGAATATATAAGTAGTACAGGATTTTTATACACCTTTGAGTTTTGTTTGCAAGAAACCCAGAGCTGCTACTTGTACAGTGCTGATTTTGGTAGTATAAAACTCTTAGCAGGTATTGTTGTACTGTATAATGGAATTTTATTTTTATTCACCACACTAAGTCTTGTCTGGTGGCAATCAGATCAATGACTTAAAACAGGGAGGTGCTTATGGACAGCGAAGATCGTAGAGATTCTGACAGTGGTTATTCTGTTTCCAGGGCATTGGAAGAGCGTGGCGTGTCTCGCCGTGATTTTCTTAAATTCTGTTCTGCGGTGACGGCTGCTATGGCGTTGCCAGCCACAATGGCACCCAGGGTGGCCCAGGCACTGGATCAGGTACAGCGTCCAACCCTGATCTGGCTGAACTTGCAGGATTGTACCGCTGATACCGAGGCACTGCTGAGGGCAGCCAATCCAACCGTTGGTGAGCTGATTCTGGATATTTTATCCGTTGATTACCATGAAACCATTATGGCAGCAGCAGGCCACCAGGCCGAGGAAGCACTTGAGAAAGTGGTACGGGAGCAAAAGGGCAAATATCTCTGCATAGTGGAGGGTTCAATACCACTTAAAGATGATGGCATCTACGGTTGTATTGGAGGCAAGACCTTTACACAGATAGCAAGGGATGTCTGCGGTAATGCCGCTGCCAATATTGCAATGGGCACCTGTGCTGCCTATGGTGGTATTGCGGCTGCCTATCCCAACCCGTCCGGTGCTGTCGGACTGAAGGATGCAGTGCCGGGTGCAACAGTGGTCAATCTGCCTGGTTGCCCCTGCAATGCGGAGAACCTGACCGCTCTGGTGGTGCATTACCTGACCTTTGGCAGACTGCCAACCCTGGATAGTCGTGGCAGGCCCCTCTTTGCCTATGGCAAGCGGATACATGACAACTGTGAGCGTCGGCCACACTTTGATGCAGGGCAATTTGTTGAGCAATGGGGTGATGATGCCCATCGCAAAGGTTACTGTCTCTACAAAATGGGTTGCAAGGGTCCGGCGACCTTCCATAACTGCCCTACCCAGCGTTTTAACGAGAAGACCAGTTGGCCGGTGGCGGCCGGACATGGTTGTGTAGGCTGCTCAGAGCCTGATTTCTGGGATACCTCACCAATTTACCGCAGGCTGCCCAATGTGCCTGGCTTTGGTATTGAGCATAATGCCGATAAGATCGGTATGGCCTTTACAGCCGGTGTTGCCGGTGCCTTTGCAGTGCATGGCCTGGCAAATGCTGTCAGGGGCTGTAAAGCTTCAAAACAAGAAACAAAACAGGGGGAGGAATAAGCCATGGCCAGAATTGTAGTTGATCCGGTTACACGACTTGAAGGTCACCTGAGGGTGGAGGCTGAACTGGAAGGCGGCAGAATCAAGGATGCCTGGAGTTCCTGCACCATGTACCGTGGTATTGAGAAGATTCTTAAAGATCGTGACCCACGTGATGCCTGGTACTGGACACAGCGGATCTGCGGTGTCTGCACCACTACCCATTCCATTGCCTCAATCCGTGCTGTGGAGAACGCCCTTAAAATAAAAATTCCACCCAATGCCGAGCTGATCCGTAACATAATCATCGCTATCCAGGGGGTGCATGACCATACAATACACTTCTACCATCTCCATGCCCTGGACTGGGTTGATATTACATCGGCCCTTAAGGCTGATCCTGCCAGTACCGCTGCACTGGCGGCATCATTGTCAGATTGGCCCAACAACTCTGCCACCCACTTCAAGGCGGTGCAGGACAAGCTGACTGCATTTGTAAATACTGGCAGGCTTGGCCCCTTTGCCAACGCCTACTGGGGGCATCCGGCCTACAAACTGCCACCGGAAGCCAACCTGATGGCTGCTGCCCATTATCTGGAAGCACTGGAGTGGCAGAAGGAGATCATCAAGGTGCAGGCTATCCTGGGCAGCAAGAATCCACATCCACAGACCTTCCTGGTTGGTGGTATGTCCATCCCTGTTGACCCTGAATCCCAGAACGCCATTAACGCTGATAAGTTGATTACCATTAAGCGTCTGTTGGCAAAGGCACGGGATTTTGTTGAAAAGGTCTACATTCCAGACCTGCTGGCCATTGCTTCTTTCTATAAGGAATGGGCCGGAATTGGTGAAGGCGTAGGCAACTACCTCTCCTATGGCGAATTTCCTGATACTGCCAGCGGTAATCTCTGGTACCCGTCCGGCATAATCCTTAACAAGGATTTAAGCAGGGTGCTGCCGGTGGATCACCAGAAAATTACCGAGTATGTTGACCACTCCTGGTACGAGTATCAAAGCGGTGCCGGCAAGGGTCTGCACCCCTGGCAGGGCGAGTCAGAACCAAAGTATACCGGCCCTAAACCCCCTTATCAGTACCTGGATGTTGATAAGAAGTACTCCTGGAACAAGGCTCCACGCTATGATGAAACAGCGATGGAGGTTGGCCCGCTGGCACGGATTCTGGTGGCCTATGCCTCAGGCCATGCCGAGACAAAGCAGGTGGTGGATATGGTGCTTAACAAGCTGTCAGTGGGGCCAGAGGCGTTGTTCTCCACCCTTGGCAGGACCGCTGCCCGTGGCATTGATGCACTTCTGATGGCCCGCAGGGCAGAGGTTTACCTGGATCTGCTGATTGATAACATCAGCAAGGGTGATTATCGTATCCATGCCAATGAGATGTGGGATCCAAAGGAATGGCCGGCAGAGGCTTCGGGCTACGGATTCCATGAAGCTCCCCGTGGTGCATTGGGCCACTGGATCAAGATAAAAAACCAGAAGATCCTGAACTATCAGGCAGTTGTGCCCAGTACCTGGAACGCATCCCCCCGCGATGTCAAGGGACAACGTGGTCCCTATGAGGCGGCTCTGGTGGGTACTCCAATGGCAAAGACAGATCAGCCGCTGGAGATTCTGCGTACAATCCACTCCTTTGACCCCTGCCTGGCCTGTGCAGTTCATGTTACCGATGCAACCGGTAATGAGCTGGTTCAGGTCAAGGTCTCCTGATGAAAGGAGGCTTAAATGAAAGAAAGAAAATACAAACAATATATCTGGGAGCTACCGGTAAGAATCAGCCATTGGGTGAACGCAGTCAGTATTGTTGTGCTGTCAGCTACCGGCATCCTGATCGGTAATCCGACCTTTATTGATCTGTCGCCCACGGCATATTTAATGGGCTGGATCCGTTTTATCCATTTTGTGTTTGGCTATGCTCTGCTGGTGAGTGTGCTGGCCAGGGCTTACTGGAGCTTTGCCGGTAACTGCTTTGCTGGCTGGCGGGAGTACTTTCCATTTTTCAGTGCCGCTGGTCGTGCAGAAATGAAAGAGGTGCTGGCCTACTACACCTTTTTACGAAAGCACCCACCTGAGACCACCGGGCACAACCCGATGGCTGCAACAGCTTATTTCTGTGTGTTTATGATGTATAACTTCATGATTTTAACAGGGTTTGCCATGTATGCTGAACATGAGCCTGGTGGAATCATGCACAGTATGCTTAAGCCGGTTTACATGTTTGTTACCACCCAGCAGTTGCACCTGTATCACCATATCGGGATGTATCTTCTGTTTGGCTTTATAGTAAACCATGTTTACAGTGCCTGGCTGATGGATATAAAAGAGCAAGGCGGCGAGGTTTCCAGTATGTTCAGTGGCTACAAATTTACTACAAAGGAACATGCTGTATGTAAAAGCAGAGACTGGCCGATTTTCCCCTGGAAAGGGCCTGAAAAGTAAACCTTAAACG
>CAZRKG010000065.1:0-11097 GCA_964600635.1 uncultured Geobacter sp. | reverse complement strand
GCCGCCTTGAATCCATCTTTGATCTGGAATTGGAGTAACATATGAATCTGAATAAGAACATCTGCACCTTCTGCAACCGTTGGGAAAATCAGCCAGAGTTGCGGATTATGGAGTTTGAGCATAGCTATCTGATGTTGAATCAGGACCAGTTCTTTCCTGGATATTGCCTTTTGTTCAGCAAACAGCATCAGACTGAGCTGTTTCACCTTAGTCCGATACAAAGACAAGGTATGTTGGAGGAGGTCACAGCCACCGCAGCGGTGTTGGCCAGGCTGTTTAATGCAGATAAGATCAACTATGAGCTGCTGGGGAACATGGTGCCACATATCCACTGGCATCTGATCCCCCGTAAAACCAGCGATCCGCTCTGGCCCAGGCCGATCTGGTCTGAGCCGCATCTGGAGGAGCTGCTTTCAGCAGCGGAATATGGCCAGCGTTGCCAGCAGATCCGTCAGGCATTGGAGTTGATGTGAAGGAACAGTACCATTGCACTCAACTAGCCAACGGGTTGCAGGTGGTGACTGTAGAGATGCCCCATCTGCATAAAGCCTGCCTGGAGCTGCATCTGAAGGTGGGTGGTCGCCATAATCCGCTTGGCAAAAGCGGTCTGTCCCATTTTCTTGAACATATGGTCTTTCGTGGCACGGCTGATTATGCCTCATCCCTGGAGATAGAAATCGCCTTTGAGGAGCTGGGGGGCCGCGTGAATGCCTCCACCGATACAGATACCACCTGCTATTTTGCCCATATTCTGCCCTGCCATGTTGCAGAAGGGCTGGAAATACTGTCCTCCCTGATTTTGCGGCCCAGGCTGGATGGAATTGAGACTGAACGGCGGATCATCTGTGAGGAGGCTTTGGAATCGATCAGTGCCGATGGTGATGAGATCTGTCCCGGCACAATTACACACCGTATGATCTGGCCTGACCACCCTTTGGGGGAGGCGTTGATCGGCAGTCTGGAGTCCATCCAGAATATCAGTGAAGCTGATCTGCGGGAGCATCTGGACAGGTGGTATCGCCCAAACAACAGTCTGCTGGTGGTGGCGGGTCCGGTCAAGCACCGGCAGGTCGTGGCTAAGGCAGAAAGCCTGTTTGGTAGTTGGCAGCCAGCAGAATTACCGCATGGGCAGCCTTTGCCAGACCTGTTGCCAGTCGGGCCGCTTTGCAGATTTGTTGATGATGCTGACAGTCAGGTTTCGCTGATGTTGTCCTTCAGGGCCTGCCACAGGAAGTCAGATGATATGACTGCACTGGGGCTTTTACGTTACATTGTGGCAGGAGGTGGCAGTTCGAGGCTACATCTGGCCCTGAGGGAACGGTTGGGGCTGATCTATTCCGTTGATGCCAGTATGGAAAATTATGATGATACCGGCTGTTTCTCCATCGCCTTTCTGACGGCACCGGAAAACCTGCCCGCTGCACTAGAGGCTACTCTGAATGAGCTTGAGCTGCTTATAAGACAGGGAGTTTCACAGCAGGAGCTGGACAGGGGCCGTCGGCTTTTCATGGCAGAGCTGGAGTACAGTAAGGATTCCACCAGTGCCATGTGCAGCAGATTTGGGATGGGAACCTTGCTGGGGGTAGCCCGCAGTGCCGATGAAGATCAGCAGCGGTTAAAGGCTGTAACCCTGGAAGATCTGCAACGGCTGGCAAGTCAGCTTTTCCGGTCAGATAACTGCTTTCTGGTTGCTGTAGGGCCGCTGGCAGAGGTGGATCAGCAGCAGATCAGGGGTCAGTTACAGGGTTGGGGGATGGAGTCTGTAAAGCAGGTCTGCACCTGTCCAGATTAAAAATCTGCATCAGTTCAGGATTGGCAAGCAGCAGATTATTGATAAAATTAGCCAGATTATCGGCATTCTCTGCTCGTGTGACCACCAGGCCATCCCTGACAGATTCCAGCAGGGTGTTGCCATGCTGGTCTACCCAGATCTGGTTACTGACAACGGGGTACAGGTCGTTAGTCAATCTGAATGCCTGCTGTCCGTTATCGGTTTCTTCCAGCCCGTGCAGAATGATTTCCACCTCTTTCAGCTTGAAATCCTCTGGATCAAAGCTGAATACCTCCAGTTCCTCATCTTCTCCCATTGAGTTGAAAAATGGCAGCAGATTCAGTACCGGCCCGGGATAGATCGGTCCTTTGGTATTGAAGGTGCGGCTGATCTGCTTTTCACCATCATAGCGGGCAACCTGCAATCCTGCGGCGGTTAGTTCCCCTGCCATGATGGAGCTGCGGCCATTGATGATCTGTCTGATCTGAAGGGATTGCAGGGTCAGGTTATTGTCTACAGTATAGATTTCATTAAAGTCGGATTCTTTTGTAAAGCCCATGAGCCGGATTTTACTGCTGCCCTGGGCTTCAATGTAATAGCCACCTCCGGGAAGTTGCCTGATCTGCTGATGGTAAAAGCCCACTGGCGTATTGTTCAGCAGAATTGAAAACCATTGCTCACCAAGGGGCGGTGTATCCAGGTGCGGCAGCTCTGATGCCATCGGTCTGATCGGCAGCAGCAATAAAAAAACGGCAACCATGGTTGCCGCAAGGGTCTGTCTGAAAATCTGATTAACAGTCATGGTTTCAGCACCTTCAGGTTAATTTACAAGATACCCTGTATACATTTGCGGTCACTCAGTACAATCTGATTACGCCCGTTTTCTTTAGCACGATACAATGCGTCATCAGCAGCCTTCAGCAGGTCATCAATATTTTCGGTACAGGGGATGCGGAAGAAGGAAATACCAATGCTGACAGTGATCTGATGCTCGGCAAGTGGGCCGGCAAAACGCATTTCCTGTACTGACTTTCTGATCCGTTCGGCGACATTCAATGCTTCCTTCAGAGAGGTGTCTGGCAGTAAGGCCACAAACTCCTCGCCACCATAACGGGCAGCAACATCATAACTGCGTAGCTCCTTCTGAATCAGGCGGGCTACGGATTGCAGTACAACATCCCCCTGCAAGTGGCCAAAGGTGTCGTTTACACGCTTAAAGTGGTCAATATCCATCAGCAGCAGCCCCAATTGACCATCTTTGCGGCTGGTTCGCTGCACCTCCCGTTCCAGCACTTCCATCAGAAAGCGACGGTTACAAAGTCCGGTAAGGTGGTCGGTGTTGGAGAGTTCCAACAGCAGCTCGTTGGATTTTTTCAGCTCATCCTGAAGTTTTTTGATTTTAAGATGCACGTTCATCCGTGCAATCAACTCTTCAGGGTCAAACGGTTTGGTTATGAAGTCACTGGCACCCTGTTCCAGCCCTTTAATTTTAAGCTCACGATCATCGTTTCCGGTCAGTATGATTACAGGCGTGTCACGCAGGTCAGGGCGGTTTTTCAGCATTACCAGAAACTTGAAACCATCCATACGGGGCATTTCAAGGTCACACAAAATAATATCCACCGGATTAACCAGCAGTTTTTTAAAGCCATCCAGGCCATCTTCTGCCTGATGAAAACGGGTGAACAGTTTCCTGGATTCAAGAATACTGATGACCTTTTCGCGTATAACCTGTGAATCGTCTATGATCAGAACACTGTTGGACATAGGTGAACTCCAGCTACTGGTCAGATTTTAGCTGCAAGCTGACGCATCTCGGTAATTACGGCGGCATAATCAGGGTTGCCAAAGACAGCACTGCCAGCCACAAGCACATTGGCTCCTGCCTCTACGATCCGAGCGGTATTGGCTGGTTTTACGCCACCATCAATCTCCAGCTCTGCTTTGCAGCCACGGCTGTCCAGCATGTTACGCAGGGTGCGGATTTTGGGCAGACAGGCATCAATGAATGACTGGCCGCCAAAACCAGGGTTAACGGTCATCAGCAGAACAAGGTCAAGCTCTTCCAGTACATACTCCAGAACATTCAGCGGAGTTGCCGGATTAAGGGATACACCTGCCCGCTTGCCAGTGGCTTTGATCTGCTGAATCACCCGATGCAGATGACGACAGGCTTCGGCATGGACAACAATAATATCTGACCCTGCCTTTGCAAAATCTTCCACATATCGCTCTGGTTCTTCAATCATCAGGTGAACATCCAGCGGCAGGTTGGTGACCTTGCGGACAGCAGATACAATCAAGGGGCCGATGGTGATGTTAGGTACAAAACGGCCATCCATAACATCAACATGGATGTAATCAGCTCCGGCAACCTCAACAGCCTTAACTTCCTCTCCAAGGCGGGAAAAATCAGCAGAGAGTATGGATGGTGCGATCTTCAGCATCTGAATAGTCCTTTTGTGATTTCCAAAAAAAATCCAGCCCGTTACAGGAGTTTGTGCAGTCTGGCAGCAAAAAAGCCATCTGTACCATGCTGGTGGGGCCAGAAGCGGAAAAAGCCGTCAATAGTGGTTAAGTCCGCTGAAAATATAGTCTTGCAATCTAGTACATAACCAGCTTCAGATGCAAGGAAATCATCAATAACCGCCTCGTTCTCCTCAATGCTTGTGGAACAGGTGGCATAAACCAGCAGACCACCAGGTTTCAGCAGTCTGGCAGCGGCAGCCAGCAGCAGCTTCTGGCGTTCAGCACAACGCCTGACCTCGCCTGGATCAATCCGCCACTTGGCTTCAGGGTGACGACGGATTATCCCCAGGCCGGAGCAGGGTGCGTCCAGCAGGATCCGGTCAAACTGCCGGCCCTGCTGGTAATCCGGTGCCAACAGATCTCCTGCTTCCACCTTAATGCAGTTGATCCCAAGCCGCTGGATATTATCTTCAATCTGCCGCAGACGGCGTGGGTTCAGATCTGTGGCTACTATCTCACCCTTGTCGCCCATCAACTGGGCCAGGTGAGTGGCTTTGCCGCCAGGGGCTGCACAGGCATCGAGCAGGGTTTCCCCTTCCAGTGGTTCCAGCAGGCGTGCAACTAACTGCGAGGCTTCATCCTGCACAAAGAAAAGCCCTTCCCCAAAGCCAGGCAGTTCTGTCACCTGGCAACGTTGCAAGAGCCGGATCCCTTCCGGTGCATAGTTGCATAAAGCAGCATCTATTCCTTTTGAAGCAAACAGTTCCAGAAGATATGCAGGATTTGTCTTTAAGGTGTTGACCCTGATGGTCAGTAGAGGTGGCTGGTTGCTGGCCTTTGCCAGTTGTTCGGCTACGTCCAGTGTAAAGCGGTTAAGCCAGTCCTTTACCAGCCAGTCGGGCAGGCTGTAGGTGGTTGCCAGCCAGTTTTCTGGATCAGCAGTTCTGTCAGGCCATGCAAGCTGGTCTCTGCAACGCAGAAAATTACGCAGCACAGCATTAACCAGCCCTTTGGCCCTGGGTGCCAATAGCTTTGCCAGCTCAACAGTTTCATGTACAGCAGCATGATCTGGAATCCGGTCAAGCTGCTGTAACTGATAAATACCCATCCGCAGCAGGATCAGTACCTTAATGTCAAGCTGGCTGATCGGCCTGTCCAGAAGCTGCTGTATCTGATGGTCAAGGGAGCGTTGATGACGCAGCACACCAAGGGTCAACTCTGTCAGCAGACCTCGATCCGGCCCCTGGATCTGGTTTCTGTCCAGGGTCTGATCAATCAGAACATCTGCATGTAGATTGCCTTCTGAAAGTTGCAGCATAAGTCTGAAGGCAGCATGGCGTGGGTTATGGCTAGCTGTTGGCTCGGTTCTTTTTTCCATTCTGCAAGAATAGGGCTTCAAGGGGCTGCTTGGCAAGCAGAGAAGTCATTCCACTTCCAGATCAAAGCGTCTTCTTTGTTGGCTTGTCATCGGCACCTCAACGTACTTAGTGTACGCCTTCGTCGCCGATCTCCTCTCCGCCTTGAATCCATCTTTGATCTGGAATTGGAATAAAGGATGTTAACCGCTGACGGTTTGACATTACAGGTGGTTAAGTGCTATACATACCAGTCTTTAGCAACCAAATTTACCAAGGAGAACAACAAGATGGAGCGTACTTTTGCAATTATTAAACCAGATGCGGTTGAGCGTAACCTGACTGGCAAAATCATCAGCAAGATTGAAGAAGCCGGCTTTACCATTGTGGGTATGAAAAAGATCCAGTTGACACGTCAGCAGGCGGAAGGTTTTTATTATGTCCACAAAGAACGTCCTTTTTTCAATGACCTGTGCGGCTTTATGTCCCGTTCACCGGTGATTGTACTCTGCCTGCAAAAGGACAATGCCATTGCTGACTGGCGTACCCTGATGGGAGCCACCAATCCGGCCAACGCCGATGCCGGTACCATCCGCAAGGAGTTTGCCAAGGATATTGAGGAGAACTCTGCACATGGTTCCGATGCCCCTGAGACAGCCGTCTTTGAGATTTCCTACTTCTTTAACAGCTTTGAGCTGGTAGGCTAGTTGCAGCTTCCAGGAATCCTGTTCATCTGGTCAGCAAGGCACTAGCCCTGCTGACCAGCCACTTTTTCAATGCCATATCAAAGCGTCTTCTTCGTTGGCTCGTCATCGGCTTCTCAACGTACTGCGTTACGCCTTCGTTGCCGATTTCCTCGCCATTTTGAATCCATCCTTGATCTGGAGTTGGAATTAGTCGATCACTTTTAGGTTTATGACCCCAACATCCCCACCTTTACCAGACCTTAAAAATATGACCTTGCCAGCCCTGGAGCAGTTTTTACAGGGGCAGGGCAAGGAGCGGTACCGTGCTGTCCAGATCTTTAAATGGCTTTACCAGTATGACGCAGCCTGTTTTGAAGAAATGACCAATGTTTCCAAGTCATTACGTGCAGAGCTGTCCCGTACTGCCACCATAAGCAGACTAGAGTCGGAAATGGTTGAGGTGGGTAAGGACGGCACCCGTAAGTACCTGTTTATGCTGGAAGATGGTAATTCTGTGGAGTCGGTCATCATACCGGATGAAGACCGCAATACTCTTTGCATCTCATCCCAGGCCGGTTGTGCCATGGGTTGTGCCTTCTGTCTGACCGGCACCTTCCGGCTGGCACGTAACCTGACAACTGCCGAGATCGTTAACCAGATTCTGGCGGTACGCCGAGATGTTGATGTGCGTAATATTGTGATGATGGGGATGGGTGAGCCGCTGCATAATCTGGATAATGTAATTGCGGCACTTAAGATCATGGTGGATGATAATGGCCTGCAATTTTCCACCCGCAAGGTAACGGTATCCACCTGCGGGCTGGTGCCGGAGCTGATCCGGTTGGGGAATGAAGTCACCGTTAATCTGGCGGTTTCCCTCAATGCCACCACCGATGAACTGCGGGACAGGATCATGCCGGTCAACCGGAAGTATCCTCTGTCTGAGCTGCTGGCAGCTCTGAAGCAGTTCCCGCTGCCTGGCCGCCGCAAGATCACCATTGAGTATGTCCTGCTGGGTGGACTGAATGATACCAAAGAGGATGCCAGGCGGCTGGTACGTCTTCTGTCCGACATCCCCTGCAAGATTAACCTGATACCGTTTAACCCCCATGCCGAGGCTGATTTTGTGCCACCAACACAAAAAAGCCTGGATGATTTTCACAAATACCTGCTGGATCGCAACTTTACCGTGATTACCCGTGACAGCCGTGGCAGTGATATATCTGCTGCCTGTGGTCAGTTAAAGGGGCGGATGGATCAGGCAAACATCAACTGAAGGAGAGTTTACCTATGATAGGAGTGATTGGCGGCAGCGGTCTGTACAACCTGGAAGGTCTGGAGCAGGTGGAGGAGGTACGGCTGGAGACCCCCTTTGGAGAACCCTCTGATAATTATATTACCGGTGTGTTGTCTGGCGTAAAAATGGCTTTTCTGCCCCGTCATGGCCGTGGCCACCGCCTGCTGCCGTCCGAGGTCAACTATCGGGCCAACATCTATGGCATGAAACAGCTTGGTGTGCAGCGGATCATATCGGTCGCTGCTGTTGGCAGCCTGAGGGAAGAGATCGTACCAGGCCATATTGTGATTCCTGATCAGTTTATTGATCGCACTAAAAGCGAGCGAGCGGCAACCTTTTTTGGTAACGGTATTGTGGCCCATGTTGGCTTCGCTGACCCCACCTGTCCCTGCCTGTCTGCCAGACTGTACCAGGCTGCCCGAGATGCTGGAGCTACAGCCCACAAAGGTGGCACCTACATCTGCATGGAAGGGCCGGCATTTTCAACCCGTGCAGAATCCAATATGTACCGCCAACTTGGTGGGGACATCATCGGCATGACCAACCTGACTGAGGCCAAGCTGGCCCGTGAAGCAGAGCTGTGTTATGGTGTGGTTGCACTATCAACCGACTATGACTGCTGGCATGAAGGCCATGATGCAGTGACGGTTGATCAGGTGGTTGCCACAATGCAGAAGAACGTTGCCACTGCCAGAGAGATTATCCGCAATGCTGTCAAAGAATCTGTTCTTAACTGTAGTTGCAGTTGCAATACCGCCTTGCAGAATGCCATTATGACTGATCGCAACACCATTCCTGGTGAAACAATTCAGAAACTTGGCCCGATTGTAGCCAAATACCTGTCATAGGGAGATTAACTTTTATGGGAATTGTAGTCGTTGGAACCGTTGCCTTTGATACTGTTGAAACCCCTTTTGGGCGGGGTGAGAACGTTCTTGGTGGCTCTGCCACCTATTTTTCTACCTCAGCCAGTTTTTTCAGTGATGTTTCACTGGTGGCGGTGGTGGGGGAGGATTTTCCGCAGGAACATATTGATTTCCTGAAATCCCGCCAGGTTGACCTTCAGGGGCTGCAACGTATAGCAGGTAAGACCTTCCACTGGTCTGGCAAGTATGGCTATGACCTTAACGAAGCCCAGACCCTTGATACCCAGCTTAATGTGCTGATGGAGTTCAAGCCGGAACTGCCACCGGATTACCGCAAGACAGATGTGCTTTTTCTTGCCAACATAGACCCTGATCTGCAACTACAGGTGCTTGATCAGGTGGAAAAACCACGCCTGACCGCCTGTGACAGTATGAACTTCTGGATTTCATCCAAGCCGGATGCACTGAAAGAGGTGCTTAAACGGGTGGATATTGTGGTGATTAACGAAGGTGAAGCCAGAATGCTGACTGGTGAGGCTAACCTGGTTAAGGCGGCCCGCCAGATTATCAGTCTTGGCTGTAAGCGTCTGGTGGTGAAGCGGGGTGAATATGGTGTGCTGATGTTTACCGGAGAAACTGTCTTTGCAGCACCGGCCTGGCCGCTGGAAGAGGTTTTTGACCCCACCGGAGCCGGTGACACATTTGCCGGTGGTTTTATGGGCTATCTGGCCAATACCGGTGATTTTTCTGAGGAAGGGATGCGTCAGGCACTGGTCTTCGGATCGGTTATGGCCTCTTTTAATGTGGAGAAATTCAGTCTGGAGCGGATGAAGAGCCTGACATATCCAGAGATACAACAACGCTACAAGAGCTTTAAGGCATTGACTTCCTTCAAGGATGTTGAGCTGCCTTAATGGCTTTAAGTCAGCAACTGGCTGAACCGAGGTGCGGTTATGGGCTATGGCAATATTTTAAGCAGTTTTGTGATTATCCTGATGCTGGCGGGCTGTTCTACCGGTTCGTCCACTGTTCGTCCCGCTTCCTATCATTATCAGATGGGGGTTTCCTATCTGGAAGAACGTAATTACACCGCAGCCTTGGCCGAGTTGACCGAAGCTGAAAAGTCTTATTCAAATGTGGCGGAACTACAATATAATCTGGGGCGGGCCTTGATGGGCAGGCGTCGTCCTGATCTGGCAGAACCAAGGTTTCTTAAAGCGATTCAGTTAAAGCCCAGTTATTCCGATGCCAGAAATGATCTGGGTGTGCTTTATCTGGAGACAAACCGCTGGGATAACGCTATTCAGCAGTTCAAGGCGGTTAAGGAGGATCTGTTCTACCCCCGCCATGACCATGCAGCCATAAACCTTGGCCTGGCCTACCTGGGCAAGGGGCAACATCAGCAGGCACTGAATGAACTTCAGTCTGTAAGGGCGACAGACCCCCGCAACCCGATTGTAAGGATGACTATTGGAAGGGTTTTTTTTGCACAGGGCAAGACAGACCTGGCCATTGGGGAATATCAGCGGGCCATTGATATTGCACCGGAATATGCCCAGGCCCACTATTACCTTGGCCTGGCCTGGATGAAAAACAGCCGTCTTGATGCAGCAGCAACTGCCTTCAAGGAGGTAATCAGGATTGCACCGGATACGGAAATAGGTTTTAAATCAGCCGGTTATATTGATCTGCTCAAGTAGACAGGGCTATGGATATTAAGTCTGATGATAATCCGGAAGAAGTATGCTCCGGTATTGCCGAAACACTGCGACAGCAACGCCAGGCAAGCGGAGTCAGCCTGGAAGAAGCAGAGGAAGCTACAAAAATCAGCAGGCGGATTCTGCGGTTGCTTGAGGCGGGCAGATTTGATGATCTGCCAAGTCCCACCCATTTAAGAGGCTTTGTACGTATTTATGCTAACTTCCTGGGTCTGGACACAGCAATGCTTCTGGATCAACTGGGGCGTGATACAGACCAGTCTGATACTGAGGTTGCACCACAGGATGAAAAGAAACATTATCGTTCTTATTCTGATGGTTTCCGGTGGCAACGCCTGATCCTACCAGGTCTGCTTTTCATTGCATTACTTATCTCAAGTCTGTTTTTCTCACCCGAAGAGCCAGAACGTACCAGCAGTGCTACCCTGATAACCGTTGATAAACCTGCCCCGTCAGAGCCTGATGATTCTGTGCAGGATGGGCATCAGGAAGATGTACAGATTGTTGAACCTGAAGAACAGCCGGAACAGGACAGACAAGATACAGTACATGATGAACAAGGCAGTCAGTCTGTTTCCATAGAAACACCACAGCGGCCTGACGGGATTCTTGTGAAGCTGAAGGCCAGACAAAATTGCGGAGTTGTGATAATTATTGACGGTGGTGCCTACCAGCGGTATGAGCTGGAAAGTGGCGATCAGATTGAATGGAAGGCAGTAGATACCATCGCCTTTGATCTTGAGGACGGGGCTGCTGTAGAGCTGGAACTGAATGGCAAACCGGTCAGGTTTGACGGGGTATCAGGCAGGTCATTGTACCTGATGCTTGATGCTGATGGTGTTGTGCATTAGTTGTATGTTAATTTAAATAGGTCATTATTCCAATTCCAGATCAAAGATGGATTCAAGGCGGCGAGGAGATCGGCGACGAAGGCG
>CAZRKG010000064.1:295-11112 GCA_964600635.1 uncultured Geobacter sp. | reverse complement strand
AACTGTTCGGCGACAGCACACAACTGTTAAACGGTGCAATGGCAAATAACGGTTTTGAAGCTCTACGCGATTTGGATAGTAACCAGGACGGGATCAGCCCCGCAATACTGCCTCTGCCATTACCTCGGCAATATCCTTTAACTGCACTTCAGATGTCACCCCAAGGTCTTTAATCCCATCCTCAAACATTGTCAGGCAGTAAGGGCAGGCAGTGCAGATGGTGTCTGGCTGCTGTTCCAGTGCCTCTTTGGCCCGCACAAGGTTGATCCTCTCTCCGCTGAACTCCTCCAGCCACATTCTGCCACCGCCAGCACCGCAACAGAAACCATCTTCCCTGTTACGGTCTATCTCCAGTGGCTGGCAGCCAGTGGCAAGTTTAATTACCTGACGTGGCTGGTCATAAATATTGTTGTGGCGGCCCAGGTAACAGGAGTCATGGAATACCAGCCGGCCTGTCTCAGCCTTACTGGTCAGTTTCAGGCGGCCATCCTGTACCAGGTGCAGCAGTAACTGGCTATGGTGGATAACTTCCAGCTCCAGCCCATATTGGCGGTAATCATGCTTGAGGGTGGTCAGGCAGTGGGGGCATTGTACGATCACTTTCTTAACGCCCAGCTTGGTAAACTGCTCCAGATTAGCTTTTGCCATCTGCTCAAAGACATATTCATTGCCCAGCCTGCGTAAAGAATCACCGCAGCACTTTTCTTCCTTGCCCAGCATTCCCCAGGAAATATTGGCCCTATCCAGCAGCAGAGCTGTTGCCAGGCTGATCTGCTTGGCACGGGCATCAAATGATCCGGCACAGCCCACATAAAAGAGATACTCGGTCTTGCCTGGTTCAAAGGGCCGCTCCCCCAGATGTGCCGCCCACTTGGCCCTTTCTGTGGGGGCAATCCCCCAGGGGTTGCTGCGGCCTTCCATGTTTTCAAACAGGTTCAGCAGCTCTTCTGGAAAACGGGACTTCATCTCCACCAGGTAACGGCGTAGCGGAATCAGCTTCGGCATTTGTTCAATAAAGACCGGACAGGATTGCAGGCAGGCTCCGCAGGTGGTGCAGTCCCAGATGGCAGCTTCAGAGATGGAGGCATCGCCATCACCAATCAGCGTGGTTTCCGGTACAGTACCCTGTTTCAGGCTGGCACTGTTTGCCATAAGGTTATGTTTCAACTGTGAAATAATCTGACGTGGATTCAATGTCTTACCGGTCTGGCTGGCAGGGCAGGCCATCTGGCAACGACCGCATTCTGTGCAGGAAAAGGCATCCAGCAGTTCTTTCCAGGTGTATTGATCAGCCTGGCTGATTCCAAACTCTGCACCAACTGTAAACTGTTCCCTTTCCGGCAGAACCGGCTGCTGGTAGCGATGAAGAAAGATGTTGGGGATGGAGGTGATGATATGGAAATGCTTGCTTAAAGGCAGCAGGTTCATAAACAGCAGCAGCACCAGGGCATGGATCCACCAACTGAGATCATGTGCCAGTTTGCCAGCCCCCTGGGGTATAAAAGAGATAAACCAGGCTGATATTGGCGTGGCACTTCTCAGCAGAGTACTGTCCGGCATCTGATGGATATTGGCGGCATTGATCCCGAACCAGGCCAGCATAAGCAGTGCGATCAGTGATAGAATGAAGAAAGCCTCAAAGCTGCGGGCCTCCGGGTAGGGTGGGGCCACAATCCGTCGGATAAAGGCCACCATGACTGCCAGCAGGGTGGTCAGGGAGACAACATCAATCACCAGCATAACCGGTTTAAACAGGCTGTCCGGCAGTTTACTGAAGGATATGACCGGGAACAGGCCGTTCAGCAGAAACTCACTATTTGCGATCAATAGTACCAGAAAGCCCCAGAATATAAACAGGTGGATCAGGCCAGAGGGTTTTGCCAGTACCCGCTTCTGTCCAAAGGCGTAGCAAAGGGTGTCTTTGATTCTGGGTCCGATGTTATCCAGGCGATTATCACTGCGGCCCAGGGCGGTTAAAGACAGCCGTTTCCAGCAACTGAAGCTAAACAGTGCCAGGGCGATGATAAAAACGGGTGTAAAAATTAAAGGTGTTGGTGTCATGATTTTTTGCCCCTTGCCTTTAACGCCCTGATCTTGCTGGTAAGTAGTGGAACTATTTCAAACAGATCACCCACAATGCCATAGTGGGCCACCTCAAAGATAGGGGCTTCCTTATCACGGTTAATGGCAATGATAAGGTCTGCATCCTGCATTCCTACCAGGTGCTGGATGGCACCGGAGATACCGCAGGCAATGTAGATCTTGGGCCGCACAGTCTTACCGGTCTGGCCCACCTGCCGTTCATGGGGCATCCAGCCGGCATCAACGGCAGAACGTGAGGCACCCACCACCCCGTTAAGCTCCTTGGCCAGTTCATCCAGCATTGCGAAGTTTTCCGGCCCCATCATGCCCCGTCCGCCAGAGATGATGAACTCTGCCCCGCCAATATCAACCTTCTGTCTGGCATCTCCTTCACGGATAACCTTGAGTACTTTCACCAGTACCTGATCTTCCGGTGTAACAAAGCTGTCACAGATGATCTCACCCCTGGCATCTTCTATCGGTTCCGGCATCTGCATTACATGGGGGCGTACAGTTGCCATCTGTGGGCGGTATTTGTCACACATTATGGTAGCCATGATATTGCCACCAAAGGCAGGTCGGGTCTGCATCAGATTCCGTTTGTCGTCAATATCCAGTCCGGTACAGTCAGCGGTAAGGCCGGTTCCCAGTTGGGTTGCCACTGCACCGGACAGGTCTCGGCCAATGCCAGTGGCCCCCATCAGGATGACTTCCGGCTTATGCTGCTTTACCAGGTGTAACATCCCTTGCAGATAGGGTTGTGTACGGTATCCGGCATACAGAGGGGCATCCAGCAGGTAGGCTTTTTCTGCACCATATTTAAATGCCTCTTTGCAGAGCGGTTCCACGTTGTGGCCGATTACAACAGCAGACAGCTCTGTCTTCAACTTGTTGGCCAGCTCACGACCTTTTCCCAACAACTCCCAGGATACCTTTTCCGCCACACCATCGTTCTGTTCCACAAAAACCCAGACCCCGCTGTATTCAGCCTGTAGTCTGGCAATGGCCGCAGCTTCAGGATCAACCTCCTCAACAACGGCTGCACCGGAGGCAGCAAGCTGATCCAGAATCTTCTGCTCCTCCGAGGTGAAGGAGATCTCCAGTGCCTGGGCCGGGCAGACCTTGACACATTTCTGGCAGCCGATACATCTGGCTGCATCAATAACCGGTGCACCAGTATCATTCAGGACAATACAGTTGACAGGGCAGGCTGCTTCACATCGGCCACCACAGGCGATACATTTACCTTCCTGCAAACGGGCACGGCCCCGTGGCCTCTTTATCTTGGGTGCTGTCTCGCTCATATTGGCAACAGATCCTTTTTCATCAGTTCATCCAGCAGCAGATCAACGGTTCCTTCGGGGTTGCCATAACCATCACCAATAATCTCGCCCTGATCCCGCTCTGGAGAGAAGATTCTGGATACCCAGGTTGGGGAGCCTTTCAGGCCAATACCATCGGGATCAAGCCCCAGTACGCTGTTGTCCCACAGCTCCACCTGGGTGGTTTCTGCCTCAAGCCGCATCGGTACTGTTGGGTAGCGTGGGCGGTTGATCTCCCGCACTACTGTCAGAAGTGCCGGTAGTGGCGATTGCACCAGCTCATGTCTGCCCTCCAGTTTGCGGCTGACTACCAGGGTCTTAGAGGTCAGGTCAAGCTCCTCAATCCTGTCCACCAGGGTCAGTTGCTGGTAGCCAAGCCGGACAGCAATCCCGGGGCCAACCTGGGCAGTATCACCATCAATGGTCTGCTTGCCGCACAGCACCAGCCCAACCGGTTTATCTTCCTGGGCCAGTTTTTGGATTGCGGCAGCCAGCACCTTGCTGGTCGCCAGGGTGTCGGCCCCGCCAAAGACACGGTCAGAAAGCAGTATAGCCCGATCTGCACCAAGGGCCAGGGCTTTGCGTAAAGTTGCCTCGGCATTGGGTGGCCCCATGGAAACAGCCACTACCCTGAAACCAAACTGATCCTTAAGTTGCAGGGCAGCCTCCATGGCATGACTGTCATAGGGGTTCATGATAAAGGGGATTCCATCACGCACCAGGGTGTTGGTAACCGGATCAATCTTGACCTGGGTGGTGTCGGGCACTTGTTTGATACAGGCTACTATCAGCATCTGTTTTTCCGATCTTTACAAATTAAGACGCACAGTATCAATAGATACTGCATTGCGTATGTTACTGCAAGCTCTACAGGCTTGCAGGTCACTACTTGACACCATATATTGTGTTATGGTACACATCCATACACTACATGTTCTGCTCTACTCTGAAAAATTAATACAACATCAAAGGTGCCTGAAAGGGCCTAACAGGGAAGAGGGGTGACGCTTTTTAAGGCTATTCCCCCGCGGACCCGCCGCTGTAAGCGATGACAAAGGGTAACAGCCACTGACCGTACAGGTCGGGAAGGCACCCGGAGGATGATTCGCAAGCCAGAAGACCTGCCTTTGATTTAACCATGCAACTCTCCGTGGACTGAGGGTTACAGTGACAGATAAACAGGTGACTTTGAATACGGGAAAGTCCGCTTACTGCTTCGGTGGTGGCGGACTTTTTGCGTTTACAGGCTTTTAAAGGAGAAAAGATGTCAGTAACAACCAACATAACCCCTGCATTTGTGCTGAAGCGTGATGGCAGCACTGCACCGTTTGAGTCAAACCGTATCCTGTCTGCAATTACACGGGCAGGACGTGCAACCGGGGAGTTTGAAGAGGAAGAGGCCCGTCTGATTACCAGCCAGGTTCTTAAGGTACTCAGGCACCGTTTTCAGCAGCAGCACCCCAGTGTGGAGCAGATTCAGGATGTGGTGGAGCAGGCCTTAATCTCTGCCAACCATTTTGACACCCTGCGGGCCTATGCGGTCTACCGTGAACAGCACAGCCGTCTGCGGCAGGATAGAAAAACCGTGGTGGATGTAACCGCATCGGTTAACGAATACCTTGATCAGAGCGATTGGCGGGTCAGTGCCAATGCAAATCAGGGCTACTCCCTGGGCGGCCTGATCCTTAACCTTTCCGGCAAGGTGATTGCCAACTACTGGCTCAGTCAGGTTTACCCGCCGGAAGCTGGTGAGGCCCACCGTGACGGCAGCCTGCATATCCATGATCTTGATATGCTGGCAGGCTATTGTGCTGGCTGGTCTTTACGGATGTTGCTGACAGAAGGGTTTAACGGAGTGCCGGGCAAGGTGGAGGCCGCCCCGCCCAAGCACCTTTCCAGTGCCGTGGGGCAGATTGTAAACTTTCTGGGTACATTGCAGAATGAATGGGCCGGTGCCCAGGCATTCAGTTCCTTTGATACCTACCTGGCACCCTATATCCGTAAAGATAAACTCAGCTATGACGAGGTTAAGCAGCAGATACAGGAGCTGATCTTTAACCTTAACGTGCCTTCCCGCTGGGGGACGCAGACCCCCTTTACTAACCTGACCTTTGACTGGACCTGCCCCGACGACCTGAAAGAGCAGGTGCCGGTGATTGCAGGTGAAGAAATGCCGTTCAGATACGGTGATTTACAGGAAGAGATGGACCTGATTAACCGTGTTTATATTGAGGTAATGACTACAGGCGATGCCAAGGGCCGGATTTTTACCTTCCCGATCCCCACCTACAACATAACGCCAGACTTTCCCTGGGATAGTGAAAACGCAGAGCTGCTGTTTGAGATGACAGCCAAGTACGGGCTGCCCTACTTCCAGAACTTTATTAACTCCGAATTATCACCCAACATGGTTCGTTCCATGTGCTGCCGTCTGCAACTGGATCTGCGGGAACTGCTCAAGCGGGGTAACGGACTGTTCGGTTCAGCAGAGCAGACCGGCTCCCTTGGCGTAGTAACCATAAACTGTGCCAGACTTGGCCACCAGCATCAGGGTGATGAAGCCGGCCTTTTCAAACGGTTGGATCAGCTACTGGAGATCAGCCGCACAACCCTGGAGATCAAACGTAAGGTAATCCAGCGGCATATTGATAATGGACTGTTCCCCTATACCAAACGCTATCTTGGCACTTTAAGGAACCATTTTTCCACCATCGGGGTGAACGGCATCAATGAGATGATCCGTAACTTTACACAGGATCGAGAGGATATTACGACAGAGTTTGGGCATGGTATGGCGGTTAGGCTGCTGGATCATCTAAGGGCTAGGATGGTGGAGTTTCAGGAGGAGACAGGCCATCTTTACAACCTTGAGGCAACACCAGCCGAGGGAACTACCTACCGTTTTGCCCGCGAGGACAGAAAGCGTTTCCAGGATATGATACAGGCCGGAACAGAGGAAGCACCCTACTATACCAACTCATCACAACTGCCGGTTGGGTTTACCGATGATCCCTTTGAGGCACTTAAACGTCAGGAAGAACTACAGCGGAAGTACACTGGCGGTACTGTTCTGCACCTTTACCTTGGTGAGCAGGTTTCCGGCACTGAAGCATGCAAGCAGTTGGTCAAGCGGTCTCTGGAGCGGTTCAGCCTGCCATACATTACAATATCCCCCACATTTTCCATCTGCCCTAAACATGGCTATCTGAATGGGGAACATCGCTACTGTCCGTTGTGTGATGAAGAGTTGGTGAAGAAGCGGAGCTGCACCTGTTAGCAATAAACGGACATGAGTTTTGAACAGATTTTTGTAACATGGGAAGTAAATTCAACCCAATTCCATTTCTTGTTAAGGAACGGGAAAATTATTTAAAAGGAGACAACAACATGAACAACGAGCAAGAGCAAACAGCAATCCCGCAGGAAGATCGTCAACAATGTGAAGTATGGACACGGGTAATGGGCTACCACAGGCCAGTATCATCCTTTAACACCGGCAAGCAGTCTGAATATGCAGAGCGGAAGTTTTTTAAAGAGGGCTGCTGTAATCAGGAATAGCCTGCAATGCAGCCGTAGTTGCATAAAGCATATAATGTTGCTATTTATATTTCATACTTAACTGCGTCTTGCAAATCACAATATGCCAGGCCATACAAAACTGAATATGATCGGATCATGGTGCCCTCAGGGGCCTAACAGGGAAGAGGGGTGACGCTTTTTAAGGCTATTCCCCCGCGGACCCGCCGCTGTAAGTGATGACAAAGGGTGATAACCACTGACCAGACAGGTTGGGAAGGTACCTGGAGGATGACTCACAAGCCAGAATACCTGCCTGATCCAAGCACTTGCAGGTTCCCCGTGGTCTGGGAAAAGTGATACCGTAATAAGGCTTTTAATGCGGAAAGCCCGTCTGTTGCTGTTGCACAGGTGGGTTTTTTTGTTTTTAAAATCAAACGTATGCTGGAGAAACCGGATGCATGATTATGATGTCGGAACAAAAATACGGAGGCTGAGGCTTGCCAGAAAATACACCCTGCAGGCGGTAGCCAGGGCGATCGGGCTTTCCCCTGCTCTGATTTCACAGATCGAGAATCATAAGGTTTCGCCGCCCATAGCTACCCTTTCTAAAATTGCCAGCTTTTTTGATGTCAAGATCGGTTTTTTCTTTGAAGATGGTGAGATTGAACCACGTTTTGAGGTTGTGAGAGCCAATGAACGCAGGCCAGCATATCTTGATAACATAGGTAATGTCAGTTGCAGTGCCTTGTCACACAAAAAAATAAGTAAAAAAATGGAGCCATTTATACTGTCTGGTTCCAAAAATGAGATTGAGGCATCTCCTCACAGCCATCAGGGCGAAGAGTTTGTATATGTCCTGCGTGGAAATGCAGATCTGCTGCTTGAAGAAGATATTGTGGAGCTTTGCGAGGATGACAGTGTTTATTTTGATGCAAATATCAGACATCACCTGTTTGTAAAGGCTGACAGTGAGGTTTTACTGCTTAAAAGTGTAGCGGTTTAAGCTCAGATAGCCGGTCAGATTTTTGCAGACAGGACAGAGGAGGTGCTGGCCTTGATATAGATGATTTATGAACCCTGGCGGCTTTAGTAGATAAACAGGAAACGGAAGACGGTTAGAATCCGTCGCGGACGCGCCGCTGTAACCGGAATTGATCCCTTTCAGAACCACTGTCTGCATTGCAACAGGAAGGTCTGAAACCATAGGGCCGGAAGCCAGAAGACGTCCTGTTTATAAGTGTAGTTTGTCTCGCGTTTAGACATGAAAGGATAATGAAATAATGGAATCACACATATTGGGATTTCCGCGGATTGGCGTAAATCGAGAACTCAAGAAGGCACTGGAAGGATACTGGAAAGGGAATCTAAGTCAGGAGGATCTGATCGCCTGTGCAAACAGCCTGAAGGAACAACACTGGCGGTTACAGAAGGAACAGGGCTTGTCCATGGTCACAGTGGGTGATTTTTCCCTTTATGATCAGATGCTTGACACCACCTGCATGTTGGGTCTGGTGCCAGAACGTTTTAAAAAATCCTCTGCCACAGATGAAACTGACCTTTATTTCTGTATGACACGTGGTGATATGGCAGCAAATATTCCGGCAATGGAGATGACAAAGTGGTTTGACACCAACTATCACTACATTGTGCCGGAGTTTACTTCGGGCATGACAGTGAAACATTCATCGGACAAGCTGCTTCGGGATACAATCCAGGCCCTGTCACTTGGTTTTTGTGCCAAGCCGATGTTGATCGGGCCATTAACCTATATCAGTCTGGGGATGGAATGCGATGGTGTTGATCGCTGGCAGTACCTTGACCAGATTGTTGATGTTTACTGCCAGGTGCTGGCAGAACTGGCCCCCCACTGCAAATGGATACAGCTTGATGAGCCTGTCCTCTGCTGTGACCTGCCGCAACAGGTACGCAGCCTGTTTGCACCGGTTTATGGAAAGCTGAAAAAGGCTGCTGGCAATGCAAAGCTGATGCTGGCAACCTACTTTGGTTCCCTTGATGAAAACCTGACCACCGCACTGGAAACCGGCTGTCAAGGTCTGCACCTTGACCTTGTACGTGGTGCTGACCAGCTTGAACAGGTGTTGGATCAACTTCCATCCACCACAACACTTTCAGCCGGATTGGTCAATGGCCGCAATATCTGGAGAAACAACCTGCGTCATTCCAAAGATATTCTGGATCAGATCATCAAAAAGGTTGGTGTTGAGCGGTGTATGCTTGCATCGAGCTGTTCATTACTGCATGTACCGATTGATCTGCTGCAAGAGCATAAACTGGAGGCGGAGATTAAGGAAAGAATGGCATTTGCCGTTCAGAAATGCCGTGAAGTGGCTGTTCTGGCGGCTATTTCCAGTGGTGAGCATGAGCCTTTACTGCGTGAAAATGATGCACTTCTGGAAAGGCAGAGCAAAAACGATGCAACCTTACGCAAAGATGTGCGGGAGCGTGTTAAAAACATCACTGCCGATATGATGAAACGGAACAGCCCCTATCCAGAACGCAGGAAAAGTCAGGCAGCCTGGCTTAAACTGCCGTTATTGCCAACCACCACAATCGGATCATTTCCGCAGACAAAGCAGATCCGTTCCATCCGCAGCAGTTTTAACAAAGGGGTGTTGGCTGAATCCGCCTACCGTTCCTTTATGCAGTCCGAAATAAGCACCGCAATTGAGCGTCAAGAGCGTCTTGGCCTGGATGTCCTGGTGCATGGCGAGGCAGAACGCAATGATATGGTCGAGTATTTTGGCCAACAATTGGATGGGTTCTGCTTTACAGAAAATGGTTTGGTACAGAGCTATGGCAGCCGTTGTGTCAAACCGCCTGTGATTTACGGTGATGTTGCCCGTCCAACACCGATGACAATTGACTGGATCAGATATGCCCAGTCACTGACCAGCAAGCCGGTCAAGGGGATGCTGACAGGGCCGGTTACACTGCTTAACTGGAGCCTTGTGCGTGAAGACCTGTCCCGTGCAGAGGTATGCAAACAGCTTGCATTGGCAATCCGTGATGAAGTGTATGAGCTTGAGCAGGCAGGCATAGCCATTATACAGGTGGATGAGGCTGCACTGCGGGAGGGGATGCCGCTACGTCAGAAGGATGCCGAGGTATATATGAAATGGGCAACCGACTGTTTCAGGCTTGCGGTCAGTGTGGTTTCCGACAGTACCCAGATTCATACCCATATGTGCTACAGTAAATTCAACTCCATCATGTCCTGGATAATTGCAATGGATGCAGATGTAATCAGCATTGAAGCCAGCCGCAGCAGGATGGAGCTGCTGAATGCCTTTCAGCGGGATAGCTACCCGAATGAGATCGGCCCTGGCATCTATGATATACATAGCCCCCGTGTGCCTGAAACAGACGAACTCTGTATGTTAATCAGGTCGGCCCTTCAGGTGATTCCACCAGAACGGCTTTGGATAAATCCTGACTGTGGCCTTAAAACCAGACAATGGCCTGAAACCATAGCTTCATTACGCAACATGGTTGAAGCAGCAATCAAGATCAGGCAGGAGCTGGCCGATGGATCACAGCCGGAACCCTGCAAAAACCTGTCTGTGGAATAGCAGGCAGATTCATAGCTGTTGACCGGCTGATGTTCAGCCCTATAAACTGCTAAAAGCGGGTTGCAGGAAGCTACAGCCCGCTTTTACTTTCCTACAAGGTCAAACAAAATGCTTACAATCGGCGGATTGATCCCATTTACCACCATTGATTACCCGGGCAGGCTTGCAGCGGTGATCTTCTGCCAGGGGTGCCCCTGGCGTTGTGGTTATTGCCATAATCAACATCTGATTCCAGCTAAAGGAAGCCATGAGCAGGTTGAATGGCAGGCCGTGCTGGAACTGCTGACAGAACGGCGTGGCCTGC